>VBLP01000130.1:2209-13572 GCA_005887925.1 Deltaproteobacteria bacterium | reverse complement strand
GCTCTGCCGCGAGAGAGGGGGCGGGAAGGCCCCCTATTGATCGATCAATTCGGGCCCGCGCGCACGAGCGATCGAAGAACTTCGCAGGGCGGCCCCCCCGGCGACGGTGTCACGTGCGCGACTGCCACGGTGTGCTCGACGGCCCGTCTCGTAGAGGCGCAAGCTGAGCGAACTGCGCACAGCGTGCGCGTACAGGTCTTGCAGGAATCCCGCAGATGCTGCAAGAAGCGGTCGGCCGCACGTCGAGCCTGATGGCGCGGCTCAACGCCGCCACCGCTGCGATCCGCGATGACCGCGAGCTGCTCGTCGGCCGCGTGTCGTGGCTCGACTACCGGCTGTACCTGGTCCGGATGTACGGCTTCCACGCGCCGGTCGAGCAGGTGCTGGCGGGGCACCGCGCGTTGACCGCGGTCGTCCGCGACGCGGGGCTGCGCAACCACAAGGCCGCGCTGCTGGCCCACGACCTCGTCGCGCTCGGCGCCGACCGGCGGGACCTGATGCAGGCACCGCGCATGGCGCTCGCGGGCGCGCTCGAGCTGCCCGAGGCGCTGGGCTGGACCTACGTCGTCGAGAGCATGACGTTGCGGAACAAGCTGGTGGCGCAGCGGCTCGCGCGCCACCTGCCGGCCGAGATCCAGCGCGCGTCGGCCTACCTGCGGTGCTACGGCGACGAGGCGCCGACGCGGTGGCGCGAGCTCGGCGGCGCGCTCGACACGTTCGCGCAGGGCCGCGCGCCCGGGCACGCGTCATACGTCGAGCATGCGTGCGACCGCGTGCTCGATACGGCGCGCGACGGCCTGCTGCAGCTCCGCCGCTGGCTCGGTCCCGTGCTGCAGCCGCGCACGACGCAACGCCACGCGTGACGCGCGAAGTGGCCGGTGCAGCGTGGTGTCGAGCGGTTCGCCCGCGCCTATCTCGCCGGTGGCAACAGATCTCGCGTGTCGACGTCGAGAGCAGCGGCGATCTTCTTGAGCAGCCCGATCGTCGGAGAGGTCTGCAGCGTGAGCAGCCGCGACAGCTGCGCGCGGCTCACGCCCGCGGTGTCGGCGAGGCGGTTTCCGCTCCAGCCTTGCTGCTTGGCGAGTGAACGGATCTGCTTGGCGATGTGTCGGTGAATGGCGTCCCTGGGCACAGCACTACGATATTAACTTTCTGTACCGCTTCAAGTCTTGTTACTATATTCCTCTTACGGAACAGCGAGAAGGCTGGGAGGTGGTCATCCGAGATTGGGATCGCAGACGCCGACGATGCTGCAGGGGACGATCGGCGTGCATCGTCGTGCAGACTCACTTCCATCGCATTGTCATCCGCCGAGCCCGGCTACTGATCCGCACACGGCGGTTGGCAGATAATCCGCATAAGCAAACACCGTGGCGAGTTTCACGCCGCCGCATATTGCTGCGGTGTTCGGTAAGCTATTACATTGACTAAAGGCGAGTGACCGCGATTAATCGCGGGCAGCTTCAGCCCGGCGGTAACGCCGAGGCAGCGGGGGGGCCGCGACGCGCGGCGCCGGGCGTGCGCGAGGGGAACAGTGTGTCGCGCCGGCACGATGCTGCTGTGCAGCACGGCGTTCCGATTCCGGAGGTCGACGCAGCTCGTCACGACGAGGACGTGCCGCGAAGCCGCCGCCGTATCGGCATCGAGGGGCTAGCGCGCCCCGTGCGCCTCGGATTTTCGAGCCGGTATCCGGACCGAAGCTGCGTCAGTCCTGGTACAGGCAGACCCGGAGCAGCGACAGGAGCTGGTCGGCGTCGACCGGCTTGGTGATGTAGTCCGAGGCGCCGGCCTCCAGGCACTTCTCGCGGTCGCCCTGCATCGCCTTGGCGGTCAGCGCGATCACGGGCAGGTCCTTCCACTGCGCGCGCTCGCGGATCTTGCGCAGCGCCTCGTAGCCGTCCATGTCGGGCATCATGATGTCCATCAGGACGACGTCGATGTCCGAGTTCTCCTCGAGCTTGTGCAGCGCGCGCCGGCCGTTCTCGGCGTACTGCACGTGCATCTTGTGGCCCTCGAGCAGCGAGGTCAGGGCGAAGATGTTGCGCAGGTCGTCGTCGACCACGAGCACGTTGCGGTCGGCGAGCTGCGGATCGCTCTTGGCGAGCCGCCGCAGCACGCGCTGCTTGCGCTCGGGCAGGTTGGTCTCGACGCGGTGCAGGAACAGCGCGGTCTCGTCGAGCAGCCGCTCCATGGTCGTGACGTCCTTGATGATCACGGTCTGCGCCAGGCCGTGCAGCCGCTGCTTGTCCTCGTCGGTCAGCTCGCGGCCGGTGTAGACGATCACGGGCAGCCGGCGGTGCCGCGGATCGGCCTTGATCCGCTCGATCAGCTCGAAGCCGGACATCCCGGGCAGCCGCAGGTCCATGACGACGCAGTCGTAGCTGCGCTCCTGGAGCGATGCGAGCGCGGTCTCGCCGGTCGCCACGCTGGTGGTCGAGACGTCGCCGTCGCCGATCAGGTCGGCGATCGCCTGGCTCTGCACCGGATCGTCCTCGACGACCAGCAGGTTCTTGACCCGCTTCTCGACGAAGTCGTGGATCCCGGACAGCCCGGCCTGCAGGCTCTCGACGGTGGCCGGCTTCTGCAGGAACCCGAGCGCACCGTACTGCAGGCTGCGGCGCTCCTCGTCGAGCCCCGAGATCACGTGGACCGGGATGTGCCGGGTCGCGGGATCGTGCTTGAGCCGGTCGAGCAGGACCCAGCCGTCGATGTCGGGCAGCCCGAGGTCGAGCGTGATCGCGTCGGGCTTGACCGCGCGCGCGAGCTCGAGCCCCTTCATGCCGCCGGTCGCGACGAGGGTCTTGAATCCCGACTGCCGGCCCATCTCGAGCAGCGTCATCGCGAACGCGAGATCGTCCTCGATCACGAGCAGCACACGGTCGCCGGGCTCGAGGCTCTCGTAGTCGTCGGGCACCGAGCGCGTGACCGCCACGGCCCCGCTCCCGATCGGGCCCGAGCGCTCCTTGACGGGCTCGGGCACGCTGAGGTCGATCACCGGCACGGGCACGCCCGAGCTGTCGGCCGCCGCGAGGCGAGGCTCGCGACTCTTGGCCTGGTACACGGTGGGCAGGTGCAGCGTGAACGTGCTGCCGACGCCGACCGCGCTCTCGACCCGCAGGTCGCCGCCGAGCAGCTCGGCGATCTCTCGCGAGATCGTGAGGCCGAGCCCGGTGCCGCCGTACTTGCGGTTGGTCGAGCCGTCGGCCTGCTGGAACGCCTCGAAGATCAGCTGCAGCTTGTCCCTGGGGATGCCGATCCCGGAGTCCACCACCGCGAACGCGATCGTGCTCGGCGCCGCGCGGAAGATCCGCAGCTTGACCCGGCCGCGCTCGGTGAACTTCATCGCATTGGACAGGAGGTTGCGCAGCACCTGGCGCAGCCGCATGTCATCGGTCTCGATCGACGACGGCAGTTCGGGGTCGAGCTCGATCGTGAACGCCAGGGACTTCTCCTCGGCGACCTGCTGGAAGGTCTGGTCGACGTAGTCGCGCAGGTTGCTGAACCGGACCTGCGAGACCTCGACCATCATCTTGCCGGACTCGATCCGCGCGAGGTCGAGGATCTCGTTGATCAGCGTCATCAGATCGGTGCCGGCCTGGCGGATCGTGTCGGCGTACCGGATCTGCTTGTCGGTGAGGTTGCCCTCGATGTTGTCGGCGAGCTGGCGCGACAGGATCAGCAGCGAGTTGAGCGGCGTGCGCAGCTCGTGCGACATGTTGGCCAGGAACTCGGACTTGTACTTCGAGCTCATCGCGAGCTGCTCGGCCTGCTCCTGGAGCACCTGGCGGGCGAGCTCGACCTCCTTGTTCTTGCGCTCGACCTCGGCCTTCTGCGCCGACAGCTGGACCGCCTGCTCCTCGAGCTCCTCGTTGGTCTGCTGCAGCTGCTTCTGCTGGTTGCGCAGCTCGTCGGTCAGGCTGCGCGACTCCTGGAGCAGCTCGTCGGTGCGCATCGTCGCCTCGATCGTCGCGATCACGATGCCGAGCGACTCGAGCATCTGGTCGAGGAACGCGAGCTGGATCCCCGAGAACCGCTCGAACGACGCCAGCTCGATCACGCCCTTGACCGCGTTCTCGAACGGGATCGGCACGACGACGATCGCGTGCGGCGGCGCCTCGCCCAGCGCCGACGAGATCTGGATGTAATCCGACGGCACCTTGGACAGCACGATGCGCTTGGCCTCGAGCGCGGCCTGGCCGACCAGGCCCTCGCCGAACCGCCACACGCTCGAGACGTTCTTGCGCTCCTGGTAGGCGTACGACGCGAACAGCTTGAGCTGAGGCTGGCCGCCGTCGGGCGTCTCGGTCATGTAGAACGCGCCGTGGTGGGCGTTGACCAGCGGCGCGAGCTCGTTGAGCACCAGGCGCGCCACCGCGAGCAGGTCGCGCTGGCCCTGGAGCAGCCGGCTGAACCGCGCCAGGTTGGTCTTGAGCCAGTCCTGCTCCTGGTTGACCTTGGTGGTCTCGGCCAGGGTGCGGATCATCTGGTTGACGGTGTCCTTGAGCTGCGCCATCTCGCCGCGCGCCTCGACGGTGATCGACCGCGTCAGGTCGCCCTGGGTGACCGCGGTCGCCACCTCGGCGATCGCGCGTACTTGCGTCGTCAGGTTGGCGGGGCCTGGCCGCCGAGCCGGCCCTCGACGCCGACGTCGCGCGCCACGCCGGTGACCTGCTCGGCGAACGTCGACAGCGTGTCGATCATGCTGTTGATGGTGTCGACCAGGGTGGCGAGCTCGCCGCGCGCGGTCAGCGTCAGCTTGCGCTCGAGGTCGCCGTTGGCGACCGCGGTGACCACGGTCGCGATCCCGCGGACCTGCTCGGTCAGGTTGCGCGCCATGACGTTGACGTTGTCGGTCAGCTCGCGCCACGTGCCCGACACGCCGCGGACCTCGGCCTGGCCGCCGAGCACGCCATCGAGGCCGACCTCGCGGGCGACGCGGGTGACCTCGGACGCGAACGAGCCGAGCTGGTCGACCATGGTGTTGATCGTGTTCTTGAGCTGGAGCAGCTCGCCGCGGACCTCGACGGTGATCTTGCGGGTGAGGTCGCCGTTGGCGACCGCGGTGGTGACCTCGGCGATGTCGCGGACCTGGTTGGTCAGGTTCGACGCCATCTGGTTGACGTTGTCGGTCAGCTCCTTCCAGGTGCCGGCGACGCCGCGCACCGCGGCCTGGCCGCCGAGCTTGCCCTCGACGCCGACCTCGCGCGCGACGCGGGTGACCTCGTCGGCGAACGCGGAGAGCGTGTCGACCATCGTGTTGATCACGTTCTTGAGGTCGAGCAGCTCGCCGCGGACCTCGACCGAGATCTTGCGGGTCATGTCGCCGCGCGCGATCGCGGTCGCGACCGCGGAGATGTCGCGGACCTGGTTGGTCAGGTTCGACGCCATCTGGTTGACGTTGTCGGTCAGCTCCTTCCAGGTGCCGCGCACGCCCTCGACCGAGGCCTGGCCGCCGAGCTTGCCCTCGGTGCCGACCTCGCGGGCGACCCGCGTGACCTGGTCGGCGAACGCGCTCAGCTGATCGACCATGGTGTTGATCGTGTTCTTGAGCTCGAGGATCTCGCCCTTGGCGTCGACGACGATCTTCTGCTGCAGGTCGCCGTTGGCGATCGCGGTCGCGACCTTGGCGATGTTGCGGACCTGATCGGTGAGGTTGGCGGCCATCGAGTTGACCGCGTCGGTCAGGTTGCGCCACGTGCCGAGCACGCCGCGCACGTCGGCCTGGCTGCCGAGCCGGCCCTCGATGCCGACGTCGCGCGCCAGCCGGGTGACCTGGTCGGCGAACGAGCTCAGCTGGTCGACCATCGTGTTGACGGTGTTCTTGAGCTCGAGGATCTCGCCCTTGGCATCGACGGTGATCTTGCGGGTCAGGTCGCCGCGCGCGACCGACGTGGTGACCTCGGCGATGTCGCGGACCTGGTTGGTCAGGGTGCCGCGCACGCCCTCGACCGAGGCCTGGCCGCCGAGCCGGCCCTCGGTGCCGACCTCGCGCGCGACGCGCGTGACCTCGGACGCGAACGCGTTGAGCTGGTCGACCATGGTGTTGAGCGTGGCCTTGAGATCGAGGACCTCGCCGCGCGCATCGACGGTGATCTTGCGCGACAGGTCGCCGGTGGCGACGGCGCGGGCGACGTCGGCGATGTTGCGGACCTGGTTGGTCAGGTTCGACGCCATCGAGTTGACGTTGTCGGTCAGCTCCTTCCAGATGCCGGACACATCGCGGACCTGAGCCTGGCCGCCGAGCACGCCCTCGGTGCCGACCTCGCGCGCGACGCGGGTGACCTCGGACGCGAACGCGTTGAGCTGATCGACCATCGTGTTGATCGTGTTCTTCAGCGTGACCAGCTCGCCGCGCGCCTCGACGGTGATCTTGCGGCCGAGGTCGCCCTGGGCGACGGCCGTGGTGACCTCGGCGATGTCGCGGACCTGGTTGGTCAGGTTGCGCGCCATCTGGTTGACGTTCTCGGTCAGCTCCTTCCAGATCCCGGACACGTCCTTGACGTCGGCGGTGACGCCGAGCGTGCCCTCGGTGCCGACCAGGCGGGCGACCCGGGTGACCTCGGCGGCGAAGCGGTTGAGCTTGTCGACCGTCTGGTTGATCGTGTTCTTGAGCGCGAGGATCTCGCCGCGCGCGTCGACGCCGATCTTCTTCGACAGGTCGCCGCCGGCGATCGCGGTGACGACCTCGGCGATGTTGCGGACCTGGGAGGTCAGGTTCGACGCCATCGAGTTGACGTTCTGGGTCAGCTCGCGCCACACGCCGGACACGTCGGCGACCTCGGCCTGGCCGCCGAGCACGCCCTCGGTGCCGACCTCGCGCGCCACGCGGGTGACCTCGGCGGCGAACGAGCTCAGCTGATCGACCATGATGTTGATCGTGTTCTTGAGCGACAGGATCTCGCCCTTGGCCTCGACGGTGATCTTCTTGCCGAGGTCGCCGGACGCCACCGCGGAGGTCACCTCGGTGATGTTGCGGACCTGGACGGTGAGGTTGTTGGCCATCGAGTTGACCGACTCGGTCAGCTCGCGCCACACGCCGGACACGCCGCGCACCGTGGCCTGGCCGCCGAGGCGACCCTCGGTGCCGACCTCGCGCGACACGCGGGTCACCTCGTTGGCGAACGCGCGCAGCTGCTCGACCAGCGTGTTGATCGTGTTCTTGAGCTCGAGGATCTCGCCCTTGACGTCGATCGTGATCGTCTTGGTCAGGTCGCCCTGCGCGACCGCGGTGGTGACCCGGGCGATCTCGCGGACCTGGTTGGTCACGTTGGACGCCATCAGGTTGACCGAGTCGGTGAGGTCCTTCCACACGCCGGACACGCCCTGGACGCGGGCCTGCGCGCCGAGCTTGCCCTCGCCGCCGACCTCCTGGGCGACGCGCGTCACCTCGGATCCGAACTGCGCCATCCGCGCGACCATGCCGTTGACGATCTTGGCGTGGCGCAGGAACTCGCCGCGCCGCGGGCCGTCTGCGCCGTCGAGCTCGAGGGTCTCCTCGAGATCGCCGCGCGCGACCGCCGCGACCACGCGCGCGATGTCGTTGGCGTGGCCGGTGAGGTCGTTGATCACCTCGTTGAACGACTGGATGTAGTCGGCCCAGCCGCCCGACAGGTTGAACCGGCGCATCCGCTTGGCGGCCTGGCCCTGCTTGCCGACCGCGGTCGACACGTCGTTGGCCTCGTCGCGGATCGTCCGGACCATCTCGACGATCTCGTTGAAGGTCTCGGCGATCTGACCGTCGACGCCGACCAGGTCCTCGCGCAGCTTGCTGCCGAAGTCGCCGCGCTTGAGCGCGCGCATCGCGGCGAGGATCTGGCGGTGGTCGATGCCCGCGGCCGCGGCCGCCGCGGGCTTGGCGCGCGCGTCGCCGTTGCCGCTGCCCTCGGGCTTGGTTGCCCGCTGCCCGCCACGCTGGCCCTTGCCGTTCTTGGGTGTCTCGAACGTGTTCATGCTTCCTCGGTTCCGTACAGCGCGCGCAGGATCTTGTCGGCGCTGGCGGGCTTGACGATGTGGGCGTCGAATCCGGCCTCGAACGCAGCGGCCCGGTCGCTGGCCTGGCCGTATCCGGTCATCGCGATCAGACGGGGTTTGTAGTCGGCGAGCTGGCGGCGGATCGTGCGCGCGACCTCGTAACCGTCCATGTCGGGCAGGCCGATGTCGATCAGCGCGACGTCGGGGCGCTCGGCGACGATCAGGTCGATCGCCGCGGGGCCGTCGCCGACGACACGGACATCGTGGCCGCGCAGCCGGAGCAGGTCGGCGACCAGGTCGCGCAGATCGGGAGCGTCGTCGCACACGACCGCGCGCAGCGGTCGATCCTGGGGGCCGGTCTTGTTGCGCATCGTCTTGTGCTTTTCCAGCGTGATCTTGTCGACGAGGGGGAGCCGGACCTCGAACGTCGCGCCGCGCCCCGAGCCCTCGCTGTGCGCGCGCACCGTGCCGCCGTGCAGCTCGACCAGCCGCTTGACCAGGCCCAGGCCGAGGCCGAGCCCGCCGCCGCCGTCGGGCGACACCCGCTCCTGCACGAACATCTCGAAGATCTTCGGCAGCAGGTCGGCCGGGATGCCGCGGCCGTTGTCGGTGATCCGCACGAAGCCGTCGCGCGCGTGGGTTCCCCACTCGACCAGCAGCCGCCCGCCCGGATCGGTGTACTTCGCGGCGTTGTGGATCAGGTTGCACACGCACTGCAGCAGGCGCACCGGGTCGCCGTGGACGATCGCGGGTGGGTTGTGGGAGTTGACCGCGACGCTGTGGCCGCGGGCCTCGATCGCCGAGCCGCACGACGCCACCGCCTCCTCGATGACCGTCTCGAGATCTACCGGCTCGCGGCGCAGCTCGAGCTTGCCGGCGTTGAACCGCGCGACGTCGAGCAGATCGTCGACCAGACGCGTGATGTGCTGGACCTGGCGCTGCACGATCTTGCGGATCCGCGGCGGCACCGGCTGATCGGGCTCGTGCTCGAGCACCTCGACCGCGGTCTGCAGCGGCTGCAGCGGGTTGCGCAGCTCGTGGGCGAGGATCGCGAGGAACTCGTCCTTGCGCCGGTCGGTCTCGGCGAGCTGCTGCATCTGGCGCTCCATCACCTCGGCCTCGAATCGCCGGCGCTGGGCGTGCAGCTCGCGCTCGTGGGCGCGGCCCTGGGCTTGGCGCAGCTCCTCGGCCTTGACCGCGAGCTCGATCGTGCGCTCCTGGAGCTGGACGAACACGGTCGCCTTGGCGCGCAGCACCTCGGGGCGGATCGGCTTCATCAGGAAGTCGAACGCGCCGAGCTCGTAGCCGCGCAGCACCGCGTCGTTCTCCCACGACAGCCCGGTGATGAAGATGATCGGCGTCGCGCGGTTGCGCTCGCGGGTGCGGACCAGCTTCGCGGTCTCGAAGCCATCCATGCCCGGCATCGCGACGTCGAGGATGATCAGCGCGAAGTCCTGATCGAGCAGCTTGCCGAGCGCCTCGACCCCGGAGTGCGCGAGCACGAGCTTGCGGCCGAGCTGTGACAGCGCGGCCTCGATCGCGATCAGGTTGGACTGGTTGTCATCGACGACGAGGATGTCGCGGCCGTAGCTGATCCGTAGCGGCTCGTCTTCCTGAACCGGTAAATTGGTCGGTGTCAGCGTGATCGGCATGGAACGAGCTGGGACCCCTTTCCCGTACGGGCGACACCGTGGATCAAGCGGGCACGTCACGCGAGGCAGAACCAGCAGGCGTTCCCCAGTACCCGACCAGTTCCTTAGGAGAAGGTGTGTTCACCGCGTCGGTCGCATAGTGCATGCCATATGCCCGGCGCCGTCGTCGATCAAGTGCGTGTTTATGGAGACTTTCATTCAGCCACCCGTGCGATATCGCCCGGTGTGCCCACGCGCTCGGTGCGCGCTGCAGTCCCAGCTGTTCTAGTGCGACGCGTCCGGAACCAGGATGCGCTCGAGCGACATGTCGACCCGGCTCTGGACCAGCCGCACGATGGAGTCGACTTCGCTCGCGGCGATCTGGAGCCGCGCGGCGAGCTCGCGGCGGATCGCGCCGCCGAGCAGCTCGCGGGCCTCGACGAGCCAGCGCGCCGCGGTCGCGCGATGCACGCCGTACAGCTTGCCGACCTGGTCGATGCTCCAGCCGTCGATCAGCTGGTAGCGCAGCAGGGCGCGCGAGCGCCCGTCGAGGCCGAGCAGCGCCGCGCGCAGCGCCGCGTCGACCGTGTCTCGGTACTGCGCGCGCAGGATGCTGATCTCGGGATCGTGGAGCGGCAGCACGCGATCGAACACCTCGTCGTCGTCGACCGCGACCTCGCGGCGGCCGCGGTTGATCGCGCGGATCAGCGCGCGCGTCGCGCTGACCCGGACGTAGCCGCGGAGGTCGCCGCGGCCGGCGTACTCGCGGAGCGCGGCGCTGCGCTCGCGATCGTCGACCAGGAGGATCCGGCGCAGCTCGGCGTGGATCTCCATGGTCTGATCGGGCGACGCGCGCAGCTTGCTCGCGGCGTGGCGGAGCTCGCGGCCGACCAGCTCGTCGAGCTGCGCGATCGCCGCGATGTTGCCGTCGCAGCACGCGACCGCGAGGTAGACATCGCCGCCGTGCGTGGCGTCGAGCGCGGCCGCGGTGATCTCGCCGGTGGCGTGGGTGGCGATCCGCCGCGCCAGCTCGCGCGCGAACCGGTCCGGCGCGACCGCGATGCTCGGCCACGCGTCGCGCGCGGTGTCCCACTGCGCGGCCAGCGCCGCCTCCAGCGCGGTGTCGTCGCCGGCGAACCGGCGCGCCGATCCGGCGAGCTCGGCGACGAAGCCCTGGTGGAGCGCGGCGCGGACGTCTGCCACGCCGGGATCATACTCTGCCGGCGCGCCGCCGGACCGGGAACATGCGCGGTGACGGCGTGCGTCAGCAGCCCGGGACCAGGTCGCGGCCGGCGAAGAACTCCTCGACCAGCGCGCGCCACGCCCGCGCATTCTGGACCGGGCCGCACTTGAACGCGCGGCGGGCGAGCACGCCGGCCGACAGCATCTCGCTCTGCTCCTTGAAGTAGCGCACGGCGAGCTCGGCGGCGTACTCGTGCACCGCGTTGCCGTTGTTGGGCTGGAACGCATAGTACGTGCCGCCGCGCACCATCGTGTTGTTCGGCGCGTACGGCGCGAGGCACGCCACGCTCCGCGCGCCGCAGCGGGCGAGGATCGCGTCGTAGTCGGCCTGGAGCCGCCGGGCCGACCAGTCGCCGTGATCCTCGTCGTTGTTGTGGAACAGCTCGTGGAACAGCGTCTCGCGCACGCCGCCGGCGCTGGTCAAGAGCGAGCCCGCGACGTTGTACTCGATCGCCCAGCTCGTCGCGTACGCGCTCGGCGTCCGCTTGCCGACCGAGCGCACGAAGCGGAACGCCAGGT
>VBLP01000130.1:0-2194 GCA_005887925.1 Deltaproteobacteria bacterium | reverse complement strand
CACACCAGGTGCTGGCGGTGCGCGCCGATCGGCAGCTGCGGCACGAGGTGGATCTTGCCGCGGTAACCGCCGTCCATGATCTCGTCGGGGCCGATCCCGGCGAGGTCGCCGCGATCGCTCCACAGCGCCATCGCGAGCTGCCGCGCCCGGGCGTCGGGCTTGTAGGCGCGCCCGATCAGGCACGGTACGTCGTCGCAGTCGTCGAACCCCGGCAGCAGCGCCCTGGCGTGCTCGAGATCGATCACCGGTGCGGGCGCTGCGGGTGCGGGTGCGGATGCGGGCGCGGGTGCGGCGGCCGCCGGCTCGGGGGCGCGCGGCGTCGTCGGCGCGGTCCGGGCGGCCGGCGCGCGACCCGGGGCGATCGGCGTCTGCGCCGTCGCGCGCCATGCCAGCACGGCGATGGCCGCCACGCAGATCGCGACCACGGCCACCGAGCGCATCCGGCGATCGTAGCCGACGATCGCCGCCGTTCCAGCCCGATCGTTGCGCGGCTGTCGAGACAGTGGGGCGCCGGCCTGATAACGTCCACGCGCGGTACCTGGTGCCCGTGGGGGTTGCAGGACAACCCGAGTGCGTAGCGATCGCGGTCGCGAGCCTGGGATTCTCGTCATGCCGTCGTTTCTGGTTCCCGACGATTTTCGCGCGTTCATGCGGTCGGTGGTGTCGGAGCTCGACGCACCCGGGAGCAAGCTGCTCGATGCGGAGGACGCGTTCCAGGACACCTGCGGCTACGGCGGGCGGATCGATGGCGACGCCTACCGCTTTCACTATCTGACGCGCGACGGGACGCAGCGCTGGACCACCGTGCTCGCCGAGCACGAGATCCGCGCGATCGCCGATGGCCTGCAGATCGAGGCCCGGGGCGAGCGCTCCGAGATCTCGCGCGTCCACCGGCGCACGCCGACCGGCGAGCCGCTCGTGATCTGGGGCGCGTACAACGACGACGCGCTGTGCGTGCGCAGCCTCGACGACCTGGTCGCCGCGCTCGAGACCCTGCGGCTGCACGCGCTCGACCAGCCGCGCATCGTGCGGATGTGGTCGCCGACCGACGATCAGCTGGTCGCCGCGCTGTGGCGCGACCACTGCGCGCTCTACGTCATCGAGTCGATCGATGGCTATGCCACCTCGACCGGCGATCCCGGTCGCAGCGACGCCTTCGAGGTCCACGACCACGACGGCAACCTGCTGGTCGTGCCATGGGCCGACTGCGTCCCCTGGCCGGTCGCGCGCCGGGCGCTGATCCGGTTCGCCGCGCACGGCGAGCTCGGCCCCGAGATCACCGTCGAAGGCCGGATCCCGAGTCAGCTCCTCATGCACGGCGAGCTCGATCGCGAGGTCGTGCTCGCCATGCGCGCCGAGCCGGCGCACGACCCGCGGTCCTCCAGCCTGGCGAGCCTGGACCGGCTGGCCGCGCCGGTGCCGGCCGCGCCGGTGCCGGCCGCGCCGGTGCCGGCCGCGCCGGTGCCGGCCGAGGCGGTGCCGGTCGCCGTCGCCGAGCCGGTCGAGCTCACCGCGCCCGTCGCGCGGCCGACCGCCACCGAGCTCGCGGCGTGGGCCCGGCGGCTGGTCCAGCTCCTGTTCGAGCGCGAGCTCGTCGATCTCGGCGACGGCCGCATCGACGAGATCGCCTACCAGCTGAGCGGCCTGCTCGAGGCCCACGGCGACGAGGCCGAGCACTCGCTCGAGACCGCCGAGTGGCTCGCCAACGAGATCGGCTCGATCCGCGGGATCCGCAAGCTGTTCGCGACCGGCGGCGATCTGCAGCTCGCGCTGCGGCGCACCCGCGGCGCCGCGTGATCGCGCAGCGGCCGGTGGACAGCGCGGCGCGCGCGGACCACAACCCAGCGTGGCCCCGCCGCGCGCGACCCCACCGCCGATCCGCGAGCTCCAGCTCGCGACCCTCGTCCACGCCGCGCCGGCCGGCCCCGAATGGCTGCACGAGCAGAAGTTCGACGGCTACCGCATCCTCGCCGAGCTCGATCGCGGCAAGGTCCGCTTGCTCAGCCGGCGATTCAAGGACTGGACCGAGGCATTTCCGACCGTCGCCGCCGCGGTCGCCCGGCTGCCCGTCCGCCACGCGCTGCTCGACGGCGAGGTTGCCGCGGTGCTGCCCGACGGACGCACCAGCTTCCAGGCGCTGCAGAACGCGCGGACCGGCGCCCACATCGCCTACTTCGCCTTCGACCTCCTGGCC
>VBLP01000601.1 GCA_005887925.1 Deltaproteobacteria bacterium | reverse complement strand
CTGGTGGGTAAGGCTCAACCTTGCGGCCATCGAGTTGGTTGATGCCCCATCGCTCGGCACCGTGCTTCAGGGCGTTCTCTTGTCTATGCCGACGTCGGCATAGACAAGACTATGCCGAGCGCCGGACTATGCCGCGCAGCCTGAGGCAGCCGACGGAGATCTTGTCGAAAAAGTCGGCATAGTCCGTCGTGGTCTCCGCTCCGGTCTGGTCTCGGACGTTGAGGCCACATGGTTCAAACTGAATTCTTGGTCCAGTTCACCGGGCAGCTGGTTCCCTACGCCGAGGGACTCCGTTGTTTTCTGCTCGAACTCGGGTACACGCCGGTTTCGGCGACCCAGCTCCTACGACTCGCGAGGCACCTTGGTCGGTGGCTTGACCGGCGTTCGCTTCGTTTGTCAGAGCTGACGTCGACGCAAGCAGCGCGTTTTGTTCGCGCTCGTCGCCGAGCTGGCCACACGCAGTTCGTCTCGACGCGTTCCCTTCGGCCGATTCTGGCGTTCCTCGCATCGGTGGGAGCCATCCCGCCTGTGACGAAGCCCCCGATCCGACAAGACCTCGTCGGCCGCTATGTCGAGTACCTCGAGCAAGAGCGTGGGCTCTCAGCACCGACTATCGCATCGCACGAGCACTTCACGAAGCGGTTCCTGGTTGCCCATCCTGAGGTCGGACGCCTCACGGCTGCCGACGTCACCGGCTTCCTCCTCCGGGAGTCCAAGCAATACGCAGTTGGCTCGGTGAAGGTACTCACGAAGGTACTGCGCTCGTTCCTTCGCTACCTGTACGTGAGTGACCAAGTCAAGATCGACCTCGGCGGCGCCGTACCAGCCGTGGCGGGGTGGCGTCTGGTTGGACTGCCCAAGGCGCTTGCTCCCGAGGATGTCGGCAAGATCCTGCGGTCCTGCGATCGGCGGACTGCGATGGGAAAACGAGACTTCGCCATCCTGCTGCTCCTGACGCGACTGGGTCTGCGCGCCTGCGAAGTGCGATCGATGCTGCTCGACGACATCCGATGGGACGAGAGCGTGATCGCCGTTCGTGGTAAGGGCTCCGTGATCAGCGAATTGCCATTGCCAGCAGACATCGGCCGAGCTCTGGTCGCGTACCTGCGTGTCCGAGGATGTCCGCCCACGCGGAGCGTGTTTCTTCGAGCACGGGCGCCATCCCGAGGATTGGGTACGTCGACCGTCACGCAGATCGTGTTCAGGGCGTCAAAACGAGTCGGCCTTGCGCCGGTGTTCGCCCATCGCCTCCGGCATACCGTCGCCACCGAGATGCTACGGCGTGGCGGCTCGCTGACCGAGATCGCCAGCGCCCTTCGCCACCGCGACGCGGACACGACGGCGATCTACGCGAAGGTCGACACGGCACGCTTGCGAATGATTGCGCGGCCCTGGCCAGGACAGCGGGTATGATCGACCTCCGGCAGACTCTCAGCGAGTACGTCGGCGTTCGCCGCGCACTCGGTCACAAGCTGGAGCGGGCCGGCCGTCTGCTCCCCGGCTTCGTCGACTTTCTCGAGAGGAGCGGCGCCACCTTCATCAGCACCCAGCTTGCGCTGACCTGGGCGACCCAGGCTGGAAGGGGGGGACCGGCGTGGTACGCGACGCGCCTCGATCTGGTGCGATCGTTCGCAAAGTACACTAAGGCCCTCGATCCACGGACCGAGATCCCGAGCGCCGGCCTTCTTCCGCGCCGACGATCGAGAGGGACTCCCTACCTGTACTCGGCGGACGATGTGCAGGCTCTGCTGAATGCGGCCCGGTCCCTGCGGTTGCCGTTCATCGCTACCACGTACACCACGTTGTTCGGCCTGCTCGCCTGTACAGGCATGCGCGTCGGAGAAGCGCTGGCGCTCGACAGGAGCGATCTCGACACTCGCCGCGGCCTGCTCGTCGTTCGACACAGCAAGTTCGGCAAGTCACGCCTGGTGCCTCTGCAAGCAACGACGATCTCCGCGCTCATCGAATACGGTCGAGCGCGCGATCGCGAGTTCCGCCGCGCGAAGAGCCCCAGCCTACTCGTGTCGTCGGTCGGCACCCGACTCGACTATCGGAGGGTCCACCGCGTCTTTCTCCAACTCGTGCAGAAGGCTGGCCTCGCCGATCGTCGGCCGAGGCGGCCTCGCATCCACGACCTTCGACATAACACCGAGTCCCGGATTATCCGGCGTGCACACGCTGACGGTGCCCAGGACCGTCGGACACGACAAGAGCCAGCCGCTCCGCGCTCGGCATTATCCGGCAAGTCCGGTGCCGGCGAGAATCAGAAACGGGCCGCCGCCGTCGGATGGCCATGGTCACGTACTTCGCGACCGCGATGGCCGGCGCTCGGCTTCGCAGCGGCGTGCTCGCCGGACACCTGGACGGCTTTGCCGCTTGGCTCTGGGACAGTGGGTACAGTCCGGCCACGGGTCTCCCGTATCTCCGGGCCGCGGCTTGCTTCAGTCGGTGGCTCGATGACAAAGGCGTCGGTGAGCGTGACGTCGACGAGGAGCGCTGCCGGCAGTTCCTCCGTCATCGGCGGCGACGGCGCCTTCACCGAGGCGACTGGGCCGCACTTCGGTCGCTGCTGAGGTACCTGCGCGAGGCTGGGGTCATCGCGACGGCCTCGATACCGGTCGTCGACGACGAGAGCGTCGTCCTGGAGCAAGCATTCGGCGCCTACCTGCTTCGGGAGAAGGGCGTGTCACCGGCCACGGAGATGAACTACCGACGGGAGATCCGCGCCTTCCTGCACCATCGCTTCCGGCGCGGGTCCGTGACACCGTCCGCGATCCGCCCCCATGATCTTCACCGCTTCGTGCTCTCGCGCGCGCAGCACGTGGCTCCGGCCCGGGTCAAGCTGTCGGTGACGGCGCTGCGCGCGTTCGCCCGTTTCCTCCGCCTCCGCGGCGACGTCACGGGCGAGCTGATGAGCTCGGCGTTGACCGTCCCCAATCGGCGCCTCTCGACCTTGCCCAAGTCGATCTCGCCCGAGCAGGTGGAGCGGATCCTCGCGCAGTGCGATCGGCGTACCCCGCTGGGACGACGCGACTACGCCATCTTGCTGGTCCTGGCGCGGCTGGGCCTGCGAGCGGGCGAGGTCGTGGCGCTGACCGTGGACGACGTGGACTGGGATGCGGGCGAGGTGATCGTGCGTGGGAAGGGCCTGCGTCACGAGCGCATCCCGCTGCCGCACGACGTCGGCAAGGCACTGGCGGCGTATCTTCGAGCCGGCCGTCCGCGTTGTTCCACGCGACGCCTCTTCATTCGCGACAAGGCGCCTCGGGTGGGATTCGCGAGCTCCGCCGCGATCTCCACGATCGTCGCTTGCGCGATCAGGAAGGCAAAGCTGGATCCGCCCTCCCACGGCGCGCACCTGCTCCGCTACAGCCTGGCCACCGACGTGCTTCGGCGTGGCGGATCATTGGCCGAGGTGGCCGAGCTGTTGCGGCATCGTCATCCGGATACGACGGCGCTCTATGCCAAGGTCGACCTCGACGCGTTGCGCTCCGTCGCGCCGCCGTGGCCGGGAGTCGGTCGATGAGTCGCCTCGGGCGAGCGCTGGGCGAGTACCTCGCGGTTCGTCGGGCACTCGGCTTCGAGCTGCGCCGAACCGAGGGGGCGCTCCGTCGATTCGTGGACTTCGCGGAGCGAGAAGGCGCGCACTGGGTGACGACCGATCTGGCTCTCCGGTGGGCGACGCTCCCGGCGCACGTGCAGGGGAGCGAGCGGTCGACCCGGCTGGGCATGGTACGCCGCTTCGCCGAGTACCTGCGCACCACCGATCCTCGGACCGAGGTACCGCCTGCGGGTCTGCTGCCCGGCAAGCTCCGGCGCCCTCAGCCCTACATCTATTCTGACGACGAGCTACTCCGCCTGATCCGCGCCGCCCAGGCGCTCCCTTCTCCGACCGGTCTGCGGGCGTGGACGTACGCGACCCTGCTGGGACTCTTGGCGGTCACGGGCCTGCGCCATGGCGAAGCTCTCGCCCTGGATCGTGGCGACGTCGACCTCGACGCCGGCATCCTCACCGTTCGCCGGAGCAAGTCTCGCAAGGCGCGGCTGGTGCCGGTGCACGCCACCACGTGCGAGCAACTTGAGCGCTACGCGCGCCGCCGGGATCGCGTCCACCGCACGCCGCGAAGTGACGCCTTCCTGGTGTCGGAGCGTGGCCTCCGGTTGGTCCAGGCCACCGTCCAGCACACCTTCGTCGTGGTCTCCCGCCAGATCGGTCTCCGCGTCCCCGCACGCAGCCACGGTCATGGACCGCGGCTCCACGACCTGCGACACCGACTGGCGGTGACCACGCTCATGCGCTGGTACCGGGCGGGCGTCGCCGTCGATCCGAAGCTCCCCGTGCTGGCGACCTACCTCGGCCACACCAAGGTGAGCGATACGTACTGGTACCTGTCCGCGGTTCCGGAGCTGATGCATCTGGCCATGGCACGTCTCGACCGGAAGGTCTGGACGCCATGAAGCGCGCCACGCCCGACCTCCCCCGGCTCCTGGAGGCATTCTTTCTCGACCGCCTCATCCAGCAGCGACGGGTGAGCCCCTACACGGTCGCGAGTTACCGTGACACGTTTCGGCTGCTCCTCCGCTTTGCGGAGCGGCGGCTCCACAAGGCCCCCTCCGCGCTGCGCCTCGCGGATCTCGACGCGCCGCTGATCGGCGCCTTCCTGCATCACGTCGAGAACGAACGCGGCAACTCCGCGCGGAGCCGCAACGTCCGACTCGCCGCCATTCGCTCCTTCTTCCGCTACGCGGCCCTCCAGGAGCCCGAGCACGCCGGACTGATCCAGCGCGTCCTGGCGATGCCGAACAAGCGGTTCGAGCGCCGTCCCGTCGACTTCCTCGTGCGCTCCGAGATCGACGCGCTCCTCGGAGCGCCCGATCGCAGCACATGGGCCGGACGGCGCGATCACGCGCTCCTGCTCGTCGCTGTCGAGACCGGACTCCGTTGCTCGGAGCTGGCCGGGCTCCGGATCGAGTCCCTCGTGCTCGGGCGCGGTGCGTACCTGCGGTGCCAAGGGAAGGGGCGCAAGGAGCGGTGCACCCCCTTGCGCAAGTCCACGGTCGCCGTGCTCCGCGGCTGGCTGCGCGAGCGAGCTGGTGCCCCCTCCGATCCAATCTTCCCCAACGCGCGAGGTGGACGGCTCAGCCCCGATGGCCTCGAGTACATCGTCTCGAAGCACGCCGCCGCGGCCCGCCAGTGCTGCTCTTCCCTCGAGCGGAAGCGCGTGACTCCCCACGTGCTGCGCCATAACACTGAGACTTCGATAACACTGCAAGAATCCGAGGCGGAAGGCACTTCTCGACGGAGGGCCTCACGCTTGGGGGGTTGGCACTCAGAGTTATCGGCGCGGCCCA
>VBLP01000598.1 GCA_005887925.1 Deltaproteobacteria bacterium | reverse complement strand
CGGCCACGCCTGGCGCGAGCTGGTCCGCAGCTAGCCGCCGAACCGACTATCCTCGGGACGGTTCGCGGTAAGCTCGTCGAACAGCCACGCTCTTCCAGCAGACGAACCATCCAGACCCATGAAGCTCGAGTCTCTGAAGCTCACGAACTTTCGCGGATTCCGCGAGCTCGAGATCGCGTTCGATCCGTCGTTCACGGTCCTGCTCGGACCCAACATGGCCGGCAAGAGCGCCGTGCTCGACGCAGCCGCGCTCGCGCTGTCGCCGGCGCTTGGTGCCGCCCGGGTACGCCACATCGAAGACTACGAGGTCTATCGAGTCGTTGCCAGCAGCGGCGGAGTTCCCGAGCTGCAACGGAAATTCCCGGTCGTCATCGAAGCAAAGATCACCGAAGCCAGGGGTGGCAGCGCGATCTCGCAGCTCATGCGCGATGAAGCAGATGCCGCCACCCGGATTGGCAGCACCGCCTATACGGTCCTGAACCGATCGCTTAGTGAGAGCCTACCGATCATCGCGCAGTACGGCGTGGAGCGTCACTGGGGACCGCAACCAACCTGCCGAGGACCTCAGGGGAATAGGTTCCCGCTACGACGGGTACATCGGGGCCTTCGACATCCAGTCCACACACGGCGCGATGGCCGGGTGGATGCGGAGGCAAACCCTTGTTCAGCTGCAGCGGCGCAACGGTTACGTCCAGCCTCAACTCGCCGCGGTAGAGGCGGCCGTCAAGTCGTGCATGCAAACCGTGACGCGCTTTTGGTTCGATGTGGAGTATGACGAGCTTCGTCTCGAACTCACCGGCGGTGACATCCAGTCCTTTGCGATGCTGAGCGAGGGTTGTCGCAACATGGTGGAGATGATCGCTGACATCGCGTGGCGGGCGTCAGTGCTCAACCCGCATCATAGCGCAGAGGCTCCTCTGCTGACCGACGGTGTCGTGCTGATCGACGAGCTCGATCTGCATCTACATCCCGAGTGGCAGCGCCATATCGTCGCCGATCTGCGTCGGACCTTTCCACAGATCCAGTTCATTGTAACGACGCACTCGCCACAAATCGTCGCGAGCGTATCGCGGTCCCAGATTCGGCTGCTCGATCGTAACCGGTTGATCGCTGGCGAGCCGTACGTCGAGGGTCGCGACTCGAACGAGATCCTCGAAGACGTGTTCGGCGTGCCATCGCGCCCCGAAAGCACGCAGGCCGAGATCGATGCGCTGTACCAGCTGATCGAGGCGGAACACTATGCAGCCGCACGCAGCAGCCTTGCCGCCTTACGGCAGCGGCTGGGCCCCGACGATGCCGCCATTGTCAGGGCGACGTGGATCCTCGATACGGAGGACCCACAACCCAGCTCCGAGCCATCGCCACCGCCATGATCTCCTACACCAAAGGCTCCGCGCCAGCCCGCTTGACCGCGCTGGCCGCGACGCCAGGTATGACCTGGAGCAGCCTGGGCGCTGCGGATCGAGCACCGATCCGCGAAGCGTTGCTCCGAATCACATACTCAGGAAGCTGCGCGCAAAGCCCTGATCGCCTGCATGACGCCCGCCGCGACATCGAGCGACAGCCAGTGTGACGTGTGCTACGCCGACGATTCCGCGGAATCCGGTCGCCGACTCGGTTTCGGTCGCCGACTCGGTTTCGGTCGCTGACTCGGTTTCGGTCGCCGATTCGGTTTCGGTCGCCGATTCGGTTTCGGTCGCCGACTCGGTTTCGGTCGCCGATTCGGTTTCGGTCGCGCTCGGGCTGCGGGTGACCGGCGTGACCGCGACGGCCATCGATGCCACGCTCGCCCGCGATCGCGCCGGGGTTGTCGCGCGCGACGTCCGCGGCAAGCTCGGCGGGACGCCGCGGATCGAGATCGTAGTCGCGGCCGAGCGCATCGGGCGCGGCGACGTGCGGATCGCGCTGGCGGACAGCGAGCTGACGGCGTCGATGACAGTCGAGAACTCCCACGCCGGGGACTGACTCAAATCGCCGAGGGCCGACCCGGCACAGATCCGGCCGAGGCCACGCGTACCTGGCAGGTGCGCACATGCTACCGTTGCTCATGCTCTCCGCGACCCAGACCATCGACGCGCCGCTCGAGCGGCTCGTTCGTCATGTGGTCGAGGTCATGCGTCCCCTGGAGATCTGGCTGTTCGGAAGCCGCGCCGAGAACCGCGCGAGGCCCACCAGTGACTATGATCTGCTCGTCGTGATGCCCGATGAAACGCCCGAGGTCGAGCTCGACCCCGTGCGAGCCTGGCGTCTCGGCTGGGAAGCTCACGTCACCGCTGACATCATTCCTTGTACGCGCACGGAGTTTGACGAAGAAAAGGACGAGCTGGATACCCTGCCGAGAGCCGCGATGCTGCGCGGTCGCAAGATCTATGAGCGTTGAGAAGCGAGTCCGCGCGTACCTCGAGCTCGCCGCGAAGGACACAGAGGCCGCGGAGCTTCTCCTGGCCGGCGGCAATCGCTACTCCGCGTACCACCTCCAGCAAGCGGTCGAAAAGATCACGAAGGCGCTGCTACTCGCTCGCGGGATCGAAGCTGGCATCGAGCACCGCCTCGAAGAGCTATTCAAGCGCTTCCCCTCGACGACGAATGGCCTGCTCGCTTGCTACCGCTCGTCGGATATTCCGCCTACGCCACGGCGTTTCGGTATCCAACTCCTGGAGGCCGAATTCCAGCCGATCCGCCGGCTGATGCCCTTCGCCGTGACATCGACTCGCTTCGCGAGCTGATCGCCGCCGCTCGCGAACAACTTGTCGGTTCGGCCGCCGCCCGCTGAGGGCTGCTTCGCTGCTGTGTTCGCCACGCCTCCCCCGAATCAATCGGGCGCGATATCCGACTGGAAGCGATCGCACGTTTCCGCGGGTCCGCGGGAACAGTCGCGCTGTCGCGCGAGGCGTGCCTCCCGCTCTCGCCGGCAGCGACGATTCGCTAGCACCTGCCGGCCCGGCGCGAGGCACGTCAAGCGACGGATGTCCGCTCACGCGTCCGCCGGCGGGGTATCATCGCGGCTGGCGAGGATGTCTGGGGACCGGTTCGATTACCGCATCGAGTTGCAGCGGCACGAGAGCTTTGTCGGCCGTGCGGGGCTACTGGATCGGCTCGATCAGCTCCTGGTCGACAGCGAGGCCGATCGCTGGGTGGTGATCACCGGGGGGCCCGGCATGGGCAAGAGCGCCGTGCTCGCGGCGTGGCTGGCGCGGCGCCAGGCCGCGGGCGCGATCGTGCCGCACCACTTCATCCGCCGCGGCATGTATGACTGGGATGATGCCAGGAAGCTGGTCGGTTCGCTGGTGGCGCAGCTCGAGGACGGCTTCCCGGATCTGCGCGAGCCGGACGGCGAGGAGCGAATGCATCCGGCGACCCGGTTGGCTCGGGCGTTGTCGCGCGTGTCGGACAGCGTGCTGCGCACACGGGGCGCCTGTCCGACCTCGAACCGCACGGTGCCTGCGTGCGAGCGCGCGACGCTGATGCGGTGCTCGAGCGGATCGATGCCGACGACGCTCCCCCTCGGCACCAGTCGCTCGGCAATCCACCGCGCCAGGCGCCCCGTCCCACACCCGACGTCGAGCACGCGCGCTCCCTCCTCGAGCCCGAGCCGCTCAACCAGGCGCTTGCCTCCTTCGAACTGGAAGTCGCTCACCCGATCGTAGATCTCCGCGAGATGCCGGCTCTCGTGCGCGAAGGCGGTCATCCTGGCCTGATCGCGGAGTCCCGCTCCCGCTGCATTTTCGTCACCGACCGGGCGATGAAAAGAGATCCGAGCCCGAAGCCCGTCGCAGCAATGGCGACGTCGGCCACCCGCCGCAGCTCGAGGCCACCGACGACCACGAGCAGCACGTACGCCACCACGAGGTTGAACAGACCCCAAAGGATGTTTACGGCGGGTGACGAGAGTCCTCTGAACGGCGGCTTCGCGAACGGCGTGTGAAACGCGCGCCCCGACACGCCCGCGACAAAGTGCGGGGTGAAGTTGGCCAGGAACACTCCTCCGAAGAAGTACGCCACGTCGTATTGCCAGGTCATCGAGGCTCCTCGTGATGGCAACATCGTGTTGCCATCACGAACGCTACCGTGTCTCGGGCATGATCACAACTCGCGATTGCCGTCTGAAGAATGCTATGCCCGGGCGATGGGCCGTTCCTCCGGATCCTCGCGTCGCACCCAGGGAATCCTGGGGGGACGCAGCGAGCAGGTCGTGCGCCGCGTGCTCGATGCCGCGATCGTCGAGCTCGCGCACTCGGGCTACCACGGCTTTCGAATGGACGTGGTCGCGTCTCGGGCCGCGGTCAACAAGACCACGATCTATCGGCGATGGCCCAGCCGGGCGGCGCTCGTCACCGCGCTCGTCGACCGAATGCGTGCACCCCTCAGAGAGAGCCCGCTGCCCGACACCGGACGGCTCGAGAGCGATCTCGTCGAGGCGTTCGCGCGGCGATTCACCTTCGGTCGGAAGACCGAGGGCCGAGCTTGGGCGCGGCTCCTCGAAGAGCGATATCGCCCCGAGGTCGAAGCGATCATTGGAGCTGCGGTGGCCGAGCGCCGCGACGAGTGGAGGTCGATGGTCATCCGCGGCATCGCACGGAAGGAGCTGCCGCCGCGAACCGATGTGCAGCTCGTCTTCGATCTCGTCCGTGCGATCGTCGACTCGCGTCGCTCCTCTGGAAAGTTGGATACAAGCTGGCTGACCCTCGCCGTGCGAACGGTTATCGCGGGCGCCCGCGCCGGAGTGCTCGTGCGGGGTCGCGAGACACGCTCACGGTAACTGTCACCACGTATCCTTTCGGACCTGTCGATTCTCGATTCGGGTTACACGATGCTCTCGATCTCGGTCCGCCGGCTGCGAACCGCATCTCCGACTTCCTCCGGCATCGATTGCCTCGGGTCAATGATCGAGTCTCGTGCGGCTGTTGAACTGGAGCGGCGATTGTTGGGTGATCACTACGCGTTCCAGCTCGGCAGCTCGACCTCGCGGCCGTCGAGCGTACGCGCACGTGGCCGACGGACCTGCACGCGGCGACCACCGAGCACAAGCTCGCCGTGCGCGGAGCCAGCTCGGTGCGCCTGGCGCCCGGACAGGTGCGCGTACGTCCCGCCGACCAGGTCGATCGCCTTCACCGGCCACCCCGCGCTGCGCGGCGCGATCCCAACAAGTCGCAGACGGACTTCACGATGACGGCCAACTGCAACTCGTCGCGCGCGTGTCACGACGGCGACCACGAGCCGACCCTCGGCCCGACGTGCACCACCTGTCATCCGCCTGCGAAATGGGACGCGAGCCGGTTCGATCACGATCAGCCATTTCCCGCCGGGGGAACGTCACCGGTGTCGAGCTATCCGCTGCGCGGCAAGCATGCGCAGGTGCCCTGCGCCGATTGCCACGATCCGCACGACCATTTCCCGAACTACACCGGCGCGGCGACGACCTGCATCGGTTGTCATCGCGACGATGACCGCCATCGCGGTTCGCGCGGCGATGACTGCGCGCACTGCCATAACGAATCGCGATGGCGCTAGCTGAACTTGATCGTCCGGTACCCGAATAGCCGCACGCGCTTGGCGTACAGGTCGAGCAGGAGCGTCGCGAGCGCGTCAAGCGTACCGAGGCGAAGATCCGCGGTCTCGTCACGCTAACATGCAGCGCACATGAAGGCACCCGCAGCGACCGGCCAGCGACGCGCGTGGGGGGAGCTTCCGGAGCGCGTCCGCGCCGCGACCGAGGCGTGGCTCGGCAGCCCGGTCGCGGCGGCGACGACGCAGCCGACGGGGTTCTCGCCGGGCGTCGCCGCGCGCCTCGCGTGCGCCGACGGGCGCCGCTACTTCGTGAAGGCCGTGAGCGCGGAGCCGAACCCGACGTCGCCGGCGTATCACCGCCGCGAGGCGCGCATCGTCGGCGCGCTGCCGGCGACCGCGCCCGTGCCGCGCCTCCTGTGGACGTACGACGACGGCGACTGGGTCCTGCTCGTGTTCGAGGACGTCGCCGGCACGCACCCCGCCGAGCCGTGGCGCGACGACGAGCTCGCGCGCGTGCTCGCCGCGATGGCCGAGCTCGCGGCACTGCTCACGCCGTCCCCGATCCGGACGCGCACGGCGGGCGACCTCCTCGCGCGCGACATCTGCAGCTGGCGGCGGCTGCTCGCCGCACCGCCGGAGGCGCTCGACCCGTGGTCGCGCCGCCACCTGCCCCGCCTCGCCGAGCTCGACGCGCGCGCACCCGCCGCGATCGCGGGCGACACGCTCGTCCACTTCGACATCCGCGGCGACAACGTGCTGCTCGCGGCCGACCGCGTCGTCGTCCTCGACTGGCCGCACGCGTCGATCGGCGCGGCGTGGGCGGACCTCGTGTTCTTCGCGCCGAGCGTCGCGATGCAGGGCGGCCCCGCTCCCGCCGAGCTCGCCCGCCGCTACCCGCCGATCGCGGCCGCCGCCGACGCCGACGTCGACGCCGTGCTCGCCGCCATCGCCGGCTTCTTCACGGCCCGCGCGCTCGAGCCGCCGCCGCCCGGCCTGCCGACGCTACGCCCGTTCCAGGCGGCGCAGGCCGAGGTCGCGCGCGCGTGGCTCGCGGAACGCCTGCACCTCGGGTGATGCTCGCCGCGATGGCGAAGGACGGCGCGGCCCGTCAAGCTCGACGTCCTCGCCGGCCGCGCCGCTGACCCGGTCACCACCGGCGCCGCCGCGTGCGCCCATGCCGTTTCTCGCTCTCGATCTCTCGCTCGATCTGATCCGCGGCCTGCGTCCCACCATCGAGCTGCTTCGCCGCAAGAGCCCGCGGCTGCGTCGCCAGCTCGAAGACTCGCTCGCTGGCATCGTGCAGAACGTCTGCGAGGGTAGCGGCCGCGCCGGCGGCGATCGCCCTCAGCTGTACCGGGTTGGCCTCGGCTCGCTGCGCGAGGTCAACGGCATCTTGCTCGCGGCTGTCGCATTCGGCTGGCTCGCCGAGGCGCCGATGGCGGCGGAGCGCGACCGGCTCGGCGGCATCCTCTTCGGCCTCCAGCGCCGCTGAGCTCGAGCTCCGACCAGCCGCGCGCCGGGTTGCTCGCGACGCGTACGCGCACGCCCCTCGCGGTCTTCGCAACACATGGGGCCGTGGACTCAACCGAGTGACTGCCTCCGAAGCCCCAACAGATCAGCCGTATCAGCGCTAACCGATCGGCATTGGAGCTAGCCCGACGTCGCGTCCTTCTTCAATGGCAGCGACTGCCAGACCGGCCAGCGCGCGGCGCGGTTGGCCTCGGCGGCGAGGACCGATCCGCCCCGGCGCCCGCGGCGCCGGCCTCGCGCTGCGTATCGAGCGCTCGCGCCGATCGTGCGGCATCGATCAGGTCCACGCGCAGGCGGTGCGCGATTTCGTTTCGAATGAAACGCATTGATGCTGAGTTTCCTGGCCAGGATGCAAAGGGTTTGCAGAAGCGACCCTACGTATGCACCGACGCAACTTGGACATCAAATCAGCTTGAACCAGCCGGTGATCGCGCGCAGCTGGCCTGTCCGCCCATCACGCTTCAGTGCTCTCCCTCTCCCACCGGCTCGTCGCCGGTGAGCAGCTGGTTCCACTCCGGCTTATCGGAGTTGAGATAGATCTTCAGCGGCTTCTCGTTGCGCAACAAGTCCACATAGGTGGGATAGAGATCGTAGGGGACGAAGGCCCCGCCGCGCTTGGCCGCCGGATTGTAGAAGTTGGCCGGCGTGATGCTGTCGGGTCGGGTAAAATACACCAGGTATAGGTGCCCGTCCGATGCGGTGCACACGATCATGGCGTAGTACTTGCCGCCGCTGACCTCGATCTGGCGGCCCAGTGTGACCGTATAGGTCGACAACGGAACTGTGACGGTGGGCATGGCTCTCTCCTTGTGCTGGCGCGGCCTTCATAGATGGGCGCACCCGCCGAGCGAGCCGATCTTCGCGTCCATCTTGCCCCACAGATTCTGGACCTCGAGCAGGGCTACCGTGTAGAGGTTCTTGTAGATGTCGTAAACGCTCCCGCTGGCGTGGGTCTTTCCGGCCGCCATGTCGGCGCAATAGGCCTTGAGCAGGTAGGTCGGCAGCCAGGTGAGCGACAGGTCCACCGTGCGGCGCCCTACATTGCTGCACTGGTCCGTGGCGGAGACGCCCGCGCCAAACCAGGCGTCGAACTGGGCCTGGCTGATCAGGATCTGCGAGATCGGCATCGGCGGAACCGAGGTCGTCAGGGCGTTGTAGGGATCGTCGCCGTGGCTGAGATAGAGGCCGTCCTCGACGAAGTTGGGCTGGGCGTGCCCGCAGTGCGTGACCAGCCTCGCCGGAACGTTTACGGTGCGCAGGACGGCGCGCAGGAAGCCGGTGGTACCCCAGCAACCGCCGGTGATATGCTGAATCCCCCAGGAGGGCTCGCTCAGGGTCGAGGTTCCCTGTATCATCCTGATCACCGGCGGGAAGCCCCGGTACTGCCATTGATCGTAGACGTTCGCCGTGTCCCAACCGCCCATGAAGTGGCGCAGGTGCGAGCGGCACCAGTCCAGAAGCCCGGCGATGGTCGAGGACCGGTTCGGCCCGATCATGCCGGCATAGAGGAGGCTGTAGCCCTGGTTGGGCGTACAGGGTACAGCCACGCCGTGGCTGAAGGTGATCTCGTATCCGGCTGCGCCGGCGTTCCAGTGGAAGGTCTCGCGGCTATCGAATAGCTGGGCCAGTCCCGTCGCCGAATAGCCCGTCAGCGACCAGCCCACCCGACTGCCGATCTCGACCGCCAGGCTCTGGGCCACATAGGCCAGGAACATCGGCCAGGCGTAAGACTGGTCAATGATCTGGACCACGGAGTCCGCATCGGCCAGGACCTTCTTGTTGGGAACCGGATCTGTGGTCATGACGCTGGAGAAGTTCCAGGCCTGCCTGAAGGCGCTTGCGAGGTCCGCCTTCATGGCCGCGCTCCAGGCGGGGTAGGCCTGCACGCCTGAAGCGCTTTCCCAAAGGATCGCATTGGCGATCGCGGGGTGGGCCGCCAGCCACCCGGCGACATCCGGCATGACCTCGGTCTCGCCAGTGAACTCCTCGCCCGTGGCGATGTTGTTCCACTCGGGATGATCGCCGAAGCAGTGGGCGTAGACCGGCTTCTCGTTCAAGAGCAGGTCGCGGTACCAGCCGTACAGCGCGGCCGGGACATAGATCGTCGCCCACTTGGTGACCGGATTGTAGATATTGGCGGGGACACTGGCTCCGGGCGGCGCGAAATAGATCGCCAGCCGGTCTCCGCCCGAGCCCTTGCATTCGATCACGGCGTCGAAGTGGTAGGACCCGCCGAGCGCAATGTCGCGGCTCGTGGCGATGTCATAGGTGGCAATCTGGAAAGTCTTATCGGCCATGACGCACAACTCTTGGATCGCCGGGGCCCGCTTCGGCCGCGTCCGGAACCGGCGTTCGCCTCACTGCGAACTCTATCCGACATTGGACGCGGTTGCGAGTTCTGGGTGCAATCTCCTTCAAGCGGCAGGGGCTGCCAGATCGGCCAGCGCGCGGCGCGGTTGGCCTCGGCTGCGAGGACGAGCTCGTCAGAGCTGCGCACTGGCGCCGCACGCTACAAAAAGCCATCCGGGCTGCAGTCCGTGAATGGGGCCGGTTGACCGCGCACCGGCGGGGCGTATGCTGCCGTCGTGCGATGGGTGCTCGCGACCGGCCTGGTCCTCGTGGCTGCCGCGTGTCATCGTGGGCCGCAGCCCGCGACGGTCAGCCAGCCGAAGACCGGCGTGGCCGAGAACCGAGCGGACCCGGCGGCCAGGCGCGAGACGGTCGCGTGGGATGCGGAGGAGCGCCAGTACCTGACCCGTCTCCTGGCCGAGCTACAGCGCTCAGGCGAACGAGGGGGATACCCTCACCTGGTCGATTACGTCCTTGGCGTCCGCGATCTGGTCGAGCGTGCGGACCGCGGCGAGCTCGCCAAGACCGAGCTCTTGATGGATGCGCGTGAGCTGGAGAAGGCCATGACCGATCCGGTCGGTGGTCCGATCAGCCAGCAGCTGGACGACCTGCGTGAGATATTGCGCAGGGCCCGCGTCTTGCCGCCGTGATCCATCAGGAGACACGGTAGACGTACCGCCGCGCCGGATCGTCGACCTGGTGCGCCGAGCGGACGCGCTATGCTCCCGGGATGCGGTGCATCGCCATCGTCGCCCTGCTGTGGACCAGCGTGGCGTTCGCGCAAATGCGGGCGCCGTTTCACGTGAGCTACGATCTCGACCACCTCGACCTGGACGGCCACGTGCTGCAGTTCCAGGTGTCGCGCCCGGTCGCCAGCGCGGAGCTGGTCGCGATCGGCGAGGACGGCAAGGAGCTCGGCAGCGGGACGGCGGCGTACCACGACGAGCGGCCCGGCACCTGGCTCTCGGTGTCGTGGACGCAGCCGGCGGGCGCGCGCGTGCTGATGCTCAAGCTGCGCGTGACGGCCGGCGACGGCAAGGTCACCAACGTCGAGCTCACGCCGTGGTCGGTCGCGGTCGAGCACGAGGACGTGAACTTCGCGACCAACAGCTACGTGATCGAGCCCGGCGAGGACGCCAAGCTCGATGCGAGCCTGGCGAAGATCGGCGAGATCGTGAAGCGCTCGGAGAAGTTCGTGAAGATGCAGCTCTACGTCGCCGGCCACACCGACACGGTCGGGCCGAGCGCGAAGAACCGGACGCTGTCGCTCGACCGCGCGCGCGCGATCGCGGCGTACTTCCGGCGCAAGGGCCTGGCGCTGCCGATCGCGTTCGCCGGGTTCGGCGAGGACGTGCTGAAGCTGAAGACGCCCGACGAGACCGACGAGCGCCGGAACCGCCGCGCGGACTACGTGATCGCGCCGCGCGGCGCGCCGCCGCCGTTCCGCGGGCCGTACCTCAAGGCGCACGCGACCTGGAAGCAGCTGCCCTGACGGTCAGAAGACGCGGGCGAGCTGCAGCTCGTCCTTGAGGATGCGCCGGATGTCGGCGCGCAGCACATCGGGACTGGGCATCGGCACCGCCGGCGGAGTCGCGGCGGGTCCGGGGGTGCGGGACGGCGCGCGCCCGTCGAGGGGTGGGTCGACGGTGCTGCGGCCGAGAACGACCCCGCCGGCGGTGCAGACGAGGAGCAGCGCGGTCCGGGCGAGCCGGGCCATGGCTGCAGTGATAAGAAGATGTAGGAGGAGTCGGTCATCGCGTTGACATCGTCGCCAGCCGGGCTGGACTCTCGACGATCGAAATATCGATATCGAACATGGATAGGATGATCGGCAGTCGGTCGTCAATCGAAATGATCTGCATCTTCGTGAGTAGTGACAATGCAAAGATCCGCTGTCTGCGATAGCAGCAATCACTGCCGCGCGGGGCGGTGGAATCGCGCAAGATCAGCGAGCGATTGCCCGATCGACGCGAGGGCAAGGCTTGCCAGGTTAGGCTTGCGAAATGCTCCTTGCAAGACCACGCTTGACGTCATGACGTGCAGACGCGTAACGTGCGGATTTGGAGGTGAAGGATGAGTCGAGTGAACTGTGTCATCGCGATGCTTGCCCTGGGCATGGCGGCGGCCGGTCCGGCGTACGCGCAGCGGCTGAGCGCCAGCGCACTCGCCGAGCGATCGTCGATCATCGTGCGCGGCACCGTGGTGCGCGCCGGCGCCAGCGATGAACCGATGCTCGCGGCGTCGCCGTCGACGGCGGTGATCAAGATCTCGCACACCTATGCCGGTGCCGAGATCGCCGGCGACCAGACCGGGCTGACGGCGACGGTGATCCTCAGCCGGCCGGGCGCGGTCAAGGACGGGACCGAGGCCGTGTTCTTCGGCAACCCGCGGTTCCTCGGCAAGACGATCACGATCGCGGACGACGGCGAGCTCACCGACGCCAGCGTGCCGGAGATCGAGAAGGGTATCCAGGCCCGCCGCGATGCGCCGGTGCGCGCCCGCCTCGCCGGGGCCAGCACGGTGTTCCGCGGCAAGGTGGAGAAGGAGGCTCCGCTCGAGGTGCCGGCCAATCCCAAGCTGAAGCAGGCGGGGAACGAGCACGATCCCGAGTGGCACGTCGCGACCGTACGCGTGACCACGCCGATGAAGGGCGGCAAGAAGGATGCGATCGTCAGCGTCGTGTTCGCGGCGAGCCGCGATGTGACGTGGGTGAACTCCCCCAAGCTCCGGCCGGGGCAGGAGGTGGTGCTCATCACCCACAAGCCGACCAAGGACGAGGAGCCGCTGCTGCGCGCGACCGGCGCGCTGGCGGCGATGCAGAAGCAACCGTTCGAGCTGGCGACCGATATCCACGATGTACTGCCGGTGGCGGATGAGGCCCGCGTTCGCGGCCTGGTCGGAGGGGGACACTGATGCGCACGCAGATTCGCAATTCGATCATCCTGGCGGTGCTCCTCGTGGCTGCCGCGCCTGCCGGCGCCCAGACCCGGCTGGTCAACATGATCCCGCAGAGCCGCAGCGGCGAGACCAACCAGGACGCCGAGCCGACGCTCACCGTCGATCTCAACGACTACTCGCGCATCGTCGGCTCGGCTTTCACCTGGGACAACCTCACCGGCAGTCCGATGGTGACGGCGACCGCGCCGATCTTCGTGTCGCTGGACCGCGGCGCGACCTGGACGCCATCGCTGATCGTGCCGAGCAAGGTGGGCTCGGGGTTCCCGACCGGCGATATCAACGTCGGATTCAGCGGCGTCCTGAGCGGCGCGGCCGCACACGAGACCAGCTGGTTCTATGCCGGCACGCTCAGCTCCACGGTCTCGACGCGTCCGATGACGGTGCTGCGCGCCCAGGACCCGTTCAGCGCCACCGTGATGACCACGCTCGACACGCGCACCGGAAACGTCGACCAGCCCCACCTGCGGGTGCTGAGCAGCCTGAGCGGCACCGTCGGGCAAGACCGGCTCTACGTCGGGTTCAACAACGGCTACAGCTGCGTGATGCCCAATGGCCGGACGTCCACGATCGACGCCTCGCAGAATGCATCGATCGCAGCGCCCGCGCTCGCGCTCGACGTGATCGAGGCCCGCAACACCGCCTGTCAGGACGGCTTCGCGCAGGTGCCGGCGCCGCACCTCGACGGCACGGTCTACGCCGCCTTCATCCACGACTGGAGCAGCTCGCCGCGCCTGGTCGTGGTGCGCGACGACAACTGGGCCGCCGGCGGCTCGCCGTTCACCGCGCTCACCGACCCGAGCGACAGCACCGCCGGCCGGTACGTCACGGCTGCGATGACCCTGCCGTCGGGGACGATGGGCCAGAACCGGCTCGGCGCGAGCAACGTCTCGATCGCCGTCGATCCGCGCAACAGCGATCGCGTCTACGTCGCCTGGGGCGACAGCGGCGGCAGCAACCTCGAGACGATCCACGTCCGCCGCTCGATCAACCGCGGCGTCGCCTGGTCGACGTCGGATCTGTTGACCGTCACCAGCGCGATGAACCCCGAGATCGCGATCAACGCGCGCGGCACCGTGGGCGTGCTCTATCAGCGCGTGGTGTCGAGCAAGTGGGAGACCCACCTGGTCCGCACCACCGACGCCGACGCGACGACGTTCGACACGCCCGGCATCCTGCTCGCCAGCCAGAGCGCGACGACGCCGGTGGCCGTGTACAGCCCGTACATCGGCGACTACGCCTCGCTGATCGCCGCGGGCAAGAACTTCATGGGCATGTTCTCGACGAGCAACTACCCCGACACGGCCAACTTCGTGGCCGGCGTGCAATACCAGCGCTATGTCGACTGGGGCACGCACACGCTGTACGCGAACGCCGCCCACACCACGGCGGTGAGTCCGTCGATCGATCCGTTCTTCTTCGAGGTCGACACGGTCGCACCCGCCAACGACTTCTACGTCCGCGACTGGACCACCGACGCCACGCACGCCGATACCGGCGTCGAGCCGTCGACCTATCCCTACTTCTACACCAACCCCGACGTGTGGAATCGCCGCAGCACCAGCCCCGGACCGTTCACCAGCGATCAGCCCAGCAACGAGGATGCGGGCAACGGCGCCGGCAACATCGGCGACAACTGGGCCTTCGTGCGCGTGCGGCGGAACGCGACGGGCACGGCCACGCCGGTCACCGCGCACTTCCTGGTGTCGCGCTTCGGCACGGGCAGCAACTACGTGGACGCGACGACCGGCGATCCCAACGTGACGTTCCCCGATCCGGATCCGGTGATCGCGGCCGACACGACCCAGGGCCCGTGGATCAGCAGCGCCTATCACTGGCACCTCAACGCCACGTCCGGCAATCACCTGTGCCTCGCCGTCCAGATCTCCACCGCCGCCGATCCGTACATCCCGCCGACCCTGGCGGGCGCGACGCCGGGCTGGTCGACCGGCACCGACCTCCGCGTCGTCAACGACAACAACAAGGCACAGCGGAACATGCACCTCACCACCCTGCCGGCCGAGGGCAGCGGCACGGTCACCGAGTGGGCGATCGTCCACAACGCCGGCCTGCTCCGGCGCGACATCCCGCTGCGGGTGGTCGTCGAGGGCGCCTCGCGCAAGTTCGTCCGCAAGGCGACGATGCGTCCGATCGGCCCGGAGAAGCCGGTCACCGTGACGGAGAAGGCGCCGCAGGGCGAGGTCGTGCTGCGCGGCCTCGAGCCGGGGGACAACCGCTGGGTCGAGGTCACGCTCGAGGTGTCCGGCCTGCCCAGCGGCGCAACGGCCTACGCGAACGTGCAGGAACTGGTCGGCAACAAGCCGGTCGGTGGCTTCGGCGTGGGCATGCGCGCCGTGCCCGCCGAGCGCGTCCACGTCGAGAACCTGGAGGCCTACCGCTCGGCGGTGATGCGGCTCGGCGCCGGGTTCAACGTGCCCGTCGATCCGCGCGACGAGGCCGACTTCCGCACGTTCGCCAAGATGGCGCCGGCCGAGCACGTCGCGTTCGTGCGCGACCGCGCGCTGCCTCGCCTCAAGGGCGCGCTCGACAAGGCCAAGCTGCTGAGCCCGAACGACCCGTTCCGGATCCAGGCCGCGATCACCGCGGTCTCCGCGGCCAAGGACCCGGTCGCGGTCACCACCGCGCACGCGACCTTGCTCAACGCGATCGATTCACAGCTCACGATGCGCCAGCTCGAGCGCGGCGATCCGGCCGACATCGTGCAGATGGTGCGCTGGCAGAAGCAGCTGTTCCGGCAGGCGCCCGCGCTGGCCAGGCTGTCGTGCGCGGCCGGCGTCGTCGAGGCGTCGTCGGAGTTCCTCGCCGGCCGCGAGACCGGCAAGCTCACCAACGCGGCCTATCCGCAGCACCTGGGCCGGGTCCGCGACTGCCT
>VBLP01000597.1 GCA_005887925.1 Deltaproteobacteria bacterium | reverse complement strand
GTTCCCGAAGGAAGACTTCCAGGCCTTGTTCCACGCGGACTTGCTGGGCGCGACGATTCCGCGCGACGCTGGCGGTCTGGGGCTGGGGATCCAGGGCCGGAACACGTTTCCGCTGTGGATGATGACCAAGCTGATGGCAAAGGCCGATCTGTCGCTGGCGCGCTGCTGGGAGGGTCACGCCAACTCGCTCGTCCTGATCGACGCGCTCGGTACCCCCGAGCAGAAGCGGCGCTGGTTCGAAGGCGTCCTCGAACGCGGCGAGATCTGGGTGGCCTGGAGCGGCGAGCCGAGCGCGCCCAAGCCCGGCGAGAAGGCGCGGTTCGGCACCACGGTCACCGCCGCGCCGGATGGCTGGTACGTGACCGGCAGCAAGGTGTTTGCCACCAGCGCCAGCCGCGCGAATCGCGCCATTCTCCTGGTGAGCACCGAAGGACCCGGCGGTGCGCGGCACAACCAGGGCAACCCGGAAGCGCTGCTCATGCTGGCCTGCGATCTGTCGGATCCCACCATCACCGTTGATACCTCGTGGTGGGACCCGGTGGGTATGCGCGCCACCGGGAGCCACCTGGTTCGATTCGAGCGGACGTTCGTGCCGCGCGATTGCCTCATCGGGAGGCCCGGCAGCTATCTACTCGACCAGTGGCAAACCGCATTCGTCCCGCATTACGCCGCGAGCTTCCTGGGCGCGGCCGAGGCGGCCTACGACTACGCCGTCACGTACGTCAGGCATCAGAACAAGGGGAGCGATCCGTACATCCAGCATCGGATCGCCAGCATGGCAGTCCATATCGATAGTGGTCACCTCTGGCTACATCATGTCGCGGGCCTGTGGGATCGCGGGCGCCGGGCAGACGCCGCGCTGGCCGGCACCAAGGTCCGGCACCTCGTCGAGCACTGGGCCGAGGACACCGTGCATCACTGTATTCGCGCCTGTGGCGCTCGATCGCTGATCCGGCCGAGTCCGATCGAACGCATCCTGCGTGACCTGACATTCTATCTCCGGCACGATAACGATGATCACATCCTTGCCACCATCGGTCGCGCAGTGCTGGGCGAGCAGCACGATGTGTCGTTCTACAAGCCGTGATTCCATGATCTGTGATGTGGATTCCCCGCTGTCGTCCCACCCCCGCGACCTCCCGGACGCGCCGCTCGAGCTCTCGGTCCTGGGAGACATCGCCTCGGTCGAGGTCATCGCGCCGGAGTGGGACGCGCTGCTCGATCGCACCGCATGCAACCGCGCGTTCGGCTCCGCCGCGTTCTACCTCGCGACGGCGACCGCGTTCTCGGCCACGCCGCGGCCGATCGCCGCACGCCGCGCCGGCCGCCTGGTCGGGCTGTTCCCGCTGTTCGCCACGTCCTCCGGACTGGGCTTGCTGCGCGACTTCGCCGACCACAAGGACATGCTCGTCGAGCCGGGCGACGACGCGGCGGCCCGCGCGCTGCTCGTGCGCGCGCTCGACGAGACCGGCGGCGGCACGCTGGTGCTGCGCAACCTCCACGAGCGCTCGACATGCGCCCGCCTGGTCGCCGCCGGGCTCGACGACCTGGGCTGCTCGGTGACGCGGCTGGCGGATGTCCCGTCCTGTCAGGCGCGGCTCGCGCCCGGCGAGGCGCCCTACGCGGCGGCGCTCAGCCACAACCTGCGCGCCACCGTCCGGCGCGCGCTGCGCCGGGCGGCCGAGCGCGGCGTCACCGTCGGCGAGCTGCACCCCGGGTCCTACGATCCGGCGGCGCTTCCGGACCGGTTCCTGCGACTTCATGCAGAGCGCCTGGGTCCCGACACCACCCTGTCGCGCGACGTGGGCCGCGCCTTCCTGCGCGCCGCACTGCCGCAGCTGTTCACGCAGCGCCGGCTGCGCGTCATGGCGCTGCGCGACGGCGAGCGCGTGATCGCGATCGATCTCTGCATGGTCGGCGCCCGCAGCCTGTGCACCTGGAACACCGGCTTTGTCGCCGACGCCGAGCCGCTGTCGCCCGGGCATCTCCTGTTCCACGCGGAGCTCGAGCTCGCCCGCGCGCTCGGCCTGGCGGAGCTCGACTTCCTCAGCGGAGACCAGCCCTACAAGGTGCGATGGGCCAACGCGTCCAGCCGCATCATCGCGTTCGAGCTGCGCGCGCTCACCGCAGGCCGCGGCAGAGGGGCGCGTTGACACCCCCGATGCGCGCGGTCGAGAATGCCCCTGGGATGCGGGTGGTCTATTCGATCGGGCGCTATCACCGGCAGGCGAAGCCGATCTGCGACGCGGTGATCGACGAGCTCCGGCGGCGCGGCTGGCTCACCCAGTGCCGGTTCTTCGACGAGCCCGACGAGGCCATCGCCGACTGCGACGTGTTCCACTGCCACTCGGTGCTCTCGCTCCGGACGCTGCGTTACCTGCGGGCCCACCGCAGGGGCGTGTGCATCGTCCTGCAGCGCGACTCGGCTCATATCGCCTGCGAGGACCTGCGGGACGAGCTGCGGCGGCGTCGCGGCGGCCCGTTCGACGCGCTGTGCACCGAGGGGCTGAACCAGCGCGCCGACTGCATCCCCGACCAGTGCGAGGAGTACGGCCTCGCCGACTGCGTGCTCGTGCCATCGAGCTACGCGGCCGCGAGCTTCGCCGCCCAGGGCTTCCCCGCGGCGCGCATGCGCATCCTGCCGTTCTCCGTCGACAGCGCGATGTTCCAGCCGCCGGAGCAACGGCCCGGCTTCCGCGTCGTGCTCGGCGGCGGCGCCACCCTCACCAAGGGTTATCCCTACGCGCTCGCGGCGTGCGAGCGCATCGGCGAGCCGCTCGATGTGATCCGGGACGTGTCCTACGAGGAGATGCCGGCGGCGCTCGCGCTCCGCACCGTGTGTCTGTCCCCGTCGGTGACCGACGGGATGAACCACCAGACCCTGGCGGCGATGGCGACCGGCCTGGTGCCCATCGCCTCCACCACCACTGGTTGCCGCGACTACATCCGCCACGCCGACAACGGCTTCGTCGTCGATCTGCACCGCGGCGACGTCATCGCCGAGATCGCCGGCATCCTCGACCGCCTGCGGCGCGATCCGGAGGGCATGCGCGCGATCGGCGACCGCGCGCGGATCGCGGTCTCCGCGCGCCCGGAACCGGACTACGGGCGCGACGTGTGCGAGCTGTACCGCGCGTTGCTGGACGGGCGCCGCCGGGACGTGGCCGCATGACCTGGGCGATCGTGACCATCGCCGAACGCCGCGCGTTCGCCGACGCGCTCCTCGCACATCTCGGCGACGCCTTCGTGATCGTCGATCACGCGCGCGACGTGCAGCGGAGCCACGCGCGGGCGTGGAGCGAGGTGTGCGCCCGCGGCGGGGACTGGGTAGGCGTGATGCAGGACGACGTGATCCTGTCCGACGACTTCGCAGCGCGCGTCGCCGCGCGGCTGCGCGACGCCGACGCGCGCGCCATCCGCGTCGTGAGCCTCTACAATCATGCGCACAACGATCGATACCTCGAGCGGGTGGACGAGCGCTGGGCGCGCGTCGATCTCCGGCGCATCGGCCCGATCGTCAGCACCGTCGACGCTACACGGCAGATCCGATCGGCGATCCCGGGCGAGCAGGCGGTCCTCGCCCGGCACGAGGTCGCGCGTCATTACGCGGCGTTCGTCGAGGACAACGCCGCGCTCTACCGCAGCTTTCCGCGCGTGCACGACGGCCTGCTCGGCTTGTTCTTCAACGCGCACCTCGCGGGCACGCCCGACCTCGACACCGTGGCGGAGAACCACGTCTACATCACCCTCCCGAACCTGGTCGATCACCGCGCCGATCTCGCCAGCTCGCTCGGCGATCCACGCGTGCGCCGCAGCTCGAGCTTCCACGCGGGGGCCCGATGAGCGGGCCGAGCGCCGCCGCGATGGTGCTCGGGCGCTGGGAGTGCGACGGCGCGGTGTTCCCGCTGCCCGCCCTCAATCCCGAACGGCTGCGCGCGTCCCTGCGCGCACTGGAGGAGCTCGAGGCGCGTCGCCCCGGCCGCGTGACGTGGATCGGCCAGCCGCACCTCGCCGAGCGCTGGGCCTGGGATCTCGCACTCGAGCCCGGCATCGTCGACGTGGTGGCATCGATCCTCGGCCCCGAGGTGCTGGTGTACGCCACGCTCATCCTCACCAAGCCGCCGCGCGACCCATCGCTTGTCACCTGGCACCAGGACGGCGGCACCAGCGGGTTCAACCGGGCACCGTGCGTGTCGGCCTGGATCGCGCTGCGCGACAGCCTGCCCGAGAGCGGCTGCATGCGCGTGATCCCCGGGTCGCATGCATTGCCCCAGCTACCCCATGTGCAGTCCCGGGCGGCGCACCATCTCTTGCCTCACAACCGACCCGAGATCGCCGTCGAGGTCGACGAGGGCGCTGCGGTCGACGTGGCGCTACGCGCCGGCGAGATGTCGCTTCACCACGCCAACATCGTGCACGGCTCGCGCGAGAACCGGACCTGCGCGCCGCGCACCGGCTTCATCGTCCGCTACGTCACGCCCGCGATTCCCGCAGCGCGAGATCCCGTGGTGCGCGCGCGCGGCTCCCTGCCCTGTCCCCACCTCGCCGTGCGCGATCGCCCGCCCGCGCCCGACGAGCTCATGCCCGAGGATGCTCCATGACGCGCCCGCTCACCGCCGCCGAGATCGACGCCTACCACACGACCGGCTACCTCGGCGGCCTCCGCGTGCTCAGCAGCGACGAGGTCGCGAAGGCGCGCCGCCACGGCGAACAGCTGGTGGCGCGCCTGGGCGGCGCCCCGCGTCCGGCGGACATGGTGCAGCCGCACCTGCACTTCCGTTGGGCGTTCGATCTCGCGACGCACCCTGCCGTGCTCGCCGCCGTCGAGAGCCTGCTCGGGCCCGACCTCCTGGTCCATTCCAGCTCCCTGTTCTACAAGCCACCCCGCAGCCTCGCCTTCGTGGCCTGGCACCAGGACGGCCTGTACTGGCGGCTGTCCCGGCCCGCCGTCGCTTCGGCGTGGATCGCGCTCACCGATAGCACGCGCGAGACCGGTTGCATGCGCGTGCTGCCGGGCTCGCACGCTGCGGGCGCACTCCCGTACACCGACGGCGCCACGGTGCCCGAAAATCTCCTCGCGAGCGGCCTGCGCACCACCGTCACCGTCGACGAGGCGGCTGCCCGGGCGGTGGAGCTGTGCGCGGGCGAGATGTCGCTCCATCACGTCGACCTGCTGCATGCCTCCGCACCCAACGCCTCGCCCGAGCCGCGCATGGGGCTGGCAGTCCGCTACGTGCCGCCGTCGGTGTCGCAGCAGCTCCCGCATCATGACGTCGTGCTGGCGCGCGGGCGCGACGATCACCACCACTACACCCTCCGCCACGAGCCGCCGGCGACGGACTTCGAGGAGGGGGTATCGCGGCAGCGCGAGTTCGCGGACCGCTGGCACGCGTTCCGCTCGACGGCGAGGCATGGCTGACGCATCGCCCGCCGCGCCGCCGGTGCGGCTCGCCATCGTCGCCCACCCCGACGACGAGACCATCGGCCTCTCCACCCGGCTCGCCGAGTGGGGCGCCACCGCCCACGTCCTGACCATCACCGACGGCGCGCCCCGCGACCGCCGAGCCTACGAGCGCCACGGCTTCGCGCGCCGCGAGGACTACGCCGCCGCCCGCGCCGCGGAACAGCTCGCGGCGCTGGCCATCGCCGGCGTCGCCGCCGAGCACTGTCAGCGCCTGGAGATCGTCGATCAGGACGCCGCGCTCCACCTGCCCGAGATCGCCCGGCGCATCGCCGCGCGGGTCGACTCCCTGTCACCCGAGATGGTGTTCACCCACAGCTACGAGGGCGGGCACCCCGATCACGACGCCACCGCGTGCGCCGTGCGCCTCGCGCTCGACCTGCTCGCCCGCGATGGTGGGTCGCGGCCCTTGCTCGAGTTCCCGGCCTACCGCGCCGACCTCGACGACGCGCCGCCCGCTGCCCTCGCTGACCCTCCCCGGCCTGCGAGCCAGCGCCGCGCCTCCGTGGCGTTCCGCTTCCTCCCCGGCGGCCCTCCCGAGACCACGGTCGTGCTGTCGTCCCGAGAGCGCGAGCGCAAGCGCCGCATGTACGCCTGCTATCGCACGCAGTCGCTCGAGGGCTTCTTCACCCCTGACGTCGAGCGCTATCGTCTGGCCCCGCGTTACGACTTCACCCGCCCGCCGCACCCGGGCCTGCTCCACTACGAGAAGCACGCCTACGAGATCCGCGGCGACCGCTTCCGCGCCCTGTGCGCACAGGCGCGCGCCGCGCTGCTCGGCGCCGCGCAAGGCGCTGGCAGCGCACGCATCTGACCGACGAGCAGCTCTCGAGCAAGCTTGTCGCTCGCGACCCGCCGATCACGCGACGAGCTCCTGCGATCGGCTGCGCCCGCGTCGCCGGCCATGACCGGCCACGACGCTTGCGTCTGATCCCGGTCGGGCATCACCCTGGCCCGCGCGAAGATAGCGCGTCACAGCACCGGGCGCCACCTGCCCATCCATCACCTGCACCTGCCCGCAAGCGTGCTCCACGCGCCTCGTCGCCCCGCCGCCGCCCTCGCTCGCCCGCGCCGCCGCCCTCCGTCCCACTCCACCCGGCGCCCCCTCGAGCCCCCATCCCCGCCACCGACCGACGCGCTCGACACATGCCCCCCTCGACCTCGCCGGTGACGGCAAGACTGCGATGGTCTGTATCGACTGGTGAACACGCATTGCCGCTATCAACCCTCATGGACAAAGGCGATCGGCACGCCGAAATCCGACAAACAATCTGCGTCGCCGCCGAAATTCGCAGATCATGCCGGGGTTCTGCCCACTTCGCCGTGCCGCGCGCGCGCATGCCGCGAAGCGTCACACGCGATAGCGCGGCGGCCGGCGCTCCCACCACGCCGCCGCGCCGCGCGAGCACGCCGCGGCGAGATCATCGAGCAGCCGCGGATCCTTGACGAGCGTGCCGACGAGCCGGCGCGCGATCCGCATCGTCCTGGCGCCGTGCTCGGGCCACGCCGCCTGCGCCCGCAGCTCGCCTCGGCAGATCCGCTCGGCCCAGCACTGACCGATCACCCGGGCCTGCCGGCGCTTGACGACCAGCTCGCGGCCGTAGCAGTGCTCGCACAGCTGGTCATCGGGACAGCAGGCCATGATGCAGCATAATGCGGCATCACACCATCGATGTCGCGAAATGATGCGGTAACACTCCTGGTATTCCAGCTGGATACGTCGCTATTCGCCGGCGAGCTCTTCCGCTTCATACGCGAATCATGCTCAGCTCGGCCGCACCGGATCCACCGGACGCCTGCCATGCCCCAGCACATCGGTATCGTCGCCTGCTCTGCCGAGGGCGCGGCGCTGTGCTACCGCACGATCTGTCTCGAGGCGCCGCGGCTGCTCGGACCGCACGTCCACCCCGAGATCTCGATCCACGCGCCGTCGCTCGCCGACTACGTCCGCCGCCTCGAGCGCGACGACTGGCCGGGCGTCGGCGAGCTGATGCTCGCGTCCGCGCACAAGCTCGCGGCGATCGGCGCCGACCTCCTGATCTGCCCCGACAACACGATCCACCAGGCGCTGCCGCACGTCGTGCCGCGATCGCCGCTGCGCTGGCTGCACATCGCCGAGGTCGTCGCCGAGCACGCCGCCGAGCGCGGGTTTCGCCGCGTCGGCCTGACCGGGACGCGCTGGCTCGTCGACAGCGAGGTCTATCCCGACAGCCTCGCGGCGCGCGGGATCGCGTACCTCCGGCCGGCGCGCGACGAGCGCGACGAGATCAACCGCATCATCATGGACGAGCTGGTGAACGGCGTGCTCCGCCCCGAGGCGATCGCCGCGTTCCAGCGCATCATCGCGCGGATGAAGGCCGACGGCTGCGACGCCGTCGTGCTCGGCTGCACCGAGATCCCGCTCCTGATCGACGACCGCAATGCCGGGCTGCCCACGCTCGACTCGACCCGCCTGCTCGCCCGCGCGGCGCTGCGCGCGGCGATCGCAACGTAGTCACGCCGCACGCGCTCCGCAACTCGCGCATGCGTGCGCGCGATTGCGATGGCGGATATCGCCGCTGAAACCCTCGCGACCAAAAACGATCTGCCGCAAAACGTGGCACGCGCACCTGTCATGTTCGTTCACAGACCGGCATCACATCGCAATGAAGCTCGGCGCGGGTGATGCGTATGTATAGTTGTAGAAGATGCGCGCGTCCGTCACGTTCTCGTGGCTGCATGTCACCGACCTCCACCAGGGCCAGCGCGAGCAAGCCCTGCTGCTGCCCCGGGTCCAGACCGCGTTCGAGCGCGACCTCCGCAAGCTCCACGATCAGGCCGGGCCGTTCGATCTCGTGCTGTTCACCGGTGACCTCACCCAGCGCGGCGCCGCAGAGGAGTTCGCCGCGCTCGACAAGACGCTATTCACGATCTGGAATTGTCTGGAAGCGCTGGGCTCGCATCCGGTGCTGCTGGCGGTGCCCGGCAATCACGATCTGGTGCGGCCGGCCCCGAGCGATCCGCGGCTCGCCGAGCTGTCCCGCTGGGCGGCCGATCCCGCGATCGGCGAGCAGTTCTGGAGCGAGCCGGGCTCGCCGTCGCGCGCGCTGGTCGGCGAGGCGTTCGCCAACTACGCGAGCTGGTGGAACGACCACCGCTTCCCGCGCGTCCCCGGTCACCGCGCCGGCCTCGCGCCGGGAGACTTCACCGTCACCGTCGAGAAGCGCGGCTTCGCGCTCGGCGTGATGGGCCTCAACAGCGCGTTCCTCCAGCTCTCCGCCGGCGATCACACCGGCAAGCTCGACGTCGGGCTGCAGCAGTTCCACGCCGCCGCCGGCGGCAACGGCTCGCGCTGGGCCGAGGGCTGCCACGCCGCGCTGCTCCTGACCCATCATCCGCTGTCGTGGCTGACCCCGCCGGCCCGGCAGACGTTCGACGCCGAGATCGCGGGCCACTTCACCGCGCACCTGTTCGGCCACATGCACGAGCCGGAGCTCGGCGAGCAGCGCCTGCTCGGCGCGTCGAGCGGCTATCGCTGGCTGCAGGGCCGATCGCTGTTCGGGCTCGAAACCTGGGGGCAGTCGCGGTCGCGGAGCCACGGCTACTCGGTCGGCCGGCTCACCGTGCAAGGCGACAAGGCGGCGAGCCTGCAGATCTGGCCGCGCCTGCTGGTCAACCAGAAGATGGTCCCCGACCACGCCGCCGCCGAGCTCGATCAGGCCAAGGGGTGCGCGCAGGAGACCGTGGCGCTGCGCCAGCCGTTCGTGCACAACGCGCCCAACCTCAAGCGCCAGGCCGCGCTCGCCGATCCCGACGCACCGTTCGATCGCCACTGGTACGTGCATCGCTCCGGCTGGGAGGCCCGCGCGCTCGGCTACCTCGATGTCCTCGGCAAGCCGGCGACGATCCTGGGACCCAAGGACATCGGCAAGACCTGGCTGTGCAAGTACGTCTGCGATTCGCTGCGCCACCGTGTTTCGGATCCGGTACGGGTCGCCGAGGTCGACGTCGGCACCCTGGTCGCGCGGACCGGCGCCAACACCAGCGACAGCTTCCTGCGCGAGCTCTGCGTCTGGGTCGGCGGCGAGCTCAAGCTCGCCAGGGCGGACGTGCTCGGCTGGTGGCAGACCGCGGACGGCGCCCCCGGCGAGCGCGCGACCCGCGTGTTCGAGGACCGCCTGCTGCCGTCGCCGTCGCCGCTCGTCATCGCGATCGACCGGCTCGAGGCGATCCCCGAGGCGGTGCGCATGGACCTGTTCAGCCTGCTCCGCGCATGGTGCGACCGCAACGCCCAGCCGCCGTGGGACCTGCTCCGGCTCCTGCTCGTCATTCCGCGGATCCCCAACCTGGGCGACCTGCAGTCGCCGTTCACGATCACCCGCGCGATCCCGATCGAGGCGTTCTCCGTCGACGAGGCCGAGGAGCTGGTGTCGTACTACGGCCTGCGCGCGAACAACCGCGAGCTCGCCGAGGCGCACCGCACGCTGGGCGGCCATCCATTCTGGCTGCGCAAGGCCGCGCACGAGGCCCGCTCGCAGCGCACCGGCCTGGCCGAAGTGATCGGCGATGTCGTCGCGACCATCGCCGAGGACTATCGCCAGCGCCTGCACCGCAAGCCGGGATGGCGCGACGCGCTCACGTCGCTGGCGCGCGACCAGGACGCCGCGATCAGCGCGGCCACGCTCGACGAGCTGTACGACGCCGGCTTCATCGTGCGCAAGGAATCCGCCCCGCTCGAGTACGAGCCGCGGATGGTGCAACCCCTCCTCGCGGCGCTCGAGAGCTAGCCATGGCGCGGTTCCAGGATGAAGGAGGGGTGGTCGCCGACGGCACCTACTACGTCGAGCGCGAGGCCGATCACACGCTGTTCGAGCGGCTGCGCGAGGGCCGGCTGTGCGTCGTGCTGGCGCCGCGCCAGATCGGCAAGTCGAGCCTGCGCGATCGAGCGCAGCGCCGGCTGACCGCGGCCGGCATCACCGCGATTCACGTCGACGTCAGCGTCTACACCCAGGCCGACGCGACCGAGCACTGGTTCTACGGCGGCCTGATCCGCGAGATCACCCGGCGGCTGGACTGGGGCGACAGCCGCGTCCTCGCCGACCGCTCCGAGCTTCCCCCCGAGGCGTGGTGGGACGACTTCGTGCAGCGCGAGCTACCCGAGCGCGCCGGCGGGCCGACCGTGATCTTCCTCGACGAGATCGACAGCGTGCGCAAGCTCGCGTTCGAGCCCGACGCGCTGTTCACGTCGATCCGGCTGGCGATGAACCGCGCGCCGGTCACGTTCTGCCTGCTCGGCACGATGACGCCGTGGGAGATCCTGCGAGATCCCAAGGCGCCGCCGTTCAACGCCGGCGTGCAGATCCGGCTCGACGACTTCACGCGCGACGAGGCCCGCGTGCTCCTGCCCGGCCTGGCGCCGCTCGGCGACGCCGAGGCGATCCTCGACCAGGTGATGGACTGGACCTCGGGCCACCCGTACCTCACGCAGCGCGTGTGCGCCGCCCTGGTCGCCGAGGGCAGCCGCAACGTCGCCGAGATCGTCGACCGCGCGCTGCTGCAGCAGCACGGCGATCCGCTGTTCGCCTACACCGAGAACGCGTTCGATCTCTACGCCGGCGGGTCGAGCGGGCTCGAGCTGGTCGAGCTCTACGGCAAGCTGCTGCGCGGCGAGCGCGTGGCGCCCGATGCGACGAGCCGCGCCCAGCTCGAGCTGCGCGTGACCGGGATGGCGGCCGAGCGCGAGCGC
>VBLP01000596.1:2351-20017 GCA_005887925.1 Deltaproteobacteria bacterium | reverse complement strand
CCCGCCCGGATCGGCCGGCCAAGGTCATCAACATCGCGTCGATCGACGGCATCTATCTCACCCCGCTGGAGACCTACTCATACGCGGCGAGCAAGTCGGCGCTGATCCAGCTCACCCGGATCATGGCGGCCAACCTCGCCAGGGATCACATCGTGGTGTCGGCGATCGCGCCGGGGCCGTTCGCGTCGGACATGAACGTCCGCGCGCGCGATCACGAAGCCGAGACCGCGGCCCGCGTCCCGGTGAAGCGGATCGGCACGGCGCTCGACATGGCCGGTGCGGCGATCTTCCTCGCGTCGCGCGCGGGGGACTTCGTCGTCGGCTCGGTCGTGACGGTCGACGGCGGGATCGCGTTCGCGCTGCCGCCGCACTGACGCCGGTGAGCGAATGCGCTCGGCGCCGGCGTGGCGTGGGCGCGCGCCCTTCCGGATGCGAGAGCTCGCGCTGCGAGAAATCCCGGTGCTTGTCGGTTGGTAGTAGACGCGCGCGATGACGGCGCTACAACCACGACGCACCACGGGGGATCATGGAGTTTCGCCGGCAGCTCGTCCTCGGACACAGCGCGCTGTTGATGATCACACTGCTGACAGGAGCCGTGGCAGCGGTTGCCTTGCGGGTCTCGAGCACGCGCCTCGAGAGCGTCACGCGCGACCTCACCGCCGACATGTTCGCGATCCAGCGCCTGCGGTTCGAGGCCGAGCAGCTGGTCGCGACCAGCCGTGGCTACCTGTTGACCGGCGACGCGACGTCGCTCGAGCACTTCGACGAGACCGCAAACCGCGTCACCGAGACGCTCGAGGAGATCGAGCGCCGCCGCCGCGATCTGGCGACCGATGTCGCGCGGATCGGCGAGTCCGCGCGGGCCTACGTCACGCTCGCGCAGCGCGCGGCCCGCGAGCGCAAGGCGACCGGCGATCCCAGGGAGGTGCTGCCGTTCTTCGAGAAGAAGCTGGGGCCGGCGCGCGATCACTTCGATACCGCGCTGACCGGCTTCGTGCAGCGCGAGAGCGAGCAGTTCGATCGCACCGCCGCGGCGGCGCGCGAGCTCGCGGCGCGCAGCCAGCAGATCGTGCTGCTCACCATGATCGTTGCAGTCGCGCTCGGCGTCGGGCTCACCGTGCTGTCGAGCCGCAAGCTCGCCGGCCACTACGCGCGCGAGCGCGCCGCCACCGAGGCCGCCCGCCGCGCGACGGCGGTGCGCGACGAGCTCGTCGCGATCGTCTCGCACGACCTGCGCAACCCGCTGGCGACGATCACGATGGGCGCCAACCTGCTCGGCGAGAGCGAGGACCGGCCGCGGGTGCGCAAGCACATCGCGGCGATCGCCGGCGCCGCGGCGCGCATGCAGCACCTGATCGACCAGCTGCTCGACGTCGCCAAGCTCGAGCACGGCATGATCGGGCTCACCATCGAGCGCTGCGAGCTCGCCTCGCTCTTCGACTCGGTCGCCTCGCTGTTCCAGGTCCGCGCGATCGAGGCCCAGGTCGAGCTGACGGCGACCGCCGAGCCCGGCGCGTTGGTCATGGCCGACCGAGAGCGCATCCTGCAGGTGCTGTCGAACCTGGTCGCCAACGCGCTCAAGTTCACGCCGCACGGGGGCAAGATCGCCGTCACCGGCCGGCGCGACGGCGATCGCATCCGCTTCGAGGTCAGCGACACCGGTCCGGGCATTCCCGGCGATCAGCTCGCCCGCGTGTTCGAGCGCTACTGGCAGGCCCGGTCGTCGCCGCGCGGCAGTCTCGGCCTGGGTCTGTACATCTGCAAGCAGCTGGTGACGGCTCACCGCGGCGAGATCGGCGTGCGGAGCAAGCTCGGCGATGGCACGACGTTCTGGTTCACGCTGCCCGCGGCCGGGCCGTGACCGCCGCCGTCGCCGGTCGCTCGCCGCAATTCTTTCGCGTGCGGCGACCGCACGAGACGGTTGTGCAACCAGCTGCTCGCGATTCGCCGCCGCATGGCCAACCCCGCGATCTCGCGGCGCTTCCGGGTGGCACGGCGCTGGCAATAAGGCGCTGTCATGCAGCTTCGATCCACGCTTTCGTTCTCCTTGATGGCTCTCCTCCCGATCGGCGTGCTCGCACCTGGATGCTCGTCCGACAAGACCGCCACGAAGGGCCAGCTGATCACATGCACCACCGATCCAGGCACCGGCGTCATCCTGCGCTGCGAGCCGGGCGGCAGCGGCAGCGGCAGCGGCAGTGGCAGCGGCATGAACACCTGCCAGGACATCGACGAGGACGGCGACGGCAACCCGCACGATGAAGCCGACGACAGCACCTCGCACTTCGCCGGGCCGAGCGCCAGCGACGGCGACAGCGACGACCACGACGGCGATGGCATCCCCGACGACCGCGACTGCGACGAGCACCCCGGCGAGGACGGCATGGAGGATGGCCTGCCGTACGACATCCGCCCCAAGCTGGGTGCGACCGTCAAGCCGATCCTCGACGCGTTCGCCGAGCGCGGCAGGCCGGCACCGCGTTCGTCGTCACCCAGGCCGATTGCAACCACGCCGGCAACCGCAGCACCGGGCGCGATCGCGTGGTCGTGACCTGGAAGAACGCCAACCAGACCCAGAGCAGCGATCACCTCGACATCCGCTACTGCGACTCGAACTAGACACCCGCAGCGCATCATCGAGGTTCTTGCGTGCACGAAGCAGCGCTGGGGGATCATCCAGGCGCGAGTACCGCAAGCTTCTCAGGAAGCCATCGAAGCGATCGCGAACGATCCAAGCGGTGGAAAACCGCGCGACGAGATTCGCCGGGCATTCGCGGCTTTCACATCGCCCAACGTGGCAGGCCCGCGCGGCACATTGTGTTCTACCGGCTGGGCTCCAGCACCGTGGAGATCGTCCGGTTCCTCCACGATGCGATGGACTTCGGGCGCCATCTCTAGCGCCGCTTGATGTCGTGCTTGGCCATCAGCCGGATCAGCGCGAACCGCGAGATCCCGAGCTTCTTGGCCGCCTGGGTCTGGTTGCCCTCGGCGGCGTCGAGCGCCGCGAGCACGGTCTCGCGCTCGACATTGGCGACCCGCTGGCGGACGTCGAGCCCGTCGTGCGGCGTCGCGCGGACCTGCTCGAGCACCTGCTCGGGGAGGTGCTCGCGGCCGATCTTGGCGCCCTCGCTGAGCACGACCGCGCGCTCGATCACGTTGCGGAGCTCGCGCACGTTGCCCGGCCAGCTCGCCTGCTGGAGCGCGTCGACCGCCTCGGGCGTGAAGCCGACGTTGGCCTGGCGCAGATCGCTCGCGATCTCGTGCGCGAAGTGGACCGCGAGCGGCGCGATCTCGCTCTTGCGGTCGCGCAGCGGCGGCACCGGGATCACGAACACCGCGATCCGGAAGAACAGGTCCTCGCGGAACCGGCCGCGCTGGACCTCGGTCTCGAGGTCGCGGTTGGTCGCGCACACCAGGCGGACATCGACCGGGATCTCCGTCGTGCCGCCGACCCGCACGATCCGCCACGACTCGAGCACGCGCAGCAGCTTGACCTGCGTCGCCAGCGGCAGCTCGCCGACCTCGTCGAGGAACAGCGTGCCGCCCGTCGCCGCCTCGAAGAACCCGCGCTTCATCGCGGTCGCGCCGGTGAACGCGCTCTTCTCGTGGCCGAACAGCTCGGACTCGACCAGGGTCTCGGTCAGCGCCGCGCAGTTGAGCCGCACGAACGGCGCCTGGGCGCGCGGGCTCATCCGGTGGATCGCCTCGGCGACGACCTCCTTGCCCGTGCCGGTCTCGCCGACGACCAGCACGCTGATCGGCGCCTGCGCGGCGCGCTCGGCGAGCTTGAACACCTGCTTCATCAGCGGGTCGATCACCACCAGGCGGGGCGGCAGCCGCGGGCCGGGCGGCGGCTCGCTCCCCGACGTGCGTGCGCCGCGGAGCCGCTCGCGCGCCGCGCCGATCAGCGCGCCCGGGTTGCTGCCATCCTCCGGAAAGCTCGCCATGCCGCAGCGGACCGTCACGTCCTTCGCATCGCTCGCGCGCTGGGCCGCCGTCGCGATCGCCGCCGCGTCGCTCTCGGGCAGCACCAGGGCGAGCTCGTCGGGGCCGTACTCCGCCACCAGGTCCATCCGGCGGATCCCCTGGAGCAGCCGGTCGACGTGAGCCACCACCGCCTCGCTCTTGCCTTCGAGCCGCAGCATCACCACCCCGAGCGGCCGCTGGTAGCGCAGCGCGCGATCGACCTCCATCGCAAGCCGGTCCTCGAGCTCGGTCATCGTCGCGAGCTGCCGGCCGCGCGACGCGCTCGATCGCGCCACGACCGCCGTCGCCGGGCCGACGCCGATCACATCCCCCGCCGTCGCACGCCGCACCCCCGTGATCGGCACGTTGTTGATCGTCGTGCCGTTGCGGCTGCCCAGGTCCTCGACGAGCACCGCGTCGCCGCGGCGCCGGATCGCGGTGTGCCGCCGCGACACCGCCTCGTGCTCGATCACCACGTCGGCGCCGGTGCTCCGTCCGAACATCAGCTCGGCGCCGTCCTCGACTGGGACCAGCCGCGTGTTGCGCTGATCATCGAACGCGACGATCAGGTACCAGGACCCTCCCGGCCGGCGATCGACGATCGCGTGCAACCCGGTCGTGCGATCCAGCTTGTCTCCCACGTCCGCCGACTATAACCCGAGTGGCGATCCGGGGCGCTGGGATCATGGGCGGAGGTCCCAGACCAGCGTGCCGTCGACGCCGATGCCGGCGAGCCGCGTGGCGTCGGGGCTGAACGCGAGCTGGCGGATCGCAGCGGTCGCGCCGGTCGGCTCGCCGGCGTCGACCACAGCGAGATCGCGATCTACCAGTCTCGTGATCCTCTCGTCGGGATCGACGTGGGATGGCGTCAGAGCGCCTTCAAGAACGCGACGAGGTCGGCCTCCTCCTGCGGCGTGAACACGAAGCCGAGCGTGGCCTCGTAGCGCTGGACGACGGCCTCGATCGTCGGCGCGAGCCCGTTGTGGAAGTAGGGCGCGCGCGCCGCGAGGCCGCGCAGGCTGGGGACCTTGAAGCGGTTGAGATCCGCGAACTTGCCGGTGCGGATGCCGCGGCCGGGGTCGGTGCTCTGCACGATGGCGCCGTCGCTGGTGCGCTGGAAGGTGAACACGGCCATGTCGGGCCGGGCGAGCTCGGGCCGCGATGTCCCGACGTCGAACATCGCGCCGCTGACGTTCTGGCCGTTGTTGGCAGCGCTGTGGCAGCCGCGGCAGGTGTGGCCGCTGGGCGGGTTGACGTTGTTGAAGAGTTCCTGACCGCGCCAGATCTGGCGGCGGCGGGGATTGCCGCTGTGCTCCCAGGCGTCGTAGAGGTCGAAGCGGGCGTCGACGAGGGGCTGGGCGTTCGCGGCCTCGGGGCCGCCGCGCGCGCCGTCGGAATCGAGCCGGCCGACGCCGGTCCCGATCAGCTGCGCGTGCGACACCGCGATCTCGTAATCGACGATGTCGAAGATGATGTCGTCGGGGGCTGGGGTTCCTTGCTGGGCGCCGGTGACGTTGCCGCGCGCCTGCTTGATCGCGCCGTCGCGAAGCACGGTGCCGACGGTGTTCGCGCCGTCCCACATGACGGTGAAGCTGCGGAGGTTCGCGGTGGGGAGCGGCCGGCGGAAGAACCACAGGCTCGCGGGGGTGCTGACGCCGAACGGGTCGCTGACGTCGGTGATCTGGTAGTCGCGGACGGCGGGCGGGGAGACGTGGCGGCTGAACTTGCCCTGGCGCAGCATGGTGGTCGAGTGCCAGCGCGCCGCGACCGTCGACATGTCGGAGGTCGGCGTGTCGGTGTCGAGGTTGTTCACGAAGATCGGGTGGGTGCCGCCGGTGAGCAGGAACATCAGCGTCACCGTCTGGGGCGTGATGCTCCAGCCATCTTCCGGGGCATGGCATGTCCCGCATTCGCGGCCGTTCGTGCCCTGCGGTGTGAAGTAGTTGCTGCGGAGGTCGATGACGCCCGCGCTGTGGAACGATGCTGCCAGTCCCGACGCGTTGCGGATCGGGAGGTTGTTCGGAATCTGCACGAAGATGTCCTCGAGCAGCTCCTGGCGATCCGTGCTCTGGTCGACCGCCGGTTGCGCGCACGCGGCGATGACCGCGATCGCGGAAATCGAGGATGAAACAAGCAGGTCTTTCGATCGCACGTCTGACCTCCTCTGCGGGGGTGGAACGCTGCTCGTGCACGATTGTCACCGAGAGGGTTCGAGCAAATCGCGATCACGTGCACGATGATTGTCCCGTTAACCATGCATCGATTTCGTATGTGAGTCTAGAGTATTATTATGATTGGGAGATTGGCACCTGCAGGACATCATCATTCAGTACATCATCGCCGTGGCTCGGATCACTCCGACGTGGGTGCAAGCTGCCCGTCGAGTGCGCGGGCGTCGCACACGCGGCGATATATTCGAGCGCTCGAACGTAACGAGTCACCCGGCATCCGAGACGACCGGCGATGGGTTCGTGCGTCGCGCGACAGAAAATCTCCGATCCGTGCCACGATGGCATTCCTCGGAAAATCTCGGCGCCACATGTACGGTCGGACACGAGCGGACGGCCGCGGACAGCGCGGACACCAGCGTAGTCGGGTGGTTAGCGCGGGCACGTGCGTTGCTTCATCGGCGAGCGTCGATGATCCGCGATACCTCTGCCCAGGACCGTCCCGAGACCGTGCTGTCCAACGCGCTCCTGCCGTTTTACTCGACCAAGCGCGGCGGCACCGGCGTCGGCCTCGCCCTGATCCGCGAGATCGCCGAGGCGCACGGCGGCCGCGTCGCGCTCGCCAACCGCCCCGGCGGCGGTCTGGTCGTGACGATCGCGCTCCGCGGTGACCACCGGCTCAGGTGAGCTCTGGGGTCAGCACTCGCGGACCGCGCGCCGCGGCCGTCGCCCGCTGCATCGCGGCCCACCGCATCAGCTCGACGCGGTTGCACACGCCGAGCTTGTTGTAGATGTTCCGGATATGAGTCCTGATCGTGTGAAACGAGACCAGGAGATCCCGCGCGATCTCCTTGGCCGTGGCGCCGGTCATCAGCGCGTCGGCGATCTGGCTCTCTCTCGCGCTCAGCGTGACGAGCGGGTCATTCGGGATTTCCCAGGGCATGGCTCGTCAGTATAGCCGCGATGTGCGGGATACCCATCCTGCGACATTGCATGTCCGCGCTGTGTTCCGTTATTTGTTCCGCTGAACGATAGCCCAGTGGGTTGTCGCAGGACACGCGAGGACCGCGCGCCGCACCGGTGCGGGCATCACAGCCGCCAGATGCCGATCACGCGCGGGCTGCCCGAGGCGGGGTCGCGCGCGACATGGACGAACGTGCTGCCGGTGAAATCCGGCCGGTGCGTGGTGATGTCGAGCATCGTGTAGCCGTCGCCGCCGGGATCCAGCGTCAGCGCGACGCAGGCGCGGCCGCCGGCCTCGCCGCGTGCGCCGAGCGCTCCGAGCTTGTGCGCGGCGCGGTCGTAGCGCGTGACCTCGTAGTGGGTGGTGGCGGGCTTCGCGAAGTCGTACGCGATCGCGAGGTCGTCGAAGCACAGCCGATCGGAATACGCGGTGAAGTGATCGAGCGGATTGACCCGCGCGAACCAGTACGCCGCGGTGGCGCGCTGGCGGGCGACCAGCGTGTCGGTGACGTACTCGACGGCGCGCGGATCGCTGAGCTGTCCGGTCTCGACGAGCGCGTGCACCTGCTCGCGGGTGAACCGGATCGCGATCTTGGCGCCCCAGAACTTGTCGAAGCGATCGGCGGCCAGGAACGGGGCATAGACCTGATAGTCGGGTTTCCACCTGCCGGGGTCGAAGGTCTGGGCCTCGAACAGCCCGACGCCGCGCAGCGGCGGGGCCGAGCGGCCCTCCCACGAGCGCTTGACCAGGCCGGCCTCGAGCAGCGAGACCGCCATCGCGCCGAGGTCGATCACGTAGGCGTGGCCGCGCCGCGGATCGTGGCCGGTGGTCGCCATCACGCCGAGGCTCTTGCCGAAGTCGATCAAGTAGTGCTTGAGGTAGTGGACCCGGGGATTGCCGCGATCGGCGACCCAGGCGTCGAGGAAGTTGCTCTCGAACACGTCGACGTGATCGAGCCACGCGAAGATCGAGTACGCCCCGCGCAGATCGCGGCGCTGCTCGTGCGGGATGCGATCGTTGGGGTCGTCGTCGCGCACGCCCTCGGCGGGATGGCCGCCCAGCGTCTTGCCGGCGATCCAGCGCGACGCGAGCGCGCGCAGCCGGCCGTCGGGCTCGGGCTCGATCGTCGCGAGCCGGCGATCGACCTCGGCGCGGTCGAGCGGATGCTTGTCGCCGAACATGTCGACGATCGAGGCGTCGTGCGCGAGCACGAGGTCTTCCTTGCGCAGGTGCACGATGAAATCCTCGGTGACGTTGTACCCGCAGGCCCACAGGATCTTGCCGACGATCATGTGGGTCGCGGTCTCCTGCTCGGGATAGCCCGGTGCATCGAACTTGATCAGGAACTTCTCGCCGCGCGCGTCGGCCACCACGAAGCCGACGTCGCCGGCGCCGGGCTTGGAGCTCTTGATCGTCCACGGCTTGTGGAGCTCGGGGCTCTCGAGGGTGATCGGGCCGGTCTGGAGCTCGTCGCCCGACAGCTCGCGCGCGCCGATCCGGTTGGTGAACCAGGTCGAGTCGGGGACCTCGTCGAGCGCGTTGACGCCGCGGGCGCGGTGTGGCGGGTCGAGCTCGAGCGCGCGGTCGACCGGGCGCTTGACGATCGCGTCGAAGTGATAGACGTCGAGCAGCAGCTGACGCGGGGCAGGCGCGCGCGGGACGTCGCGGCGGTCGTTGACCGCGGTGACCGCCGGCGCGTTGGCGAACCGGGCGCCGGGGACTCCGGACCCGCCGCCGCAGCCGGCGCTGATCGCGAGCCCGAGCCCGAGCCCGAGCCCGAGAGCGGTGGACTTCATCGTCGCCTCACGCGTTGGTCGAGGTCGTACACGGGGTTGAACGACAGGTTGAGGAACAGGCCGCCGTCGATCGACGAGCCGATGCTGCCTTCGAGCACGAAGCTCTCGACGTGGTGGGCCTCGAGCGAGACGCCGTAGCCCATGCGCAGGTGATCGAGCGACAGCGCGCCGACGTCGGGGTAGACCCGGCCGACATCGACGAACACGCTCGCCGAGAACCACTGCGACAGGTCCCACTCGTAGGCCAGCGAGCCGAACGCCGCGACGCGATCGCGGAACTGGTCGAGCGCGTAGCCGCGCAGGTAGAGCGGGCCGCCGAGCGCCGGCAGCTCGACGAACGGCACCTCGTAGCGGTTGCCGGTCACCGCCTCGCCGTGCAGCCGCGCGGCGAGCACGCGCGGACCGTCGGCGACCCGCAGGAACTTCTCGAGGTCGAAGCCGTAGCGCCAGAAGTCGCGGCCGGCGTCGAACTGGACGATGCGGCCGGCGAACACCGAGGCGAGCGAGCCGGCGCTGTACACCGCCAGCGGCTCCATCGTGGTGACGCCGTGGCGGTCGTCCCAGCGCAGCTCGAGCTCGGCATAGCCGTAACGCACGCCGTCCCAGCCGACCAGGCCGCGCGGATCGTAGAGCCCGACGATCGGCTCGCCCTGATCGGGAGAACCGAACTCGACCGACGACACCGCCGCGGCGGGGCGGACGTGGAGCTGCCGCCACGCGCGGACGTCCGCGGTGAGCGCGAGTCGCGAGCGGTACTGCCGGTAGTGCGACTCGATCGATGTCGAGTCGACGCGCGGATCGATCGGCGCGCTCGTCGTCATCACGCGGTCGCCGTTGCCGATGCCGTAGAACGCATCGTGCGGGCGGCGCTCGTAGCCGGCGTCGAGCTCGAGCTTGACGCCGTCGAAGCGGTTACCGCTCGCCAGCCGCGCCGAGTAGATCTGGCGGTACCGGCTGCCGGCGGCGGCCTGCAGGGTGAGCTCCTCGTGCTCGCCGAACAGGTCGCGGTGCACGAACCCCGCGCCGGCGGTGATGCCGAGCGCGCTGTCGATCGACAGCGTGGGATACAGACCGATCGTCTTGGCGTCGTTGTAGAACACCCGATCATAGCGCTCGCCGAGCTGGTAGCGCTCGTTCGCCCACAGGCCGGCGCGAAACGGCGCCAGCGCGAAGTCGAACATCAGCCTGGGCACGTACAGCACGCCGCGGCCGATCTGGCGCCACGTCGAGCCACCGCCGCCGCGGTCGATGCGTCCGCCCTCGTCGCCGGGCAACGGATCGGCGGCCACGTCGGCCGCGGTGAGCTCGCGGCCGGGCGGCGTGGCAGGCGCGGGGATCGGCTGCACCGGCTCGCTGGGCCGGCGCGGTTCGACGACACCGACGATGTTCGAGCACGGCGGCGCCTCGCCATTCGGGCACGGCGGCGGATCGGCCGCGGCGGGCGTGGAGAGCAGCAGCGCCACGACGACCGGAGAGACGGCCCGAACCGACGGGCATCGAAGCGCTGGCATGTTCGCTAACAAGGTTGCAAGGGCAGGGCCACGTACGGATCTCTCGATCGTCGGTACGCTCGCGCGCGTCGACGCTCGGTCGCAGACACACGGCGCACGGCGGGCGTCCACGCACGCTCCAGCATGCGATCGACGCGCCCGGCGATCACGGTAGGTCGTGCACCGGCGGCGGATCATCCATCGCTTGCGCGCGGTGGATGGCACGGGCGGACGGCAGCGGCTGCGAAACACCGCGATCGCCAAGCATCGGGCGATCGCGCGCGGCAGTGGGCGGACCCGCATCGCTCAGATGGCCTCGCAGACCGGTGATCGTTCCGCGATTCCGACGCAGGAGACTTCGCAGCGGGGCGTGGCCGTGACCTTGCACGGAATCCGAGCAACCGAACATGGTCAACAGCAGCACGAACCTGGCGATCGAGGTCGACGGATCTTCGGCACTGCGGCGGTGGATCGCCGGCTTCCTCCCGGTGCGGCGGGGCGAGGTCGCCACCGTGGCGATCCTCACGGTGAACGTGTTCGTGCTGCTGAGCTGCTATTACGTCCTCAAGGTGCTGCGCGAACCGCTGATCTTGCTCGGCGGCGGCGCGGAGCTCAAGGCCTACGCCTCGGCGGGGCAGGCCCTGCTGCTGCTCGCCGTGGTGCCCGCGTTCGGCTGGCTGCCGAGCCGGGTCGACCGCGTGCGGCTGCTCACCACGATGCAGGTGATCCTCATCGCCTGCCTGCTCGCGTTCTACGCGCTGGCCCAGGCGCATGCGCCGATCGGGCTGGCGTTCTACCTCTGGCTCAGGATCTTCAACATCCTCGTGGTGGCGAACTTCTGGTCGTTCGCCAATGACCTCTATACCGAGGAGCAGGGCAAGCGGCTGTTCGCGATCATCGGCGTCGGGGCCAGCATCGGTGCGATCATCGGCGCGTTCGTGCCGCACCTGCTCCACCACGCGCTCGGCACGTACGGGCTCATGCTCGTCGCCGCCGGTGGCCTGGGGCTGTCCATCGTGCTGTACCGGATCGCGGACGCCCGCGAGCGGTCACACGCGCACCAGCGGGGACGATCCGCCACCCACGAGGCGGCGATGAGCCGCAAGGGCGGCTTCGCACTCGTGATCCACGATCGCTATCTGCGCCTGCTCGCGGCGATGCTCCTGGTCGCGACCGTCATCAACACCAGCGGCGAGTACGTCATCGGCAAGATGGCGACCGATCGCAGCAAGGCCTACGCCGCCGCGTCGGCTCCGGCCGCTCCGGCGGCCGCGGCGGTGACCCCGGCGCATCCGCCGACCGCGTCGCCCGGGGCGCCGGCTCCCGCGAAGGCCGATGCCGCGAGCAAGGCCGGCGACAAGGGCCACGCCGACAAGTCGGTCGACTCGCTGGAGGGCAACTACCTCAGCAACTTCTACTCCGACTACTACGGCCTCGTGAACCTCCTGTCATTCCTGCTCCAGGCGCTGGTGGTCGCGCGGCTCTTGACCCACCTCGGGGTCCGCCGCTCGCTGTTCATCATGCCGCTGGTCGTGCTCGGCGGCTGGTTCGCGCTCGGTCTGTTCGTCAACCTCACCATGGTCCGGATCGAGAAGACGGCGGAGAACAGCCTGGACTACTCGCTTCACAACACGCTGCGACATGCGCTGTTCCTGCCGACCAGCCGAGATAGCAAGTACAAGGCGAAGGCCGCGATCGACACGTTCTTCTTCCGCATGGGAGACGTGGTCGCCGGGCTCGGCATCGTGTTCCTGTTCGTCGAGGTGCTCGGCCTCGGCGTCCGCGCGTTCGCGGCCCTCAACGTCGTGCTCGCGCTGTGCTGGCTCCTGCTCGCCGCGCGCGCCGGCCGGCTGCACGACCAGCTGATCGCCGCGCAGGATCGATCCGAACCCACCCCTGCGGGAGCGCGGCCAGGCCGTGATGGCGCAGGGCGATGATCAGCGCGGTACGGCACGGATCGCGACGATCAGCGCGCTGATCGTCGTCGCCGCGTTCGTCGCCGGCAAGGCCGAGCGCGACGCCATCCTGCTGGGCCACTTCGACATCAAGCTGCTGCCGATCTTCATCGGCATCTCGGCGGTGACCTCGCTGCCGATCATCCTCTTGACCGGCCGCCTGATGGCGCGCTTCGGGCCCGCCCGGCTGACCCCGGCGCTCAACGCCGTGAGCGGCGGCCTCGCCGCCGGCGAGTGGCTATTCCTGCCGCACTATCCGCGCCTGATCGCCGTCGTCGTGTTCTTCCATCTCGCCCTGTCCGGAGCCGTGCTGGTCTCCGGGTTCTGGTCGATCGTCAACGAGCGCTTCGACGTGCAGAGCGCCAAGCGCCACATCTCGCGCATCGGGATCGGCGCCACGCTGGGCGGCATCCTCGGTGGGTTGATCGCCGAGCGCTCCGCCGTGTACCTGCCGCGCGACATGATCCTCCTCGTGCTCGCCGCCCTGCAGATCGGCTGCGCCGTGACGCTGTACCTGTTCGGCAACGGCGGTCGCCGCGCGCCCAACGCTGCCCCGCCGCCCGGCACGCTGCTCGCGCTGCGCGTCGCGCTGCGCTCGCCCCTCCTGCGCAACCTCGGCGTCATCGTCGTGCTCGGCGCGATCGCCGCGGGCGCGATGGACTACGTGTTCAAGGCCGACGTCGTCGCCGCGCCGTCGCATCACGGCCTCTTGCGCTCGCTCGCGATCTTCTACACCTTCACCAGCGTGATCACCGCGATCTTCCAGGCGATCGTGTGCGGTCCGCTGCTCACCCGGCTCGGGGCACCGCGCAGCGTTGCGTCGCTGCCCGTCGCGATCACCGGGTTCAGCGTGTTCGCCCTCGCGCTTCGCATCCACGGCGTCGCCGCGATCGCGCGCGGCGCCGAATCCGTGACCCGCAACTCGCTCTATCGCGCCGGCTACGAGCTCATCTATGCACCGCTGCCCGAGGACCACAAGCGCCCCGCCAAGGTCGTGCTCGACGTCGGCGCCGACCGCCTCGGCGACCTGCTCGGCGCGCAGCTCGTCGGCCTGATCGTCTACGCCACCGTCGATCCGCGCTCCGGCCTGCTGATCGCGTCGATCTGCGTCGGCGTGATCGCGACGATGGTCGCGCTGCGGCTGCCGCGCAGCTACACCCGGGCGCTCGAGGACAGCCTCTTGACCCGCGCGCAGGACTCGCCGCACACGCCGCCGCCCGCCGAGGACACCCCGCCCTGGCTCACCCTCGATGGCATCCCGTCCTTCGGCCAGGCCGCCGAGTTCACGCCGCTGTCCACGTGGTTCCGCGACCGCCGGTCGCCGCGAAAACCATCGCGCGGCGCGCCGGCCATCAAGCCGCCTCCCCACCTCACCCCGCCACCGCGCTCGGCCAACGGCATCGTCGACCTCATCGCCGATCTCCGGTCCGGAGATCCCACGCGGATCCGGCGCGCCCTCGCCGTCGAGCTCGCCCCCGAGGTCGCCGCGTGCGCCGTCGATCTCGTCGGCCGCGACGACGTCGGGCGCGACGCCATGACCGCATTGACCGGCGTCGCCCCGCGCTGCACCGGCATGCTGCTCGACGTCCTCCTCGACCCACAGCGCGACCTCGCGATCCGCCGCCGCCTGCCCGCCATCCTGCTCGCCGGCGAGCCATCCCTCGCCGCCTGGGGCCTGTGGCGCGCCCTCGGCGATCCCAGCTTCGACGTCCGCTACCGCTCCGGCGCCGTCCTCGCGCGCCTCGCCTCCGACGGCCACCTCCGCGAGATCTCGACCGACGACGTCTTCGAAGCCGTCCGGCGCGAGCTCCAGGCGGGCGGCATCGCGCAAGCCGGCGAGCGCCTGCTCGACGATCTCACCGACAGCGGCGACCACACCGACCAACCACTCGTCCGCAAGGCCGACCCTGGCCTCACCCACGTCTTCACCGTGCTCAGCCTCGCCTTGCCCGCCGAACCGCTCCGCATCGCACTCCACGCCGTGCAGACCGATGACGCCGACCTCCGCGGCACCGCGCTCGAGTACCTCGAGAGCGTCTTGCCCGCCGACCTCCGGGCCCAGCTCTGGCCGCTGATCTCCGGCGATACCGCCGGCGATACCGCCGCCGAGGCGCCGCCCGCCCCCACGCCCACCGAGCCGGCGGAGACCCGCGCACCGCGCTCGCACGACGAGCTCCTCGCCGAGCTGCGCCTGTCCTACCCGACGATCCTCGAGAAGCTCCGGCACGGCGTCAAACCCGCCTGAGCACCGGCACCTGCACAGGTAGCGTCGCCGGGTCAGTTCTTGCCGTCGCGGCCTTCGCGGTGGAAGGTCTGGGGGTCACCGGGGCCGACGCGCTTGCCGGAGAACGGTGCGCCGAGCGGGGATGGATCGAGCTTGATGCTCGCCGCGTGCCCGGCCTGGACGGTGAAGGTGATGTGGCCGTCGGGCTGGGATCGCATGGCGAAGCTGCCGTCGGCTTGCTTGAGGAGGCGCTCGGGGCCCTCGCCGAGGACCTGGATCATGAGGCGGCCGTTCTCGTCGAAGACGCGGTAGGTCCGGCGGTACTGCGCGAACGAGTCGTGCAGGCGATCGGTGAGGTGCTCGAGCTTGACGACGAAGGTGCCGGCGAGCTGGCTGCGCTCGGCGGCGGAGACTGGCTGGTCGGACAGGCTGCGCGGCTCGGCGGGCGGCGGGGCGGCCGGTGACGGCGGGAGTCCGAGCGCGGCGCGCGCGAGGGCGCGGGTGATGGCGTAGGCGTTCTGGCCCTCGGTGTTGGTGAGCACGACGATGGTCAGCTTGTCGTCGGGGAAGTCGTAGAGGCTGCCGCTGTAGCCGAACAGCGAACCGTGCTGGCCGATCCGGCGGTGGTCGTCCTCGCTGTTGAGCATCATCGCGAAGCCGTAGGCGGCCTTGGGGTCGCGGGGGCTGGCGTGCGCGGCGGGGCCCTCGGCGGTCGACATCATCGCGAAGCTGCGGGGCTCGACCAGCTTCTTGTCGGCGATCGCGGTCCACAGCTGATAGAGGTCGCCCACGGTGCTGCAGAATCGCAGATCGGCGTTGTAGGCCATGTCGTTCTCGTGGGCGGGCACGAATCGGTTCTCGTAGTGGCGATACGCGTGCGACAGCCCGCGCACGAGCGAGAGGTCGTCGCAGTAGGTGGTGGACTTGACGCCGGCGGGCGCGATGATGTTGTTCTGGACGTAGTCGGCGAAGCTCATGCCGCTCGCGCGCTCGACGATGGTGACCAGGAGCTGGAAGCCGGAGATCGACCAGTCCCACTTCTTGCCGGGCTCGTTCACCCACTTCTTGCCGGCGTAGAGCGCCATGACCTCGTCGAGCGCCTTGGGCTGGCGGCTGGTCGCTTCGATCGGATCGCCCAGATAATGATAATCGACGATTCCGGAGGTGTGATTGAGGAGCTGGCGGATGGTGGCGCGGTGGCCCTGCATCGGGAACTCGGGCACGTGCCTGGAGAGGTCGTCGTCGAGCGAGAGCTTGCCGCGCTCGACGAGCTGCATCACGGCGATGCCGGTGAACGGCAGCATGGGCCCGACGACGTGGTACACGGTCTCGTCCCTGGTGGGCGCCTCGAGGCCGAGGTCGGCGTGGCCGTAGCCCTTGTGCAGGATCACCTTGCCGCGATGGACGACCAGGACGGAGGCGCCGGCGACGCGCTCCTGCGCGATCACGCGCTGGGCGACGGCGTCGAGCTCGGTCGCCGACGGCTCGGCGCGCGCGGTTCGGGTCGCGGCGAGCGCGATCAGCGCCGGCGCAGCGGCGGTCAGGATCCAGCGGTGGTTCAGCATGGCGTCTCCTAGGCGGCGCACGGTAACACGCTGGCCTCGCCGCGCGCGGATCTGCGCGGAACCGCCGCGCCGTTCCGGATGTGGTCCGAGGATGGCGACGAGCGCGCGGACGCCGCCGCGCTCCGGCCGCGCGAGATCGTGCTCCGGTTCATCACGGCGATCGTGCTGATCGCGCTGCAGCTGGTGATCGCGGGAGCGTGGCTTGTCGTGATCAACCGTTGAGCGAGAGAACGGCGGCGTTCGCGGACGGCGGACCCCCGGGAACGATCCGGCTGTGCGAATTTGCCACGATGCGCCCGGACGCTACACCCGGCAGAACGGGCTCGCGATCTTAGCGCTCCGGCGCCGAGCATACGCCTTGCTGTGCCCGCTAACGCTCATGAAGTATTCGAAGCTTTCCTGCGATTCATTGAGTAAGGGAGCATTCACGTACAAATCGGTCCTCTGCGCTCGAGTCCAGTTCGCGTACGAAGCAATCGGTGCCGAGGAGATCCCCAACTTGGGTTACGGTGCCGGCAACGTCGTTGTCACATGATCGAGCCCGAGTGGACGCCGCCCGACGAGTTCGAGGAGTACCGGCTGGTACGGCTTCTCGGTCGCGGTGCCATGGGCAGCGTCTACCTGGCGCATGACTTCTTGCTCGATCGGCCGGTCGCGCTGAAGTTCGTGCAGGCGGCGAAAGATCCGGTGGCGCGTGCGCGATTCTTCGACGAGGCGCGCGCGATCGCGCGGCTGCAGCACCCCAACGTCGTCGCGATCTACCGCATCGCGCATGTCTCGGGGCGTCCCTACCTGGTCTCGGAGTACGTGCGCGGCCAGCCGCTCGACCAGCTCGAACGGCCGACGCCGTCGCGCCAGGTCCTCGACATCGCGCTCGACCTCGCGCGGGGGCTGGCGGCAGCGCATCGCTGCGGCGTGCTGCATCGCGACGTCAAGCCGGCCAACGCGATCCTGTCCGATGATGGGTCGCGCCGCCGCGCGAGCGCTTCGACAGCCAGGTGCACCGCCACCTCACGGCGGTCGATACGATGCAGTCGGCGGTGCGCTGGTCGGTCGAAGATCCGACCACGTACACCGGAGAGGACGAGAGTGGCTCGTTTCCGGAGCGCCCGCGACCGGATCATGTCCTGGGTACTCCGCTGTACATGGCGCCCGAGCTGTGGCTCGGCGAGACCGCGACGCGGCGATCGGATCTGTACTCGCTCGGGATCCTGCTGTACGAGCTCCTGGTCGGCAAGCCGCCGCATCACGGCGTCCCGATCGCGCTGCTCGGCGGCGTGGTCGGACGCCGCGACATCCCGCGGATCCGCGACGTGGCGCCCGGCGTCGATCCGGCGCTGGCCGCGATCGTCGATCGGCTGGTCGAGCGCGATGCCGGTGCGCGGTTCACGTCGGCCGACGCGCTGGTGGTGGCGCTCGAGGAGTGCGCCGCGCCGACGCCGACGGCGAGCGTGCCCGACGGCAATCCGTATCGCGGCCTCGCGGCGTTCGAGTCGGCCCACGCATCGCTGTTCTTCGGCCGGCGCGGCGAGATCCGC
>VBLP01000596.1:0-2219 GCA_005887925.1 Deltaproteobacteria bacterium | reverse complement strand
TTCGCTCGCGGGCTGGCTCGACACCGACGAGGCCACGCTCGACACGCTGCTGCGCGACACGCCGGACGCGGTCGCCCGCGCGGTGCGCCAGCAGGCATCCAAGACCAGCGACGGCCGCGCGCGCCGGCTGCTGCTGTTCGTCGATCAGCTCGAGGAGCTGCTGACGCTGTCGGAGCCCGGCGAGGCGCGCGTGGTCGCGACCGTGCTCGCGGCGCTCGCCGTGCGCGTCCCGTCGGTGCGCGTCCTGGCCACCGGCCGGTCGGACTTCCTGTCGCGCCTCGCGATGCTGCCGGGGCTCGGCGATGAGATGGCGCGCGGGCTGTACTTCCTGCGCCCGTTGACCGGGGAGCGGATCCGCGAGGCGATCGTCCGGCCGGCGGCGGCCAAGGGCGTGGCGTTCGAGTCCGAGGCGCTGGTCGACACGCTGGTCGAGCAGACCGAGCAGGCGCCCGGTGGGCTGCCGCTCTTGCAGTTCACGCTCGCCGAGGTGTGGGATGCCCGCGACGTCGAGGCCAAGACGATCCGCGCGGCATCGCTCGCCGCGCTGGGCGGCGTCGAGGGTGCGCTCACCCGTCACGCCGATCGCCTGCTCGCCGGGCTCGACAGCGAGGGCCAGGAAGCGGCGCGTCGCATCCTCCTGCGCCTGTTGACGGCCGAGGGCACCCGCGCCCGGCGGTCGGAGGCCGAGCTCTTGACGGACAGCACGGCGCGCGACGCCGAGCGCGCCGCGCTCGAGGTGCTGGTCCGCGGCCGCATCGTGGTCGCCAACGACGCTCAGCAGGGCGCCTACGAGATCGCGCACGAGGCCCTGCTGGTGAGCTGGCCTACCCTGCAGAGCTGGCTCCAGCGCGATGCCGCCGACCACGCCGTGCGCGTGCGGGTCGAGCAGGCCGCCGCCGAGTGGGAGCGCATGGGCCATCCGCGCGATCTGCTGTGGGGCCGGCGGCGCCTGGCGGGGACCCGGGTGCTCGACCGCGAGACCCTGGCCCCGCGCGAGGTCGCGTTCCTGGCGCGGTCGCGCGCGGCGATCGTGCGGGCGCGCATGCTCGCCATCGCGGCCGCCGCGATCGTCGCCATCGTGGTCGTGGCGATCGGCCTCACGATCCGCGCGCGGGCCCGGGGCGAGCTCGATTCGGTGATCGCCAAACAGATCGGCGCCGCCAGCGCGGCGGTCGACGAGGCCCGGCGGCTCGCGCACCAGCGCGACACCGCGCGCGCCCACGCGTTCGCCCTGTTCGATGCCCATCACTGGCCCGAAGGCGAGGACGTGTGGACCAAGGTCGAGGCGCTCGCGGAGGACGAGGCGAGCCAGTTTCAAATCGCGTCGGCCCACTTCGAGAGCGCGCTGTCGCTCGACCCGGCGCGCGCGCTGCGTGCGCAGTTCGCCGATCTCACGTTCGAGCGGCTGCTGCGGGCCGACCGCGACCACCACGCCGATCTCGCCAAGGAGCTCACCGGGCGCCTGGACGTCTACGACGACGGCCGTCACGCGGCCGCGCTGACCGCCGTGGCGCGCGTCGATCTCGATGTCACGCCGCCGGGCACCCTGGTGTGGAGCGAGCGCTCGGGGACCCGCCAGCTGCTCGGCCGCGCTCCGCTTCCGCCGGTGACCTTGCCGACGGGGTCGCTCCTCCTGTCGTTCGACGCGCCGGGCAGGGCCACGACGGGGCTGCCCGTGCTGCTGTCGCGCGGAGAGACGCTGCGCCAGCGGGTCGCGCTGCCGGCCGCCGAGTCGTCGCCGCCCGGCATGATCTATGTACCGCCCGGCCGGTTCCTGTTCGGCAGCACGGATGACGCCCCTCTGCGTCGCGGCTTCCTCAATGCCCCGCCGATCCACGAGGTTCACACCGATGGCTATTACATCGGCCGCCACGAGGTCACGTTCGCGCAGTGGATCGAGTTCCTCGATGATCTGCCCCCCGAGGAGCGCCGCCGGCGCACGCCGGGAGCGGACACCGGGCGATCCGCGCTCGCGCTGGTCGAGGTCGCGCCGCGGCGCTGGCGGCTCGAGCTGAGGCCGACGACGCGGACCTACAGCGCCGACATGGGGCAGCGGCTGCACTACGAGCACCGCAGCCGGCGCGCAGATCAGGACTGGATGCGGTTTCCGGTCGCCGCGATATCGTACGAAGATGCCGTAGCGTTTGCGGCGTGGCTCGACCGCACGGGGCGGATCCGCGGGGCGCGGCTGTGCAACGAGTACGAGTGGGAGCGCGCGG
>VBLP01000599.1:6862-8949 GCA_005887925.1 Deltaproteobacteria bacterium | reverse complement strand
GATCGCACACACCCGTCGGGGTCATGCAATCCGCATTCGATTTGCACCTGGCGTCGGCGTCTGGGTATTCCTGCTGACATTCCTGATTGTCAGGATGCTGCTCGCAGAATGTCTGTTTGGGCCGTTTGCCACCGAGCCAGTCGACGAAGCCACAACTCCCAAGCAGAAGCGGCGCGAGCAGGATACTTACGCGCAACTGAAGGTGCATCGCTGACCAGCAGCTGCGAGGTGAGTGCAGGATCGCCATGAGTTAGAACCTTCCAGACCAGCCGACGACTGCGCTGCCAGGTGTGACCGTCGCGCTCGGCCCGGAGCTACGGTTGTCTCTCCACAGCAAGTAGAGTCCCGTTCCAACGGCGCCCAGCCCTACGAGCCCCATCGGAATACCAACAGGGAGCGCCCGAGGGAACTCGTACTGATCAGAGCTACGCAGTCCTCGATAGATCAACAGACCGCTGAGAGTCGCCAGCGAGGCGCCACCGCCGATCGCAACGGCAGGCAAGAGATATGATCGTGAGCGCGGAGGCGGCAGCGGCTCAGTACGCGGCTTCTGAACGGCAGGCGGGGCCTCGGATGGGACCAGCGTGAACGTGACGTCCGCCGTCTTACCCTGCTCGACGGTGAACTCCTTGACCTGCGAGATGTAGCCAGCTTTCTGCACCATCGCGGTGTGCTTGCCTGGGCGGGTGCTGTACTTCGCTTCGGTCGCGCCGAGCTTCGCACCATCGAGGATGATATCCGCGCCCGTCGGCTCAGACGTGAAGTGGACGACGGTTCTCCCAGCGCGCGTCGCCAAATCATCGATGAGCTGGCGTGCGACGTTTGCGCCCGCTTCGGTCAGCTTGTCATCGGCGCAGTGCTCGCAGTAGCGCTGCCCGAAAGTGAACTGCGGAGGCTCCATGACGATCATCCGCCCGGTGACGACCACCAAGGGAGCGCCGCTTGGCGCCTGGTTCAGGTCGACGGAGATCACGAAGATGCCTCCGACGCCCTTGGAGCGGATCGAGGACGGAACGCAGGTCCACGGAGTGGTGACGTCCTTGCAGTTCAGCAGGCCATCGCTCTCCTTCTTCGTCGGTTTCGAGGAAGTCGTCCAGCCGGCGCTTCGTATTTCGCTCTCGATTCCTCCACCGACGGTGGTCCGCTCATGCTCGGGAGCGCCGCCACCCAGCACCACGAGCGCCGTCTCGGCTCTCGCTCCTGCGATACCGCCCAGCGTGACAGCGACCGCGATGATCGGCATCAGAATGCGGTGGCCAAAGGAGGTACTCACCATGCCCTCTCGATCGTCGTCGTTTCGCCTGGCTTTACGGTTGCTGTGAGCGTCTCGAGCTTGTGCATCACACTGTTCTCGAGCCGGACGCGATAGCGTCCCACAGGCAGATCATCCAGCATGCATGGGGTCTGGTCTATGCGCTCGCCGTCGACCCAGCACACGGCCCACGGTGTAACCAGCATGTGCAGGTTGCCGGTCTTCGCCCCGGTCGAGCGTGCTTCGGCTTGGCGCGCGCGCAGCGTCTTGCGATCCTGGGGCGCTCGGGAGGAAGCGACCCGGCCGGCGTCTGAGCTCGAGGTTGCGTTCACCGGCGGAGCTGCCGCGCGAGCATCTTTCGGGTCCGTCGTGCCGTTCAACGCTTGGGGAGCGGTGGGGGAGTTGTCCGAAGTCGGCACGCCTCCGGCGTCAAGCTGGGTGACAGTCACCACCCCGCCAGGCAGTGCCCCGGGAGATGTCGTCGCGACGACGCGCTGCGGTTCCGGTATGCCTCCGTCATCGATCGCCCCGATGAGGCCGCTTGATCTGGTTTCGGTCGCATGTGCAGAGCCTTCGTCGATTTGGCGACCGACAGGAGGAGAGCCGCGCCACGACCGCACGAAGCTCGCGGTCGCAATGAACACACCAACCACGGCGATGCCGATCGCCCACAGCCTGAGCCGCGAATTCTGGCGCGCAGGCCGCGGAAGGATCAGGACAGGCGGTTGCTCCGGAACCCGCTTTGGCTGCGCGGATGGTTCCGCCGCCTGCTCGCTGGCGATCGACAGTTGTGTTGACAGAACGACTGCGGGCAGCTCGCTGTGCGCATAAGGCT
>VBLP01000599.1:0-6508 GCA_005887925.1 Deltaproteobacteria bacterium | reverse complement strand
GTTTCCGGCATCCGCGCTCAACGCTGGCAAACGGCTGTCATACGGCACGACGGCCGCTGCTGCGAGACTGACGGGCGGCCACAGCTGAGCGGCAACGAGATCCGGGTTAGCCAGGGCGGCGCGAGGTACGGTGCTGGCGTGATCGGGCGACGAGGACAGGAAATGCGGCGCAATGTGCAACAGAATCGCTCCACCACTCGGGGCATCGTCTGTCGCCGGAATCACCGCGGCAAGCTCGACGGCCAGTTCCTGCATCGTCGGTCGGTCGTCGGGGTCGATCGAGAAGCAGCGGAGGAGGAGCTTGGCAACTCCGGCCGGCATCACGCTCTCGGGCGGCAGCGTCGGAATCACCGTCCGCTGGATGTGGTACAGAACATTCGGATCGGGTCGACCCCACGGCAGCTCGCCGATGATCATCTGCCACAGAAGAATAGCGAGCGAATAGACATCTGATTTGTCACTGGCCTCGGCCGCATTGGCATATTGCTCTATGGACATGTAGTAGGGAGTGCCCATCTTCATGCCCGACATCGTCTGAACCTCTCCCGCACGGACGACCTTGGAGACGCCGAAGTCCACGAGCTTGACGAGCCGAGGTACTCGGTTCTTGTCCTGGATGACCACCATGAGGTTGTCGGGCTTGAGATCGCGGTGAACGACGCCGTTCGCGTGCGCGTGGTACAGCGCGTCGCACACCTGGAAGGCCAGGTAAGCGGCGCGATGCAGCGACAGTCGCCCACCCCAGTCGGCCAGGAAGCGATCGAGCGGGATCCCGTCGATGTACTCGAACTGCATGTACAGCTGCCCGTTAGGCAGAACACCAAAATCTTTCAGCTCGACGATGTTCTCGTGGCAACTGAGCCGGCCCACCGCCTCAATCTCCGTATTGAAGCGGCTGATCATCAGCGGGTTGTTCGAGAGATGCGCCAGGATCGTCTTGAACACGGAGCGGATGTGCGCTGCAGCTTTATGCTGCGCCAGGTACACGGCGCCCATGCCGCCGCGCCCCAGAACGCGGACAATGACGAAGCTACCGATCACCGTCCCGATCAGCGGATCGGCCACCGGCACAAGGACGAACGGGTCTGCCATGGTTTGCCGTCGACGAGCACCCGACACCATGCGCGCCGCGCGCAGTACCATCGATCAAGCGGAACGCAAACTCAAGCCCCGCTCGAGGGTTCCCGGGTCCCGCTGCACGTTTCCCTATTTCTCCCGCTCGGGGGCGGTTTTCAAGATTTCCCGGGAAACGTGTTGCTCACACGCGAGCGGCTATGCTTGTTCGTGGGCCACCAATGATGGCGTTGAGGGGAGACTTTCGTTGAGCGAGCAAGAACCATCGACCGTGACCGCGCCGCCAGATCGACGCGGTGGCACCTACGAACGTGACAGCACCGCGCGTGCCGTGCTCTGGTACGGTACCGATACCATCCACGATCTTCGACGGGAGCAGAAGGCGACCACGATCGGCTCGGACGCGGATCGAGACATCCAGATCATCGCCGAGCACATCTCGGGGCATCACTGCCGGATCGAGAATCGTGCGCGAGGCACAGTCCTCGTGGACGAGCGCTCGAAGAACGGCACCTACTACGAGACCCGGCGGTCGTTCGGTGCGGGACTCAAGCCCTCATTCGACGAGACGCGAGTGCCCGCGGAAGGCTTTCGCCTGCGACCAGGCGATCCTGCTCGACCTCCTGGGCACCGAGGACGAGGTCCGGGATCGTCCTGAGCTGGTCTCGCCGAGCGATTTCATCCTGGCGGCAGATGGGGTCGGCCACCTGCTGATCACCGGCGATCCAACCTGCGAGCCCCTGGAGCTTGCGCGCATCGCCCACAAGATCTCGAAGCGACGAGGACGGCCGCTCGTCCAGCGCAACGAGCTGCCCGCCGATCCGGCGGCACAGCGAGCGCTCGTGACCCGGGACGCGAACAAGGCCGCGATGATCCTGAACCTCCTGGACTTCGACGGCGACAACCCCGAGCCGTTCGATCCGCGGCTGATCACGCTGCTGTTCTCGCCGACCTACCAGATCCGGATCATCGTGCTTGCGCGCAACGTGGAGCTGGCGTCTGCATTGCTGGGCGCGATGTACGTACAGCCGATGATGCGCGTCGCCCTCCGACCCCTGGTCGAGCGCCGTAGCGCGATCGAGCCGATGCTCGATCGCTGGCTCGCGGCGCGCGGAAGTCCGCTCCGGGTCGCCGACCTAACGCCGTCGAATCGGCGGCGGATCTTGAAGCGAAACTGGCGCAGCTTCCGCAAGCTCCGCGAGCTGGCGCGACGCCTCGACGTGATCGTCCGCGCGCCCTCGCTCAATCAGGCGCGGCTGGCGCTCGGGGTCGCGCGCAGCACGTTCTACACGTGGTTTGGACGCACGCTCAAGCTAGAGGATCCGCTGGTGTCCGAGGACCGAAAGCCTGCGCTGCTCGCGACGCTTGCTGGCCAGCCGTGGCGCGACCATGACGAGCCGGCGTTCGACGACGAAGCATCCGCCGAGCAAGGCGACGACGGCGACGAGGACGAGTAACCCGCGCTCCTCGCAGGCCCTGTTGATATGCGCCTCGCGGTCGGCGCGCGCCCCGCACGGCGAACTGCCAGACGATCGCACCAGCGCGGAGCGCATGTCGTTCACACGCTCTCGCGGTTGACCAAGGACGAGCGGGCTTTGCCGCGATCGCGCCGGCGTCGTTGATCGCCGTCGATGCGCTCACAGGTGCCGAGTTTCGCTGACGTTCAGGGGCGACGAAGCGTTTCCCATGGATCGCTATAGATCCGGCAGTTTTCAAAAAGACTTGGAAGGCTCTTTCGCGCTGGCGCTGAGCTGGTGTTGTGTATCGCCATGGGCGGCGATCACTTGTTGCATGCGATCGGTGGCGGGCTACCGACGCGCGCCAGTTGCCGCGCCGCAGTTGTCGAGCCAGGTAGCAGACGAAACATTCATGCGGGAGGCGGCGTTGATGAGGGTCGAGTCGTACGTCATGGCGGAGATGCTCCAGCGGCTAGAGCAGCAGAGCGCGGTCCTTCGCCCTAATGCAGTCGAGATAGTGGCGACATTGAATAGAGAGAGTACCGATGATTATCCGGTCGTGCGCGACGCATCCGCAGAGCTGACACGCGCACTGGATGCCTTCGTGGCGACCAAGGAGACACTCGCGGGTCACGTGGTTGCCCATGACGGTATGGGCGAGTTGGGCGAAGCGCTCGGCGAGTTGGTGCTCCGCGCGCGCGGCATGGTGATCGTTGCCCAGCTCGATCGTCTGCGTGAAGCGCTCGCCGAGCCGACCGCCGATGCGCGTGCGCGTGGATGGTTCATCGGTCGCTGCCGGGACGTCGCTGAGGTTGCCTCATTCGTCCGCGAACGCGTGGCCAAGATTCACGCCACGTGGACGCCCTATCGGCCTGGCCAGCCGCAGATCGGCAGCATGACTGACGAGGAGCGCGCCACCCTCTACCGCATGATGGTTCGCGTTGCACAGCGCGCACTGCGAGAGATGTGGCACGAGCCGGAGCTGGCCCGGCTTCTCGAGCATGGCCTGGGCGCCACCGATCTTCCCGAAGTGCACATCGCGTGTCGCCAGATCGTCACGGTCCTTGGCCTGGATACCAAACCGCGCCGCGTTCGTCTGGTGAATGGCGCCATGGAGCGGCGATGACCGCGAGCGGATACGTTCAGTCGTCCAAGGCCGGCCCGCGCGCGCGCCGCATCGCCGAGATTGCCCGCGTATGGCTCGATGTACTCACTGTCGCGTGGCAGTCCGCGACACGCGCCGTCCGCCGAAGGTTCCAACGTGCACATCCGTGGTCAATCGATGGCGACTTGCCGGTGCCGATCTTGTCAGCGGCCGATCCGGCGGCGGCCCCGGAGCCGGCATCGCTGGACGTTGCGCCCAGCGCGGACCAAGACATCGGTGACGAGACCCTTGCAGCCTCATTCGCATCGACGTTCAGTGCCTGGGCATCGTCGGCGGGAGTGCTCGGCGAGCGCGATGATTCCTTCTTGCCGATCCCGGTCGCACCCTGGTTCGGCCTCAAGCTGCTCCCGGAGGTAATCGCCCAGCTGCAGACACCGCCGATGGCCAAGCTCCTCGACCTGACGCACGTGCAGACGATGGATGTGGAGATGTTCGCGAACCTGGCCGCTGCCTGGACAGCACCCGCCACGGCGATGCCGCGCCTGGGGATCCTGGTCTCGTTCGAGCGATGGGCCACGTTGCGAGACGCGGCGCTCGTGGCGCTCCAGCCCCTCGCAGGGCGAGGGATCCGGGTGCAGATCTTCTATGAGCAGCAAGCATGGGGCGGCCAGCTCGATGCCTGGTTTCGCCATGGCCAGATCGTGCACAACCTGCCGGCCGCGATCGCGAAGCTCGGCCGGCGCTGGGAGCCACCGCCGAGCTGGCCGGCGGTCATCGACGAGCTTGCTCGGCTCGTACGCGCGTACAGTCGTGCGTCTGAGATACCGGCGCTGTTGACCGAGATCGCCGAGGTCGCGCTGTCGTGCGGCGGCGACGACCGAGCCGCGATGCTCGTGCACGAGGCGCTGTTCTACCTGCACGAGGAGCCCAGCGCGACCACGAGCAAGGCGCTACGCGTGCTCGGCGCTACCCACATCGCGCAGGGACGGACGGAGACCGCAATCAAGCTGCTCGATCGCGCGATCGCGATGGCCGCGGAAGCCCAGGCGCCCGCGATCGAGGCCAGCGCCTTGTGTCAGAATGGGCTGCTCTCGCTCAATCACGGTGATTACGTGAGCGCGGAGCAGCGGTTTCGCCGGGCGATCGATCTGCTGGCACCAAGCCCCGACCTTCTGGCCGTGGCGCACCACCACCTGGCGATCGCCCTGATGTTTCTGGGCAGCCGCGAAGCCGAGCATCATGCGCAAACGGCGCTGGCGCTGCGCGGCGATCCGGACTCTCACCTGGCGGAGGCCGACCGCATGTTGTTGGCAAGGCTGCGCGCCCTCAACGATTCCCGGGCGAACGAATGACCTTTGTCGGGCGCTCGCTCGGTTCCGCAGAGGAGGCGGCCGGTCCCTCCGCTCCTCACCCCAGGCTGCCCCCGGCGGAACCGAGCGGGCGTCAGGCGTTGACCACACTGACTCTCGTGAGCAAAACGATGACACTTTCCTCTATTTCCCTGATCCGAGACCTCCAGGAGCTGGCGCTGCAGATCAGCGCGGTGCCCCAGCACGCCGACGCCCTCCGTGCTGCGTTCCAGGGCCAGAGCATCGCCCACGCATTCATCACGCACCTGGATGCCAATCGGCACGTCTGCGCGATGGCGGCCACGGTGGCCAACATCAAGGCTCAGGTGGTTCCCCAGGATGGACTCGGCGCCACCGTCGAGTCAGTCTCCGAGCTGGTGCTCCGCGCGCAGCGAAGGATCGTGCTCACCGAGCTCGACGCGCTCCGCGACATTGCCAGCGAACCCTCGACGCGAGGCCGGTTGACCGCGCTGGCGTTCAGCCCGTTCGAGCAGCTCGAAGACTGGATCGGCCATGTCGGCCACGAGGTGAACGGGATTGCGCAGTGGTGGATCGATTACCGGGGCCAGCTCGACGAGCGTGCGGAGTATCGAGCGGCGCTGCGCAAGGCGCACGCAGCGATGCGGTACATGGCCGAACGCTCGAAGGCAACACCGTTCCTGCTCGATGCGATGGTGCGGACCGACTGGCCCGCGCTTCAGGCACCGTGTTCGCGGATCTCGGTAGCGCTGACGATTCCGATCGATGTCGATCCGGACATGCCGATCGTTGTGGTCGTCCCTCGGTCATCCGAAGTGGCGGCGGGGGGACCGTCATGAACGACGATGCACCACGAACGCCGGGTGCCGGAACGCTGGAACTCAACCCCGCCGACTTCATGACAGGGAATGCCTCCGAAGATGCGATTGCCGAGGTCGTGCGGCTTATTCTGGAGCTGACGTCCAGCAACGAAGCGCTCGACTACGCCAACAGTGCGCGCATCCGCGTTGAGCAGGAGAACGCCGTACAGGAAGCGCAGCACACGTTTGAGGCCATGCCGGGCGGACCCGCTCGCGTTCGCGCGCTGCGCCGGCTCGACGGCCTGCGTATCGCCGCCGAGCGCCAGCTCAAGATGGCGCCAACCAGCGAACCGAGCGCATCGGTGCGCGAGGTAGACGAATGGAAGGCCCGCCGGCAGGGTCAGGGCGCGGGTCCGCCGCGTCCGCTGCGGCGGCCCCACAGCGACACGCGGCCCGAGACCCCCGGCGCAATGCCCGCCGAAGCCAGGGACACAGATCGCGACGTGTCACACGCAGCCCCCGTGGTGGTGGTGCTGGCCGATTCAGGACCGGAGAAGGAACACCGATGACCGTCGACCATTCCGCCATCGGGGAGGCACCGCTTCTGGCACGGCTGGGACGGCTGCTGACCGGGCGACGGAACCACCGCGCCGCTGAGAACGCGATCCGGATCCGCAGCTCGCCGGCGGTGGCGGTGGCGATGTCGTCGCCGACGCCGCCGGCCCGTGCGCCAGCCGCGGAAGA
>VBLP01000600.1 GCA_005887925.1 Deltaproteobacteria bacterium | reverse complement strand
TCCGGCTGCCGAGCGCGCTCGACAACCGGCCGCTCAGGTTCGACGAGTGGCGGGCGCGGGCGCACCAGACGATCTACGTGTCGGCCACGCCGGCCGACTGGGAGCTCGCGCAGGCCGGGGGCGTCGTCGTCGAGCAGATCATCCGGCCGACCGGCCTGCTCGACCCCGAGGTCGCGGTCCGCCCGGTCGCGCACCAGGTCGACGACCTGCTCGCCGAGATCCGCGATCGCACCGGGCGCGGCGACAGGGTCCTGGTCACCACGCTGACCAAGCGGATGGCCGAGGACCTCACCGAGTACTACCGCGAGATCGGCGTGCGGGTCCGCTACCTGCACTCCGATGTCGACACGCTCGAGCGCATCCAGATCGTGCGCGACCTGCGGCGCGGCGAGTTCGACGTGCTGGTCGGCATCAACCTCCTGCGCGAGGGGCTCGACCTCCCCGAGGTGTCGCTCGTCGGCATCCTCGACGCCGACAAGGAGGGCTTCCTGCGCAGCGAGCGGTCGCTGATCCAGACGATCGGCCGCGCCGCCCGCAACCTGCACGGCAAGGTGCTGCTCTACGCCGACAAGGAGACCGACTCGATCAAGCTCGCGGTCGGTGAGACCAACCGGCGGCGCGCGGTGCAGCGGACGTTCAACGAGCAGCACGGCATCGTGCCGCGATCGGCGAGCCGCGCGATCATGGACATCCAGGTCGCCGAGCCGATGCCGCAGAAAGGCCGGCGCGGTGCGCAGGTGGCCCAGATGGCCGGGATCGACTTCAAGAAGATCGACGATCTGAGCTCGCTGCGCGCGGCGATCGACAAGCTGCGCAGCGAGATGAAGCAGGCGGCCGCCGACCTCGAGTTCGAGCGCGCGGCAGCGCTGCGGGACAAGGCGCGCGAGCTCGAGCAGCTCGAGCTGCAGATGCGATAGGGGATCACGAGGAGGCAGCGGGCATGAGCGTGCGCGACGCGATCAGTGGGTTCTACGCGGTGCTCGACCGCGACGACGAGGCGCTCGCCCATGCGCTGGTGAGCGAGGCGCGGGTGCTGCAGGTCCGGATCAAGCCGCACGGCCAGCCGGTCGACACCGCGGACCTGGTCCGGGTCGCGCGGATGGCGCGCCGGATCTGCGACGACGCGGGTGCGGCGCTGATCATCAACGACCGCGTCGACGTCGCGCTCGCGGCAGACGCCGATGGCGTGCACCTCGGTCAGACCGACCTGCCGATCCAGGAGGTCCGCACTCTCGCCCCCGATCTCTGGATCGGCGTCTCGACCCACAACCTCGCCCAGGTCCGTGCCGCCTGCGAGGCCGGTGCCGACTACCTCGGCTTCGGCCCGGTGTTCGCGACAACCACGAAGGCCAACCCCGACCCGGTCCAGGGGCTCGACGGCCTCCGCGCCGCGATCACCGAGGCCGCCGGCCGGCCCGTCGTCGCGATCGGCGGCATCACGACCACCCACGTCGCGGACATCTATCGCGCCGGCGCCCACGCGATCTGCGCGATCAGCGCCGTCAACAGCGCCCCTGACCCGCGCCCCGCCGCCCGCCAGTTCTCACTCCCCAGGACGGCGTAGGCCGCGACGAGGTGCGACGCCGCAACGACATTCCGGCACCGCGGGGCAGTTCGCCACGGAGGCGAACTGGGATTTGCCTACGATTCCAGGCTGGTTCACGATGCGCACCGGTTGCGCCGCTGAATAGCTGCCGCGGCGCGGCCGTCGAAGCCTGTACCAGCCACACAAGGATTCCCACCGCCATGTCCAAGCTCGGATTGATTGCCAGCGTCCTGTCCATCGCCGGCGCGCTCACGTTCGCGACGTTCACGGTATCGGCCGATGATGCCAAGGCCGATGACAAGCCGACCACGGCCGCATGCGTTCACACCGAGTTCAAGACCGAGCTCGTCAAGGCAGCCTGCGCGAAGGGCGGCCAGCAGGAAGCCAAGACCGCGATGAAGGCGTTCATGAAGGAGAAGAAGATCAAGAGCTGCAACGCGTGCCACGCCAAGCTCGCGCCCAAGTACGAGCTCAAGAAGGACGCGCTGGAGCAGTTCCAGAAGGCCGGGGGGAAGTAGCTAGCCGCTGAGCTCGCCCGAGATGAGCCCGGGTCGCGAGAAGTTCCCGTCGGACGCCGGGCGCGCGGTCATGCGTTGCACTTCGCCTTGTTCTTGAGGTCCTTCTTGAGGGTCTTTTCGAGGTCATCGGCCTGCTTGGTGACGTTCGACTTGGGATACTTCTGCTTGACCACGCCGAGGTAGGCGCGGGCCTCGGTGCAGTTCTTGAGCTGCTGGGCGGCGATCGCGGCGAAGTACAGGCCGTCGTCGGCCAGCGGGCTGTCGGGGTACTTCTCGTAGAGCTGCTGGTAGACGCCGATCGCGTGGTCCCAGTCCTTGAGGTTGGTATAGGACTGGCCGCGGAAGTACACGGCGTCGCTGGCGCGCTCGTGGGTCGGATAGGTCTGCGACAGCCGCTTGAAGATGTCGATCGCCTCGTTGTAGCGCTGCGCCTGGTACGCCGCGGTGCCGAGCTTCCACAGCTCCTCGGGGGACGACACCGCGGTCGGCTTGCCGCTCTCGATCTGCACGACGCGCTGCTCGAGGGCGTCGAGCCGTGCGTCGGTGGCCTTGCGGTAGGTGTCGAACGACTGCTTGAGCTCGTTGACGGAGTTATTGACCGCGGTGACCAGGCCATTGGCAGTCCGGATATCGTTGCGCAGCGAATCGAGATCGGCGCCGAGGTTGGCGCCGGCGCGGTTGGCGTTGGCGAGCACGGTCTGGAGCTGCATGATCTGCTCGCCGAGGTCCTTCTCCTTGGTGTCGACGCGGCCGCGCAGCACCGTGACGTCCTTGCGCAGCGTCTCGCCCTCGCTCTTGGTGGTGACCCAGAAGCATCCCGAGGCGGGGCCCAGGGCCAGCAAGGGCGCCAGCGAGGCGAGCACGGGAAGGCCCAGCACGCGAAGGCGATACAGCCGGTCGAGTTTTGCGGTCACGATTGCCTCCTTAATGCCACTGGAACTCGACCCGGCGGTCCTTGTCGTCGCCCAGGCCGGTGGGCTCGGTCTCGCCCTTGGGGACGATCTGCATCCGCGCCGGATCGGTACCGAGGCGCGACATGTAGTCGGCGACCGACTGGGCGCGGCGCTCGGACAGCGCGATATTGTACTCCTCGGTGCCCGAGGTGTCGGTGTGGCCGATCAGGTAGACGCTCTTGCCCTTGGTCTTCTCGATGCAGGCGACGTTGCCGGCGAGCCGGTCGCGCTCGCTGGGCTGGATCGTCGAGTCGTCGAAGGCGAAGTACACGGTCGACAGCGTGCACGTCGCGTCGCCGACGCTCGTGCTGCCCGGCTTGCGGCAGAACCCCTGCTGGCACTCCTCGTCGTCGGCGCACTGGTCGTCCTTGGTGCAGGGCTTGGCGGGCTGACACGCGCCGGCGTTGCAGCGGCTGTTCGGGCCGCATTCGCCGTCGGTGGCGCATGCCTTGCACTTGCCCGCCTGGCAGACCTGGCCGCCGGGGCACTGACTGTCGCTCTTGCACTCGGCCGCGGTGACGCACGCGTTGTTGCTGCACGTCTTGCCGCGCGGGCACTGCTCGTCGGTGATGCACTCGACGCACTTGCCGGCGGCGCACGCCTGGTGGTTCTTGCAGTCCTTGTCGGCCTTGCAGCCCGGCCTGGCGGAGCTTCCGCAGCTCGCCACGACGAGGCAGGCGCCCAGCGCGAGCGCACAGGCCGCGAGGACCGCGCCGGGGCGTGACAACCGACGATGCATGGTCAGGAACCTAAATGCCCTCGGCGCGTTAGTCAAGTGCGCGTCGTGATAGGTTCATGGGAAATGGTGCGCAGCGCGCTCCTCGTCATCGATGACGAGCCGAACATCCTGGCGACCGTGAGGCGGTCGCTCGAGCTCGAGGGCTACGCCGTCGAGGTCGCCGGCAACGGGGCAGGCGGCCTGGCCAAGCTCGCCGACAACGACATCGATCTGGTCCTGCTCGACGTGATGATGCCGGGCGAGAGCGGCCTCGAGGTGCTGCCGAAGATCCGGACCGCCAGCCCCGAGACCATCGTCGTGATGATGTCGGGCAACGCGACGATCGACACCGCCGTGACGGCGACCAAGGCCGGCGCGCACGACTTCATAGAGAAGCCGCTGTCGGGCGACAAGCTCCTGATCACGGTGCAGAACGCGCTGTCGTTCGCCCGGCTGCGCGACGAGAACGCCCGGCTGCGCACCCGCGCGCGGTCGGACTTCGCGATGATCGGCAAGGGCGCGGCGATGCGCGCGATCTTCGACAAGGTCGCCAAGACCGCGCCGAGCACCGGGCGGGTGCTGGTCACCGGCGAGAACGGGACCGGCAAGGAGCTGGTCGCACGGGCGATCCACGATCACAGCAAGCGCGCCGATGGACCGTTCGTGAAGCTGAACTGCGCGGCGATCCCGAGCGAGCTGATCGAGAGCGAGCTGACGCAGCAGCGGCGCGGAAAATTCGAGCTCGCCGACGGCGGCACGCTGTTTCTCGATGAGGTGGGGGACATGAACCCCAGCGCGCAGGCCAAGGTGTTGCGGGTCTTACAGGAGAACGAGCTCGAGAGGGTGGGCGGCGGCGAGACGATCAAGGTCGACGTCCGCGTGGTCGCCGCGACCAACAAGGACCTGCACGCCGAGATCGCGGCGGCGCGGTTCCGCGAGGACCTGTACTACCGGCTGGCCGTGGTGCCGATCGAGCTGCCGCCGCTGCGCGCCCGGCGCGAGGACATCCCGACGCTGGTCGAGCACATGATCGAGCAGGTGTGCATCGACAACGATCGCCGGAAGAAGCGAGTCGCGCCGTCGGCGGTGACGCTGCTGATGCAGCACGACTGGCCGGGCAACGTGCGCGAGCTCAAGAACGTGGTCGAGCGGCTGGCGATCCTGACCGGCGACGCGGAGGTCATCACCGAGGCCGACGTCGGCGATGCGCTGCCGCGGGTCAAGGCGGTCAAGTCCGAGTTCCTGCGCGGCACGCCGTTCAAGGACCTGGTGTCGGCGGCCGAGCGCGAGATCATCATGGCGGCGCTCGAGGCCAACGATCACCACGTGTCGAACACCGCGCGCGAGCTGCAGCTCGAGCGCAGCCACCTCTACAAGAAGATGCGCGCGCTCGGCATCGACCACCGGGCCGACGACGAGGGCGCCGGCTGATCAGGGCGCGGTGGCGCCGGACGGCGGATAGAGGATGCGGGCGCGGACGCTCTTGCCCAAGCCGTCGGGCGCCTTCTCGCTCGCGTCGGACCACACCGCGACGAAGCCGTCGGGGAGCGCGGCGACCGAGGGCAGCTGCTGATCGGCGTCGATGGTCGTCGGGATCGCGAAGGCGTCGCCGAGGGCGTCGCCGGTGTCGCGCAGGAGCCGGCCGAACACGCCGCACAGGCTGCCATCGCCGAGCATGCCGCAGGCGTGCCAGGCGACCAGCACGGTGCCGTCGGGCCGGCTCGCCATGGCGAACGAGTTGCTGGCGTCGATGTCGCTGCCGGTCTGGTCGGAGACGACGGTGGGCCCGCCGATCCGGGCGCCGGCGGCGTCGACGCGGTAGACCTCGATCCGGCCGGGGCCGGTGGTGGACGCCTTCTGCGCCCAGCGCGCGCCGACGACGAAGCCGCCGCCCGATGCCGCGACGGCGCGCACCGACTCGACGCGATCGGTCTGGGTCTGGGACGCCAGGAGCGTATCGGGGGTCAGGAAGGCGCCCGCGCTCGACGCCAGCCGGGCGTGGACGTCGCCGTTGGTGACCCAGGCGACCAGCACGTGATCGGCGCTGCCGGCGATCTGGCCGCGATGGAGGAAGTCGCTCGCGGCGCCGCCGGTGGCGACGGCCTGGGCCGCGCCGAGGGGGCTGCAGTCGGGGTGGACGATCACCATGCGGATCTGGTCGATGCCGCCGGCCCCGATGACCCGCCAGGTCGCGGCGAAGTTGCCGCCGGCGAGCGCGGCGACCGACACGACGGAGGCGCCGACCGTGTCGAGCGCGATCTGATCGGCGCCGAGCCGGCCGGTGCCGTCGATCGCACGGCAGGCGACGCCGCTGGTGGTCGCGGCGCCGGTGTCGAAGAAGTTCCAGACCGCCACGGCCGTGGTCTGGCCGGCGGCGATCGCCGGGATGCTCAGGCTGGCGGTCGGCCGGGCGGTCACGGCGAACGCGTTGCTGCCGGCGGCGGCCTGGGTGGCGACCGGCTTGCCGCTCGGGTCGAACTGGCGGGCGAACACGGTGCACGCGTCGGCCATGCAGGCGTCTCGGAACACGGCGGTCCACGTGCCGTCGGGCCGGGCCGCGACCTGGAAGCCGCCGGCCTCGGCGTTGTCGGACGGGAACTGATCGCCGGCGTAGTCGGTGTTGACCACGAAGTCGGTGGCATCGAGCATCACCGACGCGCGGGCGGCCTCGACGGTGGCGCTCGTGCTGCCGCGACCGACGATGCGGGCGCCGTCGTGCGCGTCGACCGCGATCTGGAGGTCGCCGGTGCGGCCGGGCGCCGAGATGCTGAACGTGACCGGGAACGGCTGATCGCGCAGCGCGAAGGTGTCCGAGTGCGTGGCGCCGGCGTTGACCAGCGTGACGGCGATCGAGCGGGCATCGCGCACGGCGGGCCGGGCATCGACCGTGACGATCAGGTAGTCGTCGGCGTGGGTGCAGCCGAGCGCGATGGCGGCGGTGAGGACGAGCGCGCGGCTCATCGCCCGAACACGATGTTGCCGAGGTTGGTCGACGGCGGGCCGTGCGGCCGGGTGACCTCGTAGATCGTCACGCCACCGACCGCACCGACGACGGCGACGCCGGTCCAGAACCACCACGCCTTGTAGAACGGCCGGCCGGGCGGTGGTGGCGGGGCCGCGGGCCGCTCGGGAGGTCGCGACAAGCCGAGGCGGCGGGTGTCGCCTTGCTCCTTCTGCGCCTGCAGCTGGCCGATCAGATCCTCGACCTGCGCGCGGTTGGGCGCGTCGGGGGCGAGCGTCAGGTACTTCCGGAAGCTGAAGATCGCCGCGTCGTAGTCGCCGAGGTTGCGATAGCACTGGCCGATGTTGAACAGGAAGTCGGGGATCGGCCTGGCATCGAACGCCTGCTGGTACTCGTCGATCGCCTCGCTGAACCGGGTGAGCGCGTAGAGCTTCTCGCCGCGCTCGAAGTGCAGCCGGGCGGTGCGGGTGGCCGCGTCGTCGGCCGCGGCGGTGCGCACGGCGAGGACCGTGCACACGAGCGCGAGCAGCAGGCGGGGCAGCGTCATCGCTTGGGATGGAACGGATCGAGCGTGTCGGCGGGATCGATCGGCGGCAGCGGCTTCGGGGCGGGGCGGGACGCCGGCTCGCCGGGCGCGTCGCGATCGGGGGCGGGGGCGGGATCGGCGTCGCTGGTGGCGCCGGCGCGGTCGCGGGCCGGGTCCTTGGCCGGGTCCTTGATCGGGTCCTTGGCCTTGACCCGGAGCGAGCGCTTGGGCCGCCGATCGGGGGTGGCCTTGGTGGGCGGCGAGGCGTCGTGCGCGCGCGCATCGGGCTGCAGCGTCACCGCAAACTCGCGCCGGGAAGCGGTGAGGTCGACGACGACCGGGCTGTCCTGATAGCCGGCGCGGCGGACGACGAAGCTGCGGCGGTCGGTGGGCCCACCGTCGGACAGATCGATGTCGAACGCGCACGGCGTGCGGCACAGCTCGGCCTGGCTGCCGTCGGCACGCACGCTGCCGCTCGGCGACGAATCGAACCGGACCTCGATGAGCCCGGGCCGCTGCGCCGGCTCGCCCGGCGGTGCGGGAGGCGCTGCTGGAGGGTCTGGTGGCTGCGGCGTCGTGCTGGCAGCAGTGCTCGGCGGCGCCGCGGTCGCCGGCGCGCGATCGACATCGCCGCGCCCGGCGAACCAGATCGCGGCGGCCACGCCGATGCCCACGGTCAGGGCGCCGCCGGCAAACCACAGCCATGGCGGGGTCGCGGCGCGGACCGGCGGTGCGAAGTCGCGGTCCGTGAGGAACATCGGGGCGCGCGCGTGGGCGTCGGCGTGCGGCGAGGTCTGCGCCGCGGCGGCGTGTGCGGGCGCGGTCGTGCTCTGCGGCATCGCATATCCCGGCGATCCGAGGTCCGAGGGGACGTGATCGGGATACGGGATCGATTCGGGTCCGAAGCGCTGCGGCATCGCGCCGGCGTAGGGGTCGTGCGCGGCCGCGGTGTACGGCGCCGGGGCCTCGGGCGGCGGCGGCAGGGGCGGCGGCAGGGACGTCACGACGGCGGCTGAGGGCGGCGGCGTGTGCGGCTGCGGGGTCGCGCCGGACAGCGCCGGCAGCGGGGTGACCGCACGAAGGCCGCTGGTGGACAGGCCGGGCGCGCTCGGACGCAGCGCCATGCCGCCGAGCAGGTGCAGCAGCGTGTCGCGGAGCTCGCCGATGGTCGAGAACCGCTGATCGGGGTCCTTGTCGAGGCAGCGCAGGATCAGCGCCTCGAGCCGCGGATCGATCCCGGCGCCGCCGGGCGTCTGGCTCGGCGGCACGGGCATCTCGGTCAGGTGCTTGCGGACGTACTCGCCGAACGAGCGACCGCGGAACATCGGCTGGCCGGAGAACAGCTCGTACATGATCGCGCCGAGCGAGTAGATGTCGCTGCGCGCGTCGATCGCCATGCCGCCGGCCTGCTCGGGCGACATGTACGCGGGCGTGCCGATCACCGAGCCCGCCGCGGTCTGGATCCCGACGTCCTCGTCCTCGCGATTGACCAGCTTGGCGACGCCGAAGTCGAGCAGCTTGACCAGGTCGGCGCCGTCGGAGGTCGGCACGACCATCACGTTGTCGGGCTTGAGATCGCGGTGGACGACGCCGACGTCGTGCGCGGCGGCGAGGCCGTCACAGATCTGGACCAGGACGGCGAGCGCGCGGGGCGCCTCGACCCCGTCCTGCGCCCAGGCGCCCAGGCTCGTGCCGGTGAGCAGCTCCATCACGATGTAGGTCGTGCCGTCGTCGAGCTCGACGAAGTCGGTGACATCGACGATGTTGCGGTGGCGGACGCGGTTGACGGTGCGCGCCTCCTGGAAGAACCGGGCGACGGCGTCGCGCCGGCTCGCGTAGTCGTTGCGCAGCACCTTGAGGGCGACCTCGCGGCCGAGCTTGACGTGCTCGGCGCGGAACACGGTTCCCATGCCGCCCTTGCCGAGCAGCGCCAGCACGCGGTAGCTGCCGAGCACGGCGTCGACGTACTGCTCGGGGTCGTCGCGGCGCGACCCGGACGGCGCGGGGCGCGGAGCGGGAGCCGAGGTCCTGCCGCGCGCGACCGGCGATTCGACGCGCGTGACCGGGCGATTGTGGGTCCCGAGCGCGAGCGACGCGGGCTCGTCGTCGGGGCCGAGGTGCAGCGACTGGGTCGGCTCGCGCACGCCGTCGCTCCCGGGGCTGGTCGGGCTCGGGACGTCACGGGAGCGCGGATCGCGGGTCGTCATGCAGGGGTGCGCACGACCGTCCGGTCGCTGCCGCAGCCCTGAGTCTACGCTCTCCGAGGTACTCTCAGCAACCGAGCAATTCCGGTAGCTTGTGAGCTGGGGCACGACGCGGGGCGAACGGCGGCGCGACCGGCGAAGCCGCGACCGGCGAAGCCGCGACGGCGGTCACGGCGGGCACTGCAACGCGAACGCCTGCAGCGCGGCGACGATGACGACCTTGACCTGCGGGCTGGGCTCGTTGACGTTGCGCCGCTTGAGCGGATTGACCGCGTCGCAGCTGCCGAGGACGCGCAGCGCGCGGACGACGGTGACCCGGACATCGCGGCTCCGGTGGTCGAGCAGCGCGGGCGAGGCCAGGACGCCGGCGTCGCCGGACAGCCCCGAGTGCGTCGCGCCGAGCGCCTCGACCGCGGCGCGCAGCCGCAGGAGGTCCGGCGGCGGCAGCGGAGACGTGGCGAGCATGCGCGCGTAGTCATCGATGATCGCGAACAGCGTGTCGTGGATCGGCGTGCCGGTGCCGCAGCTCGCCGCATCGCTGCAGTACAGCGGCAGCATGCGGATCGCGTGGAGCGCGACGCCGAGGTCTGCGCCGGCGTTGCGCGCGATCGCGATCAGGTTGTCGACCGCGGGTCCGGGCGTGAACGCGTTGTCGATGTCCGACTTCGCGGGCAGCGTGTCGAGCGGCGTGAGCGCGATGACGGCGGCGGGCGGCAGCGTCGCCTGGTCGCCGCTCGCGGGCAGCGCGCACAGCAGGGCCGCGAGCACCAGCCGCCGCTTCATTGCAGCACCGGGCTCCGGATCAGGAGCTCGCGCTGGCCGGCGCTGAGCGTGGTGCCGATGTGCTCGGAGAAGTACATGAGGTTGTCGGCCGGGTCGCCGCCGTCGTCGTCGTCGAGCGGATCGCGCCACGTCGGGTGCACGTCGACGTCGATCTCGACGTTGTGGTACAGGCCCATGTAGCGCGCGATCTGGTGCGCCATCATCCGCGCGACATCCTGCCAGCCCCGGTAGCACAGGGTATCGAGCGCGACGACGATGCCCGACTGCGGCGTGCTGCCGACGCCGGCCGGACCGGGGTTGGGGGCGAATGCCTGCACACCGATCGGCGACAGCGAGCGCACGAAGAACACGTTGATCCCGGTGGCGTAGCGCCCCAGCGACAGGAGCGAGCCGACGTCGGCGAGGTCGAGCCCGTCGAGATCCGGGCGATCGGGGATGTCGTCGTAGCTCGTGGTGTCGACCAGGATGCCGATCCGGCCGAACACCGAGCGCAGGGTGCTGACGAAGCGGTCCTGGAAGAACGCGGCGCTCTGGGCGGCGCTGGCGTCGAGGGTGGCGCCGTCGGTCATCGCCGCGCAGGCGTGATCGGCGAGATCGAGGAAGAAGAAGTGCAGCTGGAGGGTGTCGCCGGTGCCGATCTGCACCACGGCGCGGACGCGCGGCACCGCCGAGCCGATCTGCTGGCCGTCGGACCAGAACGACGCGACCTGGACGCGGTAGGCGCCGGGCTGCTGCAGGCCGGGCCGCGGGCTCGACGGCAGCAGCAGCACCGACTCGCCGAACCCGGGGAGGTGGCGCACCGCGTTCGCGAAGTACTGGTCGCGGGCCTGCGTCGGGGTGCACGACGAGGCGTGGGGTGCCGGCGCGCAGGGCTCGAACAGCGTGTAGCCGGACGGGTCGAGCACGCGCGCGGCGCCGACCTTCTGCCCGGGGTCGTCGACGGTCATCACGAGCTCGGCCGACGACGCGCCGGCCGGCACGGGGAGCAGGATCTCGGAGCTCGGGCTCATCAGCGGGATCGACCACGACAGCGTGCCCTGGGACGGCAGGCAGCCTGCGAACAGCGCGCCGTTCATCGCGACGCGCGGGATCGTGACGCAGCTCGAGCCGGCGACGCAGTCGACGGTGTCGTGGCACAGGTCGACGCAGTGGCCGAGCTCGCACGTCCCGTTGCGGCAATCGCCGTCGTCGCCGCACTCCGAGCCGGCGGGGCGCGTCACGTTCTCGGCGGTGCAGCTGGCGACCAGGCGGTTGACGCTGTCGACCTCGGGCCCGTTGATCTGGCACGACAGGCCGGCGGCGCAGTCGACCTCGCTCTTGCACGTGTCGCCGGCCTGGCCGTGTGCTGCGACGCACATCCTGTCCTCGCAGCGGTAGCCGTCGCCGCACTCGGGGGCGCGATCGCACTGCGGGACGCAGCGCTGATGCAGGCATTGCAGCGCGCTGTCGCAGTCGTCGTTGCCCCCACACGACTCACCGATCCCGTTGCCGCCGCGGCATCCGGCAGCGGCAGCCAGCACGATCAGCACCGAGAGAAAATCGCGCACCATCCGACGTGGGCCTGCGACGAGGTTGTGCGGGCAAACGCAGTATATAATGGCTTTGCCTCGGGGGAACTTATCATGCGGTCAGCCTCGCCTACGTTTTGCCTGGTCTTGCTGGTTTGGGCCGTTTGGGCCGCGATCGAGGGAGCGGCCTCGGCGGGGCCGGCGCTCGATGATGACAAGGCAAAGCGCCCGGCGACTGCGCCAGACGAGCCTGACTGTAGCAAGCTGCCCTCGGATCCGCGATGTCAGGCTCTCGGCCTCGGCGCCAAGGCCGACGAGCCAGAGTACGGCGTCGGTGTGCGGCTGCGCAGCGTCTGGGTGCCCAAGGCGATCCTCGAGCTGTTCGTCGATCGCGCGGCCGGCGGCGCGCACAACTACGGCATCGGCGTCGATCTGTCGCGGCGGCGCGGCACGACCGAGCTGCAGCTCGGCTTCGAGTTCGAGCACATCAACGTCGGCCAGGGCGTGTGGATCAACCGCGGCGACAACGTCGCGACGGGCGACGAGGCCGACTACGTGCTCGGCCCGAGCGCGGCGGGCCATCAGTTCGGCTGGTTCACCGTCGAGTTCACGTTCCTCAACCACGCGGAGATCAACAAGACGTTCGCGGTGCGCTACGGCGCCGGGCTCGGCCTGGGCATCATGACCGGCGAGGTCGACCACTACAACATCATCTGCCACGGCGCGACGAACGCTGCGCCCGAGCCGGGCTGCGTGCCGCCGCGGTTCAGCGGAAACGGCACCTACAGCGAGGGCCAGGAGACCCTGGTGCCGTACAACTTGCCGCCGGTGTTCCCGGTGGTCAACGCGATCCTGGGTCTGCAGATCCGGCCGACCGACAAGCTGACGATCAACGTCGAGGGCGGGATCCGCACGATGCCGTTCATCGGGGTGTCGTCGTCGATGTTCTTCTAGCGCGCCGCAGTGAAGATGACCGCTCGCACGACCGCCGCCGGCGAGAACGCGCAGGCCCGCGGGCTGCCTCGCCGATGGACCCCGCCGTGCTCAAACAGTCCTCGCGCTGCTCGAACCCGACGGGTCGAGCCCAACGAAGGTCTCACGTTTCTCGATCTCGGACGTGGGAGCGCTGCGGAACTGCGCGCGGCGAGGTCCTCGGCGGGCGCGCCCGCGGGTGACACCGTCCCGCTGCCCGAACAACCCATCAAAACCTCTGCGGCGAGGTACCAGGTGCACGCGCCATGGACCTGGTAGGCCTGACCGTCGACCGCTCGCGCTCGCCATCGGGCTTGCACTTCGCGCCAGGCTTCAACGTCGCCGGGCCGTTCATCGATCGCCACGTCGCCGAGGGCCGCGGCGTCAAGGTCGCGATCCGCTGCGCCGCCGGCGACGTCAGCTACGCCGAGCTCGCCGCGCAGGTCAACCGCTGCGGCAACGCGCTCGTCCGGCTCGGCCTCGCGCCCGGCCAGCGCATGCTGATGGTGGTCAAGGACTGCCCCGAGTTCTTCTACCTGTTCTGGGGCGCGATCAAGGCCGGCATCGTCCCGGTCCCGCTCAACGCGATCCTGCGCGCCGCCGATTACCGCGTCATCCTCGAGGACTCGGCCGCGTCCGCCGTGATCTACTCGCCCGGGTTTGCGGAGGTCGAGGCCGCGCTGGCCGCCGGCCCGTCGCTCGCGCTCCCGGTCGACGCCGCGCCGATCGCGCTCCCCGTCGACGGCGCGCCGCACTGCCTGCGGACCTTGCTTGCCGCCGAACCGGCCGAGCTCGCCGCGCGTCCGGCCGATGCGCTCGCCCCGTGCTTCTGGCTCTACACCTCCGGCTCGACCGGCCGGCCCAAGGGCGCCGTGCATCGCCACCGCGACATGGTCGTGACCAGCGAGCTGTTCGGCCGCGGCGTGCTCGGCATCGCCGAGGACGAGGTCATCTTCTCGGCCGCCAAGCTGTTCTTCGCCTATGGCCTGGGCAACGCGATGACGTTCCCGTTGTGGGCCGGGGCGACCACCGTGCTGCTCGATGCGCGGGCCACCGCGAAGAACACGCTCGAGACCATCGAGCGCTTCCGTCCGACGCTGTACTTCGGCGTGCCGACGCTCTACGCCCTGCAGCTCCAGGAGCTCGAGCGCGCCCGGCCCGATCTGTCGTCGCTCCGGCTGTGCGTCTCGGCGGGCGAGCCGCTGCCGGCCGAGATCTTCCGGCGCTGGAAGGAGCGCACCGACCTCACCATCCTCGACGGCCTGGGTTCCACCGAGGCACTCAACACGTTCATCTCCAACCGCTCCGACGACGTCCGCCCCGGCACCAGCGGCCGCCCGGTTCCCGGCTACCAGGTCCGCATCGTCGCGCCCGACGGCAGCGAGGCGCCGCCCAACCAGCCCGGCCGGCTCCAGGTCAAGGGTGACTCGACGGCGGTCTGTTACTGGAACAACCCCGAGAAGACCACCGAGACCATGCAGGGCGACTGGCTCGACACCGGCGACACCTACGTCCGCGACGACGACGGCTACTACCGCCACTGCGGCCGCAGCGACGACATGCTCAAGGTCGGCGGCCTGTGGTGCTCACCGATCGAGATCGAGTCTCGCCTGATCGATCACCCCGCCGTGCTCGAGGCCGCCGTCGCCGGCATCCCCGACGCCAGCGGCAACATCAAGCCTGAGGCGTGGATCGTGCTGCGCACCGGCGTCTCACCGTCGGACCAGCTCGCCGACGCGCTGATGCTGCACTGCAAGAGCCACCTGGCACCCTACAAGTTTCCGCGCCGCGTCCACTTCGTCGCCGAGCTCCCCAAGACCGCCACCGGTAAGATCCAGCGCTACCTGCTGCGCACGCGCGGCGAGTCGCCGTAACTCGTCGTCCGACGGTAATGCCCGAGGTCGGCGGTCCGGGCTCTTTCGGGCGCCATGAACAGCGGGCTGCTGAGCGGCTCCTCCATCGCAGCGCGACCGTGGTGTGCCGATGGCGGGGCTTCCCAGGCTCGAACATTGACCAAGGCCCGGTGCCCGGTGCCCGGTGCCCGGTGTCCGGTGTCCGGTGTCCGGTGTCCGGTGCCCGGTGTCCGGTGTCCGGTGCCCGGTGTCCGGTGTCCGGTGTCCGGTGTCCGGTGTCCGGTGTCCGGGCGTTGCCTCAGAACCCTTACGCGCCTCCTAATCGCGCGGGCGTGCCTCCTAACTGAAGCACTAGTGGTCCGCGTGCCTCCAGTTCAGATGGTTCAGAACGCACCAACCTCCCAGGATCACGGATGGAGTCCGCTTGTCAAGCGCGACGTACGACCCATGAGTTTCGGCGCGCGGATGGCTGGCGCTGCAGCGTGCTCCGGTCGAGCTCGAGCTCGACCGGAGCACGCTGCAGCGCCAGCCATCCGCGCGCCGAAACTCATGGGTCGTACGTCGCGCTTGACAAGCGGACTCCATCCGTGATCCTGGGAGGTTGGTGCGTTCTGAACCATCTGAACTGGAGGCACGCGGACCACTAGTGCTTCAGTTAGGAGGCACGCCCGCGCGATTAGGAGGCGCGTAAGGGTTCTGAGGCAACGCCCGGACACCGGACACCGGACACCGGACACCGGACACCGGACACCGGGCACCGGACACCGGACACCGGGCACCGGACACCGGACACCGGACACCGGACACCGGACACCGGACACCGGACACCGGACACCGGGCACCGGGCACCGGGCACCGGGCCTTGGTCAATGTTCGAGCCTGGGAAGCCCCGCCATCGGCACACCACGGTCGCGCTGCGATGGAGGAGCCGCTCAGCAGCCCGCTGTTCATGGCGCCCGAAAGAGCCCGGCGCGCCGACCTCGCCGCCAGTGTGCTCCGCGTCGAGCTCGAGCTCGCCGACCAGCTCGGCGCGATCGCGTCGGTCCGAGCCGGCGACGGTTATCGATCGACGAGGATCCGAGATGCGGTAGCGTTGAAGCATGGCGACCGCAGCGGAACTTGAGCAGGACTTCGAGGACGCGAAGAACCGGAGGGATGCAGGCCCCTCGCACGTGCTCGGCGTCGCGAAGAACGTGGAGGACCAGATCGAACAAGTTCAGCGGTCGATAGATCTCGGGCGAAACGACGGGGTGCCATACGACGCACTGCTCGAGGGAGAGGCCGAGCTGAAACGCTTACGAAGCCTGCTTCGGCGGATCGAGGCGGACCCGTCGACTTTAAGCCGTCCCATTGAGGGGTAGAGAGCGACGCCAACCCTCGGAGGCAGCGGCACCCTAGCTCAGCTCGCCGTCGCGACCAGGCCGACGACCGCGCGCCGACCAAGCCGCGGACCTCGAGCTCGGCGACCAGCGCGCCGCGATCGCCGACACGGCCGAGCTCGCGGCGTCGACCAGCACGTCCCGATCGGCCGCCACGACCGAGCTCGGCGACCAGCGCGAGCCAATGCCGCGGAGACCTCGAGCTCGCCGAGGGACGGCCGGGCGCTTCGCCGCCCGAGCTGCTAGCTAGGTCCAATGCCAGTCGGATAAGAAGAAGCCCGGATCATTTCGAGGTCTTCCACCGTTTCCGCTCGTAGTTGCTCATCTTGATTTTCACAGCCGTGGGATAGCGACGTTTGGGGCGCCGTGGCGGCAGGATGAGCGTCTTCAATTCAGCGCGGAGGTTCCTCAGGTGCCTGGGGATCGCGCCTGGCGTCGCGACGGCACACC
>VBLP01000595.1 GCA_005887925.1 Deltaproteobacteria bacterium | reverse complement strand
CGGGTTGGCGCCGATCACGACGATGACGTCGGCGTGGTCGACCGAGTCGAAGTTCTGCGTGCCGGCGGACTCGCCGAGCGTCGCCTTGAGGCCGTAGCCGGTCGGCGAGTGGCAGACCCGCGCGCAGGTATCGACGTTGTTGTTGCCCAGCGCCGCGCGCACCAGCTTCTGGACCAGGTAGGTCTCCTCGTTGGAGCACCGCGACGACGTGATGCCGCCGACCGCGCCGCGGCCGTACGCGGCCTGGATCCGCTTGATCTCCGACGCCGCGTAGGCGATCGCCTCGTCCCAGCCGACCGGCTGCCACGGATCGTCGATCGACCTGCGGATCATCGGCGTCTTGATCCGGTCGGGGTGCGTCGCGTAGCCCCACGCGAACCGGCCCTTGACGCACGAGTGGCCGTGGTTGGCCAGGCCGTCCTTGTTCGGCACCATGCGCACGACCTCGGCGCCCTTCATCTCGGCGCGGAACGAGCAGCCGACGCCGCAGTACGCGCAGGTCGTGACCACGGTGTGATCGGGCTGGCCCTTGTCGACGATCGACTTCTCCATCAGCGTCGCGGTCGGGCACGCCTGCACGCACGCGCCGCACGACACGCACTCCGAGGCCAGGAAGCTGCCGGCGCCGGGCGCGATCTTGGACGCGAAGCCGCGGCCGTCGATCGTCAGCGCGAACGTGCCCTGGGTCTCCTCGCAGGCGCGCACGCAGCGCGAGCACACGATGCACTTGCTCGGATCGAACGTGAAGTACGGATTGGACTCGTCCTTGGCGAGCGCCAGGTGGTTGTCGCCGTCGTAGCCGTAGCGGACCTCGCGCAGCCCGACGATGCCGGCCATCTCCTGCAGCTCGCAGTTGCCGTTCGCCGGGCAGGTCAGGCAGTCCAGCGGGTGATCGGAGATGTAGAGCTCCATCGAGCCGCGGCGCAGCCGGGCGAGCCGGTCGGACTGCGTGCGCACCTTCATGCCGGACTCGACCGGCGTGGTGCACGACGCCGGGTAGCCCCGGCGGCCCTCGATCTCGACCAGGCACAGCCGGCACGAGCCGAACGCCTCGAGCGTGTCGGTGGCACACAGCTTCGGGACGCGCACCCCCACCTCGGCCGCGGCGCGCATCACCGACGTGCCGGCCGGCACCGTCACCAGCGCGCCGTCGATCGTGAGGGTCACGAGCTTTGTGGACACGCGAAGAGGCGTGCCGCCGTCAGGTTCCTTCGCCGAATACACCGTGGTCTCCGTCTGTTCGGGGCCTCTTCAGGGTACCAGGTCACGACATCTTCGCGACCCCGCCTTCGCGGGGCAGGCCGAAATCCTCGGGGAAGTGCTCCACCGCGCTCATCACCGGGCCGGGGGTCAGACCCCCCATGGCGCACAGCGACGCGTTCGCCATCGTGTCGCACAGGTCACGCAGCAATTCGAGGCTCTGCGCCCGCCGCTTGCCCGCCCGCAGCCGGTCGATGACCTCGACGCCGCGGACCGAGCCGATGCGGCACGGGGTGCACTTGCCGCACGACTCGATCGCGCAGAACTCCATCGCGTAGCGCGCCATCACCGCCATGTCGACGGTGTCGTCGAACGCCACGACGCCGCCGTGACCGACCATGCCGCCCGCCGCCGCGAACGCCTCGTAGTCGAGCGGCGTATCGAACTTGCTGGCCGGTAGGTACTGGCCGAGCGGACCGCCGACCTGCACCGCGCGGATCGGGCGGCCGGTGGCCGAGCCGCCGCCGAAGTCGTACAGCAGCTCACGCAGCGTCAGCCCGAACGCCTTCTCGACCAGCCCGCCGTGCTTGATGTTGCCGGCGAGCTGGAACGGCAGCGTGCCGCGCGACCGGCCCATGCCGTAGTCGGCGTAGAACCGCGCGCCCCGGTCGAGGATGATCGGCACCGACGCGAGCGTGATCACGTTGTTGATCACGCTCGGCTTGCCGAACAGCCCCGCGATCGCCGGCAGCGGCGGCTTGGGCCGCACCATGCCGCGCTTGCCCTCGAGGCTGTCGAGCATCGCGGTCTCCTCGCCGCAGATGTACGCGCCGGCGCCGCGGCGGATGTCGATGTCGAACGCCCTGCCGCTGCCCAGGATGTCGCCGCCGAGCAAGCCCGCCTCGCGCGCGGCGGCGAGCGCCGCGTACAGCGTGCGCTCCGCGTCGGGGTACTCCGAGCGCAGGTAGATGTAGCCGAGCGTGGCGCCGACCGCGATCGCCGCGATCGCCATGCCCTCGATCAGCACGAACGGGTCGCCCTCCATGATCATGCGGTCCGAGAACGTCCCCGAGTCGCCCTCGTCCGCGTTGCACACCACGTACTTCTGATCCGCCGCCGTCTGCAGCACCGTGCGCCACTTGATCCCGGCAGGGAACGCCGCGCCGCCGCGGCCGCGCAGCCCCGACGCCGTGACCTGCTCGACGATGTCCGCGTCGCGCATACCCAGAGCCGCGCGCAGCCCGCGCCAGCCGCCGTGCGCCTCGTAATCGGCCAGGCTCACCGGATCGGTGATGCCGACCCGGGCGAACGTCAGCCGCTCCTGGTTCTTGAGGTACGGGATGTCCTCCGTCGGCCCCAGCCGCAGCCGGTGCGCGCCGCCCTCGACGAACCCCGCCTCGAACAGCCCCGTCACGTCACCGGCGCTCACCGGCCCGTACGCGACGCGCCCCGCCGGCGTGGCGACCTCGACCATCGGCTCGAGCCAGAACATCCCGCGCGAGCCGTTGCGCACGATGCGAAGGTCGAGCGATCGCTGCTGCGCAACGCGCGCGATCGCCTCGGCCACGTCATCGGCGCCGACCGACACCGCGGCCGAGTCGCGCGGCACGAACACCGTGACGGTCACGACGCGCCCTCCGCTCCGGGCGCAGCGCCGGCGCTGAGCGCGCCAGACGCGTCGCGCGGGACGAACACAGCGGTCACGAGGCACTTTCCGGGTTGGACGCGCTGGCGAGATCGCGTTGGCCGCCATCGCGCCGGCACGCCTCGATCACGGCATCGAGCGCAGTCGCGGTGATCCGGCCGCGCAGCTTGCCATCGATCATCAGCGCGGGCGACAGCGCGCAGTTGCCGAGGCAGTACACCGGCTCGATCGTCAGCGCCCCGTCGCGCGACGTCTCCTTCCACTCGATGCCGAGCCGCCGCTTCAGGTGCGCCGCGAGCGCATCGCTTCCCATCGCCTGACACGCCTCCGCGCGGCACAGCTTCATCACGTGGCGCCCCGGCGGCGTCGACCGGAAGTCGTGATAGAAGCTGATCACGCCGTGGACGTCGGCCTGCGACAGGTTGAGCCCGTGCGCGATCCGCGGCACCGCCTCGGGGGGAATGAAGCCCAGCGCATCCTGGATCGCGTGCAGCACCGGCAGCAGGGCTCCCGGCAACGATCGCTTCTGGGCGATCGCTTCGTCGATGATCGTGGCGCTCGGCTCCATATCGACCAGAGGGTGGGCTCGAAGGCTAGCACCCGCGGGCAAAGACTCGCCATTCGCGCGGCGCCGGCGCCATGGCTCGCCGCGTCATCGCGACGGCGACTATGGTATGGTGCCACACAGAGGTGCGCGGATGACCGAGCGCTCCACGGAGCGACCAGAGACGAACGAGACGGCTTCCGGTCCACGGCGATGGCTCGAACGGATCAGGATCAACCGTTTTCGCTCCGTCGAACCGGGAACCGAGCTGCGCTTCAGCGAGGGATTTCATGTCGTCCTGGGCAAGAACACGACCGGGAAGAGCACGCTGCTGGATCTGATCGCCGCTTCACTCGCGATCGATTTCGATCGATCGATGTTCCGCGACGAGCCGTTCGACATCGAATTCACGCTGAGGGCAGGCGACCTCTGCTTCGAAGCGACGGTCAAGCGAGTTCTTCGAGACGCAAACGCTTCGGACGTATTGGGAAATGCGAAGGAGCAGCATTCCGTAAGAGATGAGGGTCGCTATGTGCTGCGTGCCCCCTC
>VBLP01000132.1:19365-27615 GCA_005887925.1 Deltaproteobacteria bacterium | reverse complement strand
TCGATCACGCCTCGCCGTTCATGCTGGAGACCTGCCAGGTCACGTCGCGGCTGGCGCTGCCGGGCATCACCCACGTCGATGGCTCGGCCCGGCCGCAGACCGTCGACGAACATGCCCACCCGTGGTTCCGCGCCCTGCTGTCGCGATTCCACGAGCGCACCGGCTGTCCGCTCGTCATCAACACGTCGTTCAACGTCGCGGACGAGCCGATCGTCTGGCTCGTCCTCGAATCATTCCTGCTCGATCGGGAGTCCCTGCCATCCAGCTGGCCGCAGCTCGTGGCCGCGTTCGACCGCGGCTATCACGGTCCGGTGCGGGGGCGCGCGATCGAGGACAACCTCTACACCTTCCTCTAGGTGATCGCCGTGCGTGATCGCGACTCCGATGGTTCCCGAGCGCTGTGCAACGAGCTGGCCCGCAAGCTGGCGGCGACGCCCAGCCGCCGCCTGATGGAGATGACGCTGCGGCACCTCGTGCGGCCCGCCGGGGAGGCCGATCGGCATCCCGCGCAGGACGACCCCCGTCACGCGACGGCCCCGGAGCCGCTGGTCGGGGCGAGCGACGCGCAGGAGCGTGCGCCGCGGGCGATCAGCATCTGGCAGCCGGCGCGGGTGGACGGCGAGCTGCGCTTCGTCCGCCCCCCGGCCAGCCGTCTCGGCGATGGGTTTGGCCAGCGCACCACGATCGCCCGGCGCAAGACGGCTCGCCGCATCTGCTTGTTCGGGAGTCCGTTGCCCTCGGCTTCCTGTACGCACCTCACCTGACGCCCGCCGGGATCCTCGAAGCGCAGCTCAATGCGGTTGCCGGACCGGGCACGTACGAGGTCATCGATCTGTCGCGCTCGAGCGAGTCGATGTCGCCCTTGACGGCAACGATGGAGAGCTCGCTACAGCTCGATCCCGATGGTCTCGTCGTGTTCACCGGGAACAACTGGAACTTCCAGGAGACAGACGTATCGCCCTACATTCCGGTCCCGAGCCTGCGAGCCCGTTACGCCCAGGCGCTTCGCGCGGGCGGCGTGGCCGGCGTCCGCCGGCTGGGCGCGAGGCTCCTCGAGGCCAAGGCCCGCCATACGTTCGGCCGCATCCGCGATATCGCGGCGACCCGATCGATCCCCGTGGTGGTGGTCGTCCCGGAGGTGAACCTCGCCGACTGGGAGTCGCGGCAGCCGGTGGTGTGGCGAAGCGGCGACGACACCGCGCGCTGGCATGGCCACCACGCGCGCGCGATGCGCTGCCTGGCGACCCGCGACTTCGCCGCCGCCCTCGAGTCGGCCGAGCAGATGCTGCGGATCGATGACGGCACCTGCCCGACGGCATTTCGCATCCGGGCGACCGCGTATCGCGCGCTGGGCCGACTCGACGACGCCGCCCGGCACGGATTCACCGCGGTGGACCTGCCCGCGGTGTTCGCCGCCCACGCCGGCACGGCGCTGCCGGGGCGGAGGTTGTTTCTCGACTACTGCCACCTCACCGCCGAGGGCATGAACGTCGCGATGGCGGCGACGGCGTCGGCGCTGCTCCGGCGCGACCGGGTGGCCGACCTGAGCTGGCAGGCGCTCCTGGCGGCGGTGCCTGCGGTCTCCGCCGCGCCCGCGGCCGATGCAGTCGCCCTGTTCGGCGCCGCGGTTCACAGCGCGCATCGCCTGCACGCGATCTCCGGCAAGCAGGAGCTCGTCGCGTACTGGTGCGAGCGCGCGCTCGCCGCAGCGCCCGAGATCGCCGGCGCGATGCTCGATCTGATCGAGCTGCGCTGCAGCCGCTGTCCGCCGGTGCTGAGCCCCGCCGCGCGCCGCAACTTCGCGTCGCGCCACCCCGTCATGCTGCAACATGGCCTGCAGTGGCCCAACCTGGACGCCGATCTCATCGCGGCGATCTGCGACGTGCTCGAGCGCCACGGCGCGCCGGCGCGCGAGCGCGTGTCCCGGATGCTGGTCGACAACCTCGCCGTGGACCGCTCTCCGGCGGACCTCGCGACCGAGTTCTTCCGCTGGGAGCTCTACGAGACGTTCTTCGCCGAGGCGCTCGACCTCGATGGTGCACAGCATCGCTCCGCGTATCGCGCCACACAGCCGGCATCGTCGTTCTGCCTCGTCGCCAGCGGCGACCTGGACATCGAGCTGTCGATCACCGCCCGGCTACCGGAGATCGCGGGGACCGGACCGCGTCGCGGGACGGTGTCGATCGACATCAACGGTGCTGCGGTGGGGGATCTCGCGTGCACGCACGACTGGCGCGCGGAGAACCTGCGGGTACGCGCCGGGCTGCTCCGGCCCGGCATCAACAAGCTGACACTGCACTGGCCGCCTCCGCCGCCCGCGGGACATGCCGCTCTGCAGTGCGCGATCGAGCGGCTCGAGCGCGGTATCGCCGCCGATGTTCACCCGGTGTTCGGCGAGGTCTTCTCGCTGATGGCTCGCCGCTGGCTCGAGCCAGGTGATCGGGCGCCATGACCATCCGCGGCCTGCGACGGTTCGGGGACGCCACGCCGGCGTCGCGCGTGTTCGCGTGCGCCGTGGTCGGCATCATCGCCGCCGGGACGCTGTTCCGGATCTCGGGTGCGCTCACGACCCCGCTGTGGAACGACGAGGCGCGACAGGCCGTCGCCCTCGGCGGGGACATCGACATCGCGGATCTGGCGACGTGGCCGCTCAATCTCCGCCCGGTTCTCTATCTGCTGGTCGGCAAGCTGTCGATCGGCATTCACGACGTCGAGTGGATGCTCCGGCTGACCTCGCTGGTGCCGTCGATCGCCGCGCTGCTGGTGACCTTCGCGCTCGCCCGGCTGCTGTTCGCGTCGCGCGCGTCCGTGGTGTTCTGCGTGTTCTGCATCGCACTCAACCCCTGGCTGATCGATTTCGCCAAGGAGTACAAGCCATATGCACTCGAGCACTTCCTGGTCACCCTCCAGTGCTACCTGGTGTTCCGCTGGCTCCGGCGGGGCGGTGGCCTCTGCGCCCTGCTGGTGATCGCAGCGATCGCGCCGCTCCTGGGCTTTGCATGCATCTTCGTCGAGCCGGTCGTGCTCGCGGTGCTCGCGGTGGCCGCCTGGCGCGACGGCGACCGGCGAACTCTGGCAGTCATCGCCGCGACCGCCGCGGTCACGCTCGCGCTGTTTGCCACCCAGTGCGCGCTGTTCCAGCAACACGCGACCAGGATGGGATTCCGCTACTGGAACGAGAACTTCTACGACAGTGATTTTCATGTCCGGCGCTTCGCCGGCCATCTCCACGACATCGCCGGCCGGTTCGCGGCAGGTCCGAGCTGGTGGAGCGCACTGTCGCCTGTCCTGGCAGCCGTGAACGCCGCGCTGTTCGCGATCGGGATCGCGGTCATCGCGATCCGGCGGCGCTGGCAGCTGCTGGCGATCATCGTGGGCCCGCTGGTGCTGCCGCTGGTCGCGAGCGTCGCCGGCCGCTGGCCCTACGGCATGGTGCGGGTCAACCTCTACCTGATCGGCCTGGTGGTGCTGGCGTGGAGCGCGGCGCTGGATTTCGCGCTTGCATCGCAGCGCCTGCGCCGGGCCGGGCTCGCCACGGCCGCCGCGCTCGTCGCGCTGCAGCTCCCGCTCGAACCACGGCAGCTGCTCGACAAGCAGATCCCGGCTGGCCACATGCGGCCGGTGTTGCGGGCGATGGACATGCCCGGGCTGCTGCGGAGGCGCGCCCGGTATTCACCTACTACACGAGGCAGCGCGACGGCAGCGCCGCCGTCAGCGCACGGCTGCACCCCGGGCGCATGCTGAGCTACAACACGCGATACACGATGCTCGAGATGGCGGCGGCGATCCGCGGCGACGCGCAGCCGTGCTGGTTGATCCGCTCGTACATGTACGACGAGCAGCTGGCGTATCACCGCGTGGTGAGGGACAACGGGGTTCGCACCCTCGACGAGATCGAGGCGCCGGGGCTGCTCGCGACCAGGATCGAGCGGGTGCGGCCGGCGATCGCCGCGGCCGGCGATGGCTCGATCGCGCTGCGCGCCGAGGACGCCGTGCTTCACGGCGACGGACTGTGGTTCTACGGCCGCGCGCAGATCGGCGGCGTCCAGGGGATCGACCGGCGGTGGGCGAGCGAGGCGATCGGAAACTGGACCTCGGTGGACGACGCGCCGAGCTGGTCGTTCGACGTTGCACGAGCGTCCGAGTACGACGTGCTGATCCGGCAGGCCGAGGCGGATGGCCCGGGCAGCGACTACGTCGTCGCGGTCGGAGATCAGGAGCTCCGCGGAACGGTGCCCCGGACCACGGGGTGGCGAGACTTCGTCACGACCCGGCTCGGCATGGTCACGCTCGCGCCCGGGCTGCATTCGGTCTGGGTGCGAGCGACCGCGAAGCGCGGGGCGTACGTCATGAATCTGCGTGGCCTCACCCTGGTGCCACGGGCGCCGGACTCGATCGAGGGTCATCGCTGAGCGCCGCCGCTGGATCGGCGGCCCCCGACGCACCCGGCGTGACCAGCACACGCTGTACGGGCGTGATCACGCCTGCAATTCATGCAGGCACGCGACGCGGCCACGAGGTTCTTGCGCAGATCTCCGTGCGCACTTCGTCGCCGACCGCCGGCACGAGCGATGCACTCCAGCATGATCATGCTGATGCCGTCGATCTCTCGCTACATGACCCGGCAGCCGTGGACGATCCGCAGGGACGCCAAGATGTCGCAGGCGCACCAGGTGATGCGCCTGCACCGCATCCGTCACTTGCCGGTGCTCGAGGCCGGCAAGCTCGTGGGGATCGTCAGCGACCGCGATCTGCACCTGATCGAGACCTTGCCGGACGGCGATCCCGACGAGGTCGAGGTCGAGGACGCGATGACCGAGGACGTCTATGCGGCGAGCCCGGACGATCCGGTCGACGCGGTGGTCGAGCGCATGGCCGACCACAAGTACGGCTCGGCGGTGGTGATGAATCGCCGCGGCGTCGTCGAGGGCATCTTCACGACGATCGATGCCATGCAGGTCCTCGCCGACGTGCTGCGCAGAGCGACGGCCTGAGGCCGATCGTCCGTCAGGCGGACAGCTCGGCCGCCGGTCGGACATCGACGATACCCCACAGCATCGCGCGATCGTCCACCGCATGGTTGGTCGGCAGGTCCCCGGCCGGCTCGGCGAAGCTGCGCAGCACGGCGGTCGCCCCGGGGGCGGCGGCGCGCCGGACCGCGGCGAACAGCCGCGCGCGATACGCCGGGCCGGTGCCGTCGAGGATGTTCGACAGCGTGAACGCGTCGAAGCTCGCGGCCGGGGCGGACTCCAGGTACTCGGCGGCGTCGCCGTGCACGAGCTCGATCGAGCCGGCGCCCGGTGGTGGATCGTCGGCGAGCTCGCCGAGCAGCAGCGCCCGCGCGTACGGGTTCGTGCGGTTGGCGTGGCGCGCGAAGCAGCGCGCCAGGCGCGCGCGCATCACGGCACCGAGCCGCGACGGCAGGAACGCGAGGAACGGCGACGCGTAGACGGCGCGCAGCGCGGTCACCGAGAACAGCGCGCCGAACGCGGCGCGCAGCCGCCAGGTATCGAGCGCGCGCCACATCTCGACCTGGGCCGCGGGATCGTCGAGCTCGAGGAACGCGCGGAGCCGGCGGCGGGTCCAGCCGACGAGCGGCGCGAACGCGCGCGCGACCCCCATCACGCGCTCGGCGGTGCCGCGGATCGCCGGCCGGCCGGCGATGCGATCGGCCGCGTAGGCCAGCTGGTCCCGGTTGATGTCGATCGCGACGACGTCGTGGCGGTCGGCGGCGAGCCCGATCGCGGTGCACCCGGCCGAGGCGATGCAGAACACGCGGCTCCGCGGGCGAAACGCCGCGCGCTCGATCGCCACATCCTCGTACATCCGCCCGAACAGCACCTTGCTCGGTCCGGTGCGCGCGTCGAACCGGCCGTGCTGCCACGGTGTGATCACGGCAGCCCCGCGGCGACCCAGGCGAGCACGAGGAACGCGAAGTTCTTGACCACCATGCCGGCCGGGTCGTGGATCAGCCGGCGCGACCACAGGATCCCGTTGGCGTTGAGCGCGACGAGCAGCGCGGTCTGTGCGAGCGCGCAATAGCGCGGCTCGAACGCGCTCAGCACCCACAGGCCGATCGCGACCTCGACCCCGCCGAGCGCCTTGAGGAACACCGTGCCCACCACAGGCCCGAGCCGCGGCACGGCCTGGACGACGGCGAGCTGGTTGGGATCCCCGCCCAGCAGCTTGCACCACAGCCCCTCGTAGAGCCACACGGTGGCGACCGCGACGCGGACCAGCCAGATCGGCGGAAGCAGCTCGATCATGATCGCACCTCGACCTCGCGGCGCATCGCGCGAAGGATATGACGGTGGAACGAATGGCACACCGCGCGCTCGATCGGCCGCCACAGCCAGCGCGGCCATCGCGCGCTCGCGTAGCACGTGACGATCCGGACCTCGGCGCGCCCGCGCGCGAGCTCGCGGATGACGTACTCGCCGCCCGACAGCCGGATCCCGCTGCCGACGAGCAGTGCCTGCTCGGCGACCTCGAACGCGTAACAGCGGGCCGGGTCGACCCGGGTGACGCGCTTGACGAGATAGCCGCTCTCGTAGCGGCAGTGCGCCTCGTCGCCGATCTCCGACTTTCGCCCGGCGGTGTCGATCGGCACCGGCAGCAGCAACCGGAGGTGCAGCGGCGGGCGGCGATCGATCTGCTCGTAGAACATGAGTCGCTCCCAGACCTCGGCCGGTTCGGCCTGGAAGATCATGCTGGTCGCGACCGACGTGGTGCGTGCGTCGAGGCCGAGCTGGACGAGCGCATTCACGACGGGCTCCCTGCGTGCGCGCCGTGCCAGCCGGCGATCGCGCGATGCAGCGCCGGATCGTGCGGCGGCGGCGGCACGAGGCCGAGCGTGCGAGGGTGCCAGGCGGTCGCGAACAGCTCGAGCAGGCGCACCGCCTTCACCCGGCGCGGGAGCTGGCCGGGCACGCCGGGCGCCGCCTCGCCGCGCGCGGCGCGCCAGCCGAGCGCGGCGTAGGCGCGGCCGAGCAGGATCACGCCGTGGCGGTAGCGCAGCGGCACGCACGCGGCGCCGAGCGCCGCGCTGCGATAGTAGTGGTCCGCGAGCGACGCGATGCCGCACAGCACGGGGCGCAACCGCGCGGCGGCCGGCGCGGCGATCGCGTCGTCGAACGTCAGGCCGGCCGCGGCCAGCCGGCTCTCCGGCAGGTACACGCGATCGCGCAGGGCGTCACCGGCGACGCCGAGCAGGATGTTGCTGAGCTGGAGCGCGAGGCCGAGATCGACCACGCGCTCGCCGGTGCCGCGCACGCCGAGCAGCGGCGCCAGCATCAGCCCGACCGCGGCGCTCACGCGATACGCGTAGCGGAGCAGCGCATCGTCGTCGGCGATCCGCACCGCGCCGAGATCGAGCTCCATGCCATCGAGAAGGTGGGCCATGCAGGCGAGCGGCAGGCCGCTGCGCGACGCGCCGACGAGGAACGCAGCGATCAGCGGGCGCGGCGCGGCGCGGCCCGCGATCTCGGCGCGCCACCGGGCGAGCTCGGCGCGGGCCTGGGCGGCGGGCGCTTCATCGATCGCATCGTCGAGCCGGCGGCACACGCAGTACAGCAGCGCGATGTCGTCGCGCGCCGGCAGCGGGATCAGCTCCGGGATCAGCCAGAAGCTCCGCGCCACGGCCACGAACTCGCGGCGACATGCCAGGACGGTGTCCGCCCACGGCGCATAGCCGCCCCATGTGACCTCATCACGGCTCATCGCGGGCACGATATCGCGGCTCGCGCGCCGCGTGATCCTCCAGGCGCGCAAGGATTGCGGGGCGCCGTGAAATACGCGCAGTGGTTTCGTCCGTCTGATCGCGCGACGCGACGCGCGGTCGCCAGTCGTGAATGATCGGCCGGCTCTGCCGGACCAGAGGACGCGGGAAGCGCGGGAAGGCCCCCTTGTCGATCACTGGTCCCGGACATGCAGCATCGGATCGCGTGATTCCACCCGTGGTGTTCGTGCTCGGGAAAGGGGGTGTCGGTCGCAGTACGGTCGCCACCGCGCTCGGCGCAGGTCTGGCTGCAGGAAAGCGCCGCGTGCTCGTCGCGCAGTGGGCGATCAGCGACGCGATCTCGCCCTGGTTCGACCGGCCACCGACCGGCTACGCCGCGGCGGCGATCGCGCCCAACCTGTCGACCATGAACTTCTCGGCCGAGGCGGCCCTCGAGCAGTACTTCGTCGAGCACCTCGGGATGCGCGCGCTGTTCCGCGCCGTGATCGCCAACCGCCACGTCCAGCGGGCGA
>VBLP01000132.1:14806-19273 GCA_005887925.1 Deltaproteobacteria bacterium | reverse complement strand
GTCACGCGGGCGCTCGGGCTCGGCGGCCTGCTCGCGATGGAGTGCGCGCGGGTCGCAGAGATGCTGCGCGACCCGGCGCGCTCGGCCGCCGTCGTGGTGACCACCCCCGACGAGCTCGCCGTCGAGGAGACCTGCGAGTTCTGGCCGCGGATCGCGCGCGAGCTCGGGCGCGCGCCGCTCGCGGCGATCATCAACCGCAGCGTGCGCTCGCTCGGGACGCTGCCCACGGACCCGCGCGCGTGCGGCTGGTTCGACGCGCTCGGTGCTCCGGCCGATGGCGAGGCGCAGGCCGGCATCGATCGCGTCTATGCCCACCTCGCGCGGCGCGCCGCCCGCGAGCGCGCGCTCGACGACGCCCTCGGCGACGCGGTGCTCGGCGAGATCGCGATCGACGACGCGCTGCTGATCGACGACGCGCCGGCGCCGCGCCGCGTGGTGAGCCGGGCGCGCGACGCGCTGCGGCCGCTGTGGGGTGCGCCGTGATGCCGCGGCTCGCGATCCTGCTCGGCGCCGGCGGCGTCGGCAAGACCACGCTCTCGGCGGCGCTCGGCCTCGCCCACGCCCGCGCCGGTACGCGCGCCGCGCTGCTCGGCGTCGATCCGCGGGGTCGCGGTCGCGACCGACGGTCCGGGCTCGCTCGCGGCGGCGCTGCTCGATCCGAGCACGTGCCTGCGGCGCTGGGTCGGCGAGGCCTGTCCCGACACCGCCGAGCGCGCGGCGCTGATCGCGAACCCGTTCTTCGTCGCGCTCGCCGATCGCCTCGCCGGGTTCAGCGATGCGATCGGCTGCGTGCGCGCCGTCGAGTGGGCCGAGCGCGATCCGGCGCTGAGCGAGATCGTGCTCGACACCGCGCCGGGCATCCCGGCGGTCGAGCTGCTCGCGCGGCCCGACAAGCTGATGGCGTTCTTCGACGGCCGGCTGATCCGCTGGCTGACCCGCTTCGCGAGGCTGAGCCGGCTGGGCGTCGCGGCCCACGGCAGCCGCCGCACGCTGACCGCCCTCGCCCAGCTGTCGGGCGCCGGCGCGCTGCGCGACTTCGGCGAGCTGGTCTCGGCCCTCGACGCCGCGATCGCGACGATGATCGCGCGGCTCGAGCGCGCGCGCGGCTGGCTGCGCGATCCGCGCACCGCGATCATCATCGCCTGCGGCATCAGCGACGACGCCGCGGACGCGGCGTGCGCGCTCGATCGCGCCGTGCGCGCACACGGCTTCGAGCCGACGCTCGCGGTGCTCAACCGCGTGCTCCCGACCTCGCTCGCGGCGTGGTCGCCGCGGCTCGACGCCGCCCCGCCCGCCGCGCACGCGTTCGCGCGTTACATCGAGAGCCACCTCCGCATCCAGCACCGCGTCCGCGCGCAGCTCGTCGCGCAGCACCTCCCGGTGCTCGACATCCCCGACGCCGCGACGCTCGACGTCGCGGACCGGCTCGCCGGCCTCGCCGCGCTCGGCGAGCCGCTGCGCGCCGCGCTCGCCGCTCCCGCGACGGTGGCTCGCCAGGTGGGGTAGCCATCCGCTCGCGGTCGCCCACGACTACCGCCGCCCTGCGCCCGCGCGCAGGTGGCGCAGCCGGGACTGATCCTCGCGGTCGCGCTCGTCGAGCGCGCGCGTCGTCGCCGCGATCTGCGCGGCGAGCTCGGGCGCGATGCGCTGCTCGAGTGTGTGGAGCTGGCGCGACGCCCGCGCGAGCGCGTCGCCGAGCGCGCGGACCCGGGCCTCGCGCGCGACTGCCTCGACCAGCTGGGCGATCAGCGCCTCGAACTGGTTCGCGGCCTCGAACAGCGCCGGGCCGGTCGGGCCGGGTGCGGTCGCGCGCGCCGCGAGGCCGCGCTCGACGGCGGGCAGCGCGCGCAGCGTGGGGACCGAGATGCCCCACACGCGCTCGAGATCGAGATCGACCGGGCCTCGGCCGCCGGGCTCGCGAGCGGGACGAGCGCGCGGACCAGCGCCTCGCGCTTGCGGCGGAGCAGCGCGGCGCCTCGCTCGACGCGATCGTGGAGCCGGCGCGCGCGCAGGAGCTCGGCCCGGGTCGGCGCGGCGCGCACGGTCATCGCGCGGCTCCGGGGCGACGCTGCCAGGTCTCGTCGTCGATGCGCTCGAGATCCTGGCGCGGCAGGGTCTCGAGCAGGCGCCAGCCGATCGCGATGGTCTCGGCGAGATCGCGGCGCGCGCGGCCCTGGCCGATCAGCTCGCGCTCGAGGCGGGTCGCGAAGTCGCGCGCCCGGCGGTCGGCGTCGCCGAGCCCGATGTCGCCGACGATCGCCGCCATAAGCCGCGCGTCGCGGCCGCGCGCGTACAGCGCGTAGAGCTGATCGGCCCAGCGCCGGTGCTCCGGCACGGTCTTGCCGGCGCCGATCCCGGCGTTCATCAGCCGCGACAGCGACGGCAGCGCGTCGATCGGCGGGAAGATGCCCTGGCCGTGCAGCGCGCGCGACAGCACGATCTGGCCCTCGGTGATGTAGCCGGTGAGATCGGGGATCGGGTGCGTGATGTCGTCGTCGGGCATCGTCACGATCGGCAGCTGCGTCACCGAGCCGCCGCGTCCGGCGAGCACGCCGGCGCGCTCGAACAGCGACGCGAGATCGCTGTACATGTAGCCGGGATAGCCGCGCCGGCCGGGGACCTCGTCGCGTGCGGCGGCGACCTGGCGCAGGGTCTCGCAGTAGTGCGCCACGTCGGCCATCACGACCAGGACGTGCATGCCGTGATCGAACGCGAGGACCTCGGCCTCGGCGAGCGCATGACGCGGCGCGAGCAGCTGCTCGATCGTCGGATCGCTGGTCTGGTTGAGGTAGAGCACGGTGCGCTCGAGCGCGCGCGTGCCGGAGAACCGGTCGACGAACAGCCGGGTCTCGCGCGCGGTGATGCCCATCGCGACGAACACGACCGCGAACGGCGCGCCGTCGGCGACGCGGGCGTGCTCGACGATCTGCGCCGCGAGCTCGAGCCCGGGCAGGCCGGCGCCGGAGAACACCGGCAGCTTCTGGCCGCGCACGAGCGTGTCGAGGCCGTCGATCGCCGAGATCCCGGTCTCGATGAAGTCGCCCGGCGGCACGCGGCGTGACGGGTTCATCGGCGCGCCGTACACCGGGCGGGTCGCGTCGCCGACCGGCGGCGGCAGACCGTCGAGCGGCGCGCCGACGCCGCTGAGCACGCGGCCGAGCAGCTCGCGGCCGACCGGCGTGGTCGCGGTCCCGCCGGCGAGCTCGATCTCGACCCCGGCGGGCGACAGCCCGAGCGTGTCCTCGAGCACCTGGATCACGGTGATGCCGGCGCCGGCGTCGATCACCTGGCCGCGGCGCGGCGGCTGGCCGGGCGCCCGGATCACGACGTCCTCGCCCATCGCGGCGCGCTGGGTCGCCTCGACGTAGAGCAGCGCGCCGGCGAGGCCGCGAGCGCCGCGGTGGATGCGGGCGGCGATCATCTGAGCCCCTCCACCAGGCGTCTGGCCTCGGCCACGCGGGCGGCGTGGTCGGCCGGGGGCGCGCGGCGCAGCTCCGCGAGCGCGCGGCGCACCGCGGGCAGCGCCAGCCCGTCGAAGTCGGCGCCGGCGGTGAGCGCCGCGGCGCCGCGGTCGAGCGCCGCGATCGCGAGCTCGGCGAGCGCGGCGGTCTTGTCGGGCGGCGAGTAGGCGTCGTTGGGATCGAACGCGTTCTGGCCGAGCACGTGCTCGCGCACCAGGCTCGCGACCGCGAGCACGAGGCGATCGCGATCCTCGAGCTCGTCGTTGCCGATCAGGCTCGCGATCTCGCGCAGCTCGGCGTCGCGCTGGAGCAGGCCGAGCACCCGCGCGCGCAGCGCCGGCCACGCCGCGCCGAGCGCCGGCAGGACCGCGTCGGCGTAGAGCGAGTAGCTCGTCGCCCAGTCGACCGCGGGAAACTGCCGCGCGCGCGCGAGCTGGGCATCGAGCGCCCACAGGCCACCGGCGACCCGCAGCGCCGCCTGGGTGACCGGCTCGGAGAAATCACCTCCCGGCGGCGACACCGCGCACACCAGGGTCACCGCGCCGGTGCGCTCCGGGCTGCCCAGCGGCCGCGCGCGACCCGCGCGCTCGTACAGCGCGCCGAGCCGGCTCGCCATCGCGGTCGGGTAGCCCTCCTCGCCGGGCATCTCCTGCAGGCGCGCCGCGATGTCGCGCAGCGCCTCGGCCCAGCGCGACAGGCTGTCGACCATCACCGCGACGCGGTGGCCCATGTCGCGGTAGTACTCGGCGATCGTCACGCCGAGGTAGACCGAGGCCTCGCGCGCGACCACCGGCATGTTCGACGTGTTGACGACGAGCACGGTGCGCTCCATCACCGGCCGGCCGCTGCGCGGATCGACCAGGCGCGGGAACGCCTCGAGCAGCTCGGCCATCTCGTTGCCGCGCTCGCCGCAGCCGACGAACACGACGATGTCGGCGTCGGCGTACTTCGCCAGCGCGTGCTCGACGATCGTCTTGCCGGTGCCGAACCCGCCGGGGACCGCGAT
>VBLP01000132.1:5804-14799 GCA_005887925.1 Deltaproteobacteria bacterium | reverse complement strand
TCGGCAGGCGGTCCGCCACCGGGCGCGGCGTGCGGATCGGCCAGCGCTGCGCGAGGCGGAGCGGCGTGCCATCCGCGAGATGGCCGAGCGGCTCGTCGACGGTGAGCTCGGCGTCCGCGATCGCGGCCAGCGTCCCCGTCACACCGGGCGGCACCAGCACGCGGTGCTCGATGCGCTCGTCGACCACGCCGAGGATGTCGCCGGGCCCGACCCGATCGCCGGCGCGTGCGCGCGCGGTGAACCGCCAGCGCCGCGCGCGGTCGAGCGCGGGCGCCGCGGCGCCGGGGGCGAGGAAGTCACCGCTCGCCTCGGCGAGCCGGGCCAGCGGCCGGCCGGTCCCGTCGAGCACGGCGCCGAGCAGGCCGGGGCCGAGCTCGGCGGTCAGCGAGGCGCCGGTCGCGGCGACGGGCGCACCGACCGCGAGGCCGGTCGTGTCCTCGAAGATCTGCAGCGTCGCGGTGTCGCCGGAGAACCGGATCACCTCGCCGAGCAGGCCGCGCGCGCCGACCCGCACCAGCTCGTACAGCGATGCGTCGCGCAGCGGCCGGGCCTCGGCCAGCGCTCCGGTGATGCGGGTCAGGGTCGCGGTCATGTCAACCTCACGCGGTAGCCGACGGCGCGCCGCAGCACCTCGAGCAGCTCCTGTTCGGGGGCGGCACCGGGAGGCAGCGGCGCGGGGCCGGGAAACGGCACGAGGATCGGTGCGCCGTCCTTGCGGATCTGGCGGCGCAGCGGCGCGGGCAGCGCGTCGTACAGCCCGGCCTCGATCAGCACGACGCCGCCCCGCGCCGGCATGCGGGCGAGCGCCGCGAGCGCGGCCGCAGCGTCGGCTCCGGTCGCGGCCTCGATCGCGGCCAGGCCGGCGAGCGCGACGCCGAGCGCGGCCTCGCGGCGGCAGATCGCGCGGACCTGCGTCTTCATGCGCCTCCCATCGCGACGCGCCACGCGGCGCGCCGCAGCCGGCGCGCCTCGTCGCGGCGGCGCAGCACGGCGTAGATCGCCGGCGCCAGCCCGAGCGGTTCGGTGCGGCGCAGGCGGGCCTGGGTCTCGAGCTGCCAGGCGAGCGCCGCGGTCTCGAGCGCGGACGACGCCGGCTGAAACAGCGCGGCGGCGAGCGGCGTGCCCGCGAGCGCGGCGGCGAGCCGGGCCCGCGCCGCATCGATCGAGCCCGCCGCGGCGGTGGCGAACACCTCGCGGCCGACGCACCGCCCGCCCGGGATGAACGCACGGGCGATGTCGATCCCCTCGCCGCGCGCCGCGATCAGCAGCGCGGCGCTGGCGTTCTCGGCGTCGATCAGCTGTGCGAGGTACGCGGCCATCGCGCGATCGTGCGAGCGCGCGAGCCGTGCGAAGTGATGCGCGAGACCGAGCTCGAGCTCGAGCAGGTCCACCGGCGTCCAGGCACCGGCGAGCGCCGGCGCGAGCGGATGGCCGAGGCGCGCGAGCTCGACGGCGAGCGCCTCGATCGCCGGCGCACCGGCGAGCACGGCGAGCGCGCGGGCCGGCAGCCGCGTGGTGGGGATCGCACCGGCGAGACGGCGCGCGGCGGACGCCCCGGCGGCGACGCCCCGCACGATCGCGCGCAGCGAGCGGCGATCCTCGTCGAGCTCGAGCGGCGCGAGCGCGTCTGTCCAGCGCGCGAGCACTGCGAGATCGGCTGCGACACGGTCGCGCGCGAGTCGATCGATCGCGTCGCCATCGATCGGGGCCACCACGCGCAGGTCGGCGCGCGCCAGGGCCGCGGCGAGCTCACCGGCGTCGCGCGCGCGGTCGATCGCGGCGAGCGCGTCCGCGGCCACCACGGTGGTGGCCAGCCCGCGCGCCCTGGCGGCGACCGCCGTCATCGCGTGCGCTCCAGCGCGAGGGCCTCGCAGGACAGGGCCGGCCAGGCGCGGTCGAGCAGCGCGTCGAGCGTGGCGTCAATACGGGTCCCGGACACCAGCTCGACGACCGCGCCGGTCGCGACCGCGGGATCGACCTCGACCCCGATCGCGGGTGGCGCCGCCGCGCGCGCGGCCTCGGCGAGCACCGGCGCACAGCGCAGGGTGCCCTGCCCGTCTCCGACGCAGGCAAGCGCGGCGGCGATCAGCGTCCGGCCGAGCGCCGGATCGCCGGTGACCAGCGCCGGCAGCTCGCCGCGCACCGCCTCGCGAATGCGAGCGAGCATGGCCGCGCGCGCCGCGAGCACCGCTGCGCGCGTCCGGCGATCGAGCGCGGCGAGCTCGGTATCGCTGGCCGCGCTGCACCCCGCCGTGCAGGCAGCGATCGCGCCGGCGACCCGGTCGCCCCGCGCGCGGGCGGCGTCCGCCTCGATCCGTGCAGCGTCGCCGGCACCGGCGGCGGCGATCGCCCGGATCTCCGCCTCGGTGTCGTGCTCGAGCACGCGCAGCAGCTCGGCGAGCGCCATGATCAGCCGTTCCTGAGCAGGATCAGGACCGCGACGACAAACCCGAGCACGACCATGGTCTCGGGGATCGCGATCATGAGGACGGCGGTGGTGCGCAGCTCGGGTTTCTCGGCCAGCGCGGCCGCGGCCGAGGCTCCGATCTTCGATTGTGCCCAGCCGGTGGCCAGGGCGGTCGCCGCGATCGCGAGGGCAGCAGCGAGGGGCATCCACAAGGCTTCCATGACGAACTCCTAGCCGGTCGCTCCCGGCGACCAATGGCGCAACGGTTGGTACGGGCCTCCGCCCGGTTCGAAGAACGTGCCGAAGAACTCGACGTAGTGCAGACGCATCACGTGGATCGTCGGGCTGAACAGCGTGATCGCGAAGTTCACGAGGTGGAACACCAGCGCGAACGCGACGCCGATCGCCGCCGAGCCGAACGCACCGTGCATCTTGTTCGCGACCACCGCGAGCATGACCGACGCGGTGCCCAGCGCCATCACGCGGGCGTACGACAGCACGTGGCCCACGACGGTCATGAAGTCGAGCAGCGCGGTCGCGCCCTCCAGCACGATCACGACCGGCAGCGCGACGAGCAGCGCGATCATCGCCGGCGTCAGCAGGACGCCCGGCAGGCGATCGAACAGCACGAGCAGCACGCATGCGATCAGGACCAGCATCGCCGCGGTGATCCCGCGCCCGATCGCCTCGCGATGATCGCGGTGCCACCGGCGCGCGGCGGCGATCACGAGCCCGAGCACGAGGTGAACCAGGCCGAGCGCGACGGCGAGCACGAGGAAGCCGAGCACCGCCTCGCGGCGGTCGAACCACAGCGCGTGCATGCCGAGCCAGCGCGCGCCGAGGTCACCGAACAGCTCGCCGTACAGCACGCCGAACACGAGCGTGTAGAACGCGACGGCACCGGCGATGCAGGCCAGCCCGCGCGTGCGCTTGCCCGCGAGCCCGAGCGCGATCGCGGCGATCGCCGCGCCGTAGCCGACGTCGCCGACCACGACGCCGAACAGCAGCGGGAAGAACACGGCGACGAACGGCGTCGGATCGATCGAGCCGTAGCGCGGCAGAGGCAGGAGCGAGGTCAGGAGCTCGAACGGCGCGAACAGCGGCGGGTTCGACAGCACCACCGGCGCGTCGTCGCCGCGCCACTGGTCGCGCGCGATCTCCTCGACCGAGATCTCCGAGCCGAGCTGTGCGGCGAGCTGTGCGGCGAGCCCGGCGCGATCGCACGCCGGCAGCCAGCCCTCGAGCGCGAACGCCCGCGCGCTCGTCGTCGCGTGGTCGGCCGCGCCGAGCGCGAGCAGCGCATCGTGAAACCCACGGCGCGCACGCGCGAGGTCGTCGCCGTGTGCGCGGGCGAGTGCCAGCGCGTCGTCGCGAACCGCCGCGAGCTCACGCTCGACCTCCGCGAGCCGGGGGCGGAGCTGCGGCAGCGCGTCGGCGAGCGAGCTGTGCGCCAGCGCGGGCGGCAGCGGTGCTCGCTCGACGCCGGCCTCGGTGAGCTGGTGCTCGATCTCGGCGGCGCGCGTCTGCGGCACGAGCAGGAGCAGCGCGGTCTCGCCCGGCGCGAGCTCGTAGGGCCGGAACTCCATGGTCTCGCCGACCACGCGGGCGAGCGCGGCGTGCAGCGCGTCGAGCGCGGCGGCGCTGCGCAGCCGGAGCAGGAAGATCGCGACGCGGTGGTTCGCCTCCGGCCGCAGCAGGTGGTCGATCTCGGCGAACAGCGGCTCGTAGATCCGCAGCGCATCGCGCTCGTCACCCAGCGCCCGCGCACGTCCGCGCAGCTCCTGGAGCTTCGCCGCGAGGCGCGCGGCGAGCCAGGCGGCCTTGCCCTCGGGCGGCGGCGGGCCGGTACGGTCGTCGACCGGGGCGCCGAGCTGTCCCAGGCCGTCGATCACGCGCTCGATGTCGTCGAGCGCACGCTTCAGGTGGCGGCGCCGGCGTCGCGCGACGGGATCGAGATCGTGGCGCATGCCGCCGATCGGCGCGGCGTCGATGAGGTGAACGATGCCGCGATCCTGCAGCGCACGCAGCGTGTCGCCGAGCTGCCGGCGCGGGCCGAGCACGCGGATCCGCGCCATCTCGATGATCACGCTGCCTCCTCGCGGGCGAGCACGGCGAGCTTGGCGGCGAGCGCACGAGCCAGCCCGGCGAGCGCATCACCGCGCACCGCCTCGTACCTCGCGATCTCGGCGCGCGCCGCCTGGTCGATCTCGGTGCGCTGCGCGGCGAGCCGGGCGGCGCTCTCGGCGGCGATCCGGGCCTGCTCGCGGGCGACGTCGCCGGCCAGCGCGGCGTCGGCCGCCTCGGCTCGGCGACGCGCCGCGGTGATGACCGCCGCGGCATCGGCGCGGGCCGCCTCGAGCCAGCAGTCGAGGCGCCGCTCGGCCGCGACCAGCAGCGCCAGGTCCGAGGGCCGCGCGGACGCGCCCGTCGTCATGGCCGCCAGATCCCGATCAGGCGCGGCGCGCCCGATGCCGCATCGCGGGCGATGTGGACGAACGTCGCCCGGTCAAAGCCAGGCCGCACCGTCTCGACCCGCACGATGGTGTACCCGTCGCTCGAGGCCGCGAGCGGCAGCGCCCCGGTGCAGGCATGTCCGGCGGCGTCCGGACGCACCACGGTCACCGGGCCGAGCGGCTGCACCCCGTTGTCGTAGGTCGAGACGCGGTACTGGGTCGCCGCCGCGTCGTCGAGCTGGTGGACGAGCGCCAGGTCATCGAAGCACAGGATCGCCCCGGTCTCGCTGCTCGCGGCAGCGAAGCGGTCGAGCGGATTGACCCGCGCGAACCAGTAGCGCGCCGTCGCGCGCTGCCGTGCGATCAGCGTGTCGGTGAGGTAGTCGGCGGCCCTGGGATCGCTGAGCCGCCCGGCATCGACCGCGGCGCGGATCTGCTCGCGGGTGAACCGGATCACGATCCTGGCGCCCCAGAACTTGTCGAACCGATCGGCGGTCAGGAACGGCACGTAGGCCGGCGAGTCGGGCTTCCAGGCCCCCGGATCGAAGCCGTCCGCCTCGAACATCCCGACCCCGCGCAGCGGCGACGGCTCGCGGCCCTCCCACGGCCGCTTCATCGCGCCGGCGGTGACCAGCGAGCGAGCGATCGCGGCGAAGTCGATGACGTACTCGCGGCCATGGCGGGGATTGATTCCGGTCGTGTTCATCACGCCGAGCGCCTTGCCGAAGTCCAGCAGGTAGTGCTTGACGTAATGGCGATCTCCCTCCTTGACCCACATATCGAGGAAGTTGCTCTCCTGGACATCGACGTGATCAAGCCATGCGAAGATCGCGTAAGCGCCGCGCAGGTCGCGCCGCAGCTGGTGCGGGATGCGGTCGTTGGGATCGTCGTCGCGCACGCCCTCGGCCGGCGGGCCACCGAGCGGCTTGCCGTCGAGCCACAGCGAGGCCATCCCGCGGAGCCGGCCATCGGGCTCGACCGCGACCCGCGCGAGGACCGCCTCGACCTCGTCGCGGCGCAGCGGATGCTTGTCGCCGAACACGTCCTTGCCCACCGCGTCGGCGGCGATCACCAGATCGTCCGGGCGGAAGTACACGACGTGGTCCTCGGTGACGTTGAACCCGCACGCCCACAGGAGGCGCCCGACGATCACGTGGGTCGCGGTCAGCTGCTCGGGGAACGCGGCCATGTCGAGCTTGAGCAGGAACTTCTTGCCGCGCGCGTCGCTGATCATGAAGCCGGGCTCGCTGCCGCCGGTCTTGGTCGAGTGGATCATCCACGGCCTGTGGGCCTCGGGGCTGCCGACCTGCACCGGGCCGCGGCGCACCTCGTCGGGCGTCAGCTCGCGCACGCCGATCCGGTTGGTGAACCAGGTCGAGTCCGGGACCTCGTCGAGCGCGTTGACGCCGAGCGCGCGCCGGGTGCGCGGCAGCTCGAGCGCGCGGGACAGCCGGCGCTGCACCACGCCGTCGTAGTGGTAGAGCGAGTGGATGAACTCGCGCTCGGACGGCTTGTCCGGAACGTCGCGGCGGTCGTCGACCCGGGTCACGGCCGGCGCGTTCGCGAACCGCGCCGACGGAACCTCGCCGGTCGCGCAGCTCGCCGCCCACGCCAGGCCCAGGAGCGGTATTGCATATCTGGTCATCGTCGCCTCACTCGCTCGTCGATCGCGAACACGGGATTGAACGACAGATTGAGGAACAGCCCACCATCGATCGATGACGACAGGCTGCTCTGGAAGCCAAAGCTGTTCTCGGTGTGCGCCTGCAGCGCGACGCCGTAGCCGACCCGCAGGTGGCCGAATCCGAAGTCATCGAGCGAGCCGAACACGCGGCCGGTGTCGACGAAGGCGCTCGCCGACAGCAGCGGGGACAGGTCCCAGCTGTACTCGATCGTGCCGAGCGTCAACACCCGATCACGGAACCGATCGGTCGGATAGCCGCGCAGGTCGTCGACGCCGCCGAGCTGCGGCAGCTCGGTGAACGGCACCTCGGACCGCGTCCCCGATACCGCCTCGCCGCGAAGCCGCAGCGCCACCACGCGCGGCCCCTCGCCGATCCGGACGAAGTGCTGGAGGTCGGCGCCGTAGCGCCAGTAGTCGGGCGCGCCGTCGAGGCGATGGATCCGGCCGCCGAACACCGCGGCGAGCGAACCCACCGAGTAGAACGGCCGCGGCTCGTACTGCGTCGCGCGCCGCCGGTCGTCGAACCGGAGCTCGAGCTCGGAGTAGACGTAGCGCACGCCGCCGTAGCCGACCAGCATCGCCGGGTCGTAGACGGTGTCGATCGGCGTGCCATCGCGGGTGTCGCTCGGCGAGAACGTGCGATCGGTCAGCTCGCTGGCGCTGCGGAGGTGGAGGTCGCCGACCAGCTGCACGGCGACGATGCCGGCCGCGCGCGCGAGCCGCTCGCGATAGCGGGTCTCGATCGCCGTCGGATCGAACCGCGGGTCGACCGGCGCCGCCGGCATCGCCGAGTCGTCGTTGTCGCCGATACCGTAGAACGGATCCTTGGGCCGCAGCTCGTACTGGCCGTCGAGCTCGACCGCGACGCGCCCGAGGCGGTCGCCGCTCTGCACCGCGACCTTGTAGACCTGCTGGTAGCGGCCGCCGATCCCGGCGGCGATCGAGAGCTGCTCGCGCGCGCCGAACAGGTCGCGATCGACGAATCGCGCGCCGGCATTGATCCCGAAGCCGCTCGTGAACGATGCGCTCGGGATCACGCCGATCGTGCGGGCGTCGTTGAAGAACACGCGGTAGTACAGCTCATCGAGGTGATAGCGGTCGTAGGCCCACGCCGACAGCCGGGCCGGCGACAGCGCCAGGTTCACGGCGACCTTGGGCACGAACAGCGCGCCGCGCAGGCCCTGGCGCGCGACCGAGTCATCGTCGACCGGATCGGTCCGGCCGCTCTCGTCGCCCGCGACCGGCGCCCCGGCGACGTCGGCGGCGGTCATCTCGCGACGCTGTGACGCAGCGGTGGTCGGCTCGGGTTGCCCGGGGGCTGCTTCGGGTTGCCCCGCGGGCTCGGGGGTCTGCGCCGACGCGACGCGCGCCGCGGCGGCCAGCGCTGCCAGTACGGCACACGGACGCAGCCCCCCGCGTCGATCTGTCCCACGACCGAGCGTTGTCAGCATTTGCAACCGGTCTCGTGCAACCCGGATACCCGTGCATCCGTCGAACCTCCGCCATCCATGTCACCGACCGCACGCAAACCCGGCGCCGTCCTCCACACCACCGCGCAGCCGCTGCGCTGCGGACCCGATGACGATCACCGCGGCGCGGGGTTCGCCCGGTCGAGTGGTGAGGGCCGCGCGGCACTCGATCGCACGCATGGTTTGCGTTATCGTTTGCGTGCTGGAACGCAACCCTTTCGCTTGCCAATGGCAGGGTCGAGAACAAGATTGTCGAGCATGCCGAATCTGTCCCGTACCGCCCTCGTCGGAGCGCTCGCAGCCGCCCTCGCCCTCGGCGGCTGTGCAAATAATTCCGGAAACACCAACACCGCGTGCGAGCCGCTGCCCAGCGCACCGGCGGTCGCCCCGGCGCAATGGAAGGGCGGGACGGTGTTCACGATCGTGATGGAGAACCACAGCCGCGGCCAGATCCTCGGCAACTCCAGCGCGCCGTTCATCAACCGGCTGGCGAGCGAGAACGCGGTCGCCGAGGGCTATCACGACTCGTTCGTCCACCCCAGCGAGCCGAACTACTTCTGGATGGTCGCCGGCCAGAACTTCGGCGTGCTCGACGACGCCGATCCCGGCTCGCACCACCTCGGCGCGACGTCGCACATCGCCGACCAGCTCGAGGGCGCGGGGCTGAGCTGGAAGGCGTACCAGGAGAGCATGGGCGATCCGTGCGGGCTGACCTCGCACGGCCGCTACGCGGCCAAGCACAACCCGTTCGCCTACTTCGACGACATCAACGGCTGGGACGGCAAGGCGTTCCATCCCGAGCAGCGCTGCAACAGCCACATCGTCGACTACAGCCAGCTCGACGCCGACATCGCGGCGCACGCGCTGGCGAGCTACGTGTTCATCACGCCCAACCTCGACAACGACATGCACGATGGCTCGATCGCCCTGGGCGACAGCTGGCTCGCCAACGAGATCCCCAAGCTGATGGCGACCGACAACT
>VBLP01000132.1:0-5645 GCA_005887925.1 Deltaproteobacteria bacterium | reverse complement strand
GCTGCCGTGCGCGGACGCCGGCACGCGCAGCACGGTGGACGCGATGACCGACCTGTTCAGCGTGTCACTGACTGCCACGGCGCCCTGAACGGCGCGTCACGCGCTGCCTGCACGGCGCCGGGCATTCGGCGCAACGGATTCGCCGGCCGCGCATGTATCTCCCGGACATTGCAGGGGCCCGGGTGGGCACGAGCGATGCTTTTTGTAAGGGGTCATGAGGACCGCGAGCGTCATGCTGATCGTTTCGGTTGCGGGTTCGACCCTCGCGTCGGGCGAGACCTCTGGACGCCGCGAGCAGCAGCTCGTGGTGCTGCCGGCGACGAGCGACGCAGGTGCACAGCTCCAGCTGGCGTCGTTGGGCGTCGCCGAGCTGACGCCCGACGACGGCATCGCGATCGCGGCGCTGCACGTGCGCGCGACCATTGCCAATACCAGCCGCGATCGGCCGTGGGCGATCGACGTGTCGAAGGCCCGCCTCGATGTGGTTCCGGCGTCGCCGGTCCGCCCCACATTCGTCAATGCCAACCTGGCGACCTTGCCGATCGCGATCCTCGATCCCGGCGAGCAGTGCGTGATCGACTTCTACTTCCCGCTGCCGCCCGAGCTGGCGGCGCGTGGTGGACCGACGAGCTTCGCGCTGTCGTGGCCGGTCAACGTCCCCGACCGCATGGTGCGGAAGGCGTGGTTCCTGCGCGGCGCCGTCGCCCCGCAGTCGATCGGCGATCTCGCGCGGGGCGCCGGCTGGGGCCTGTACTGGTGGTTCGACCCGAAGTATCCGTGGTCGACGTACGATCACCGATCGGGAACTGTGGTTCCGCGTCCGCCGGAGCACGTGCTCGTGACGCGGCCACCGCGCTGGGACGAGCCGCCGCCGGGCCTGCCGCCCGAGGAACGGCCGCGCGAGACCGAATGCAATGACTGGTGATGCCGTGTGACGCCCAGCGGGGCGGCGCACGTCGTGCAGCTGGCGTGGCCCCCGACGCAAGCCGTGCGCGCGGCACGCTCGGCCGCTGCTGGCACCCACGCACGGCGGTTGCGGTTTTCGCGCGCGAAGCCCGCACCGGCCGTGCACGGCTCTTGCTCTACCGGAAGATATGTTCCATCGCCTACTTGCGCGGCTGCTTCGACCGTTCACCAGGGTCCATCCCGAGGAAGCGGCAACGGTCGGGCTGATGACGATCTCGGCGTTTCTGCTGCTGTCCGCGTACTACTTGCTCAAGACCGTCCGCGAGCCGCTGATCCTGCTGCAGGGCGGCGCCGAGGTGAAGCTGTACGCCCGCGCGGGCCAGGCGCTGCTGATGGTCGGCGTCGTGCATCTCTACGGCGAGCTCGCGCGCCGGGTCGGGCGGATGAAGCTGCTCGCGATCGTGTTCCTGTTCTTCATCTCCAACCTCGCCGTGTTCGCGGCGCTCGCGCGGTTCGACCTGCCGATCGGGCTGCCGTTCTTCCTGTGGGTCGGCGTGTTCAGCTACACGGTCGTCGCCCAGTTCTGGGCGCTGGCGGCCGACATCTACAGCGAGGAGCAGGGCAGGCGGCTGTTCCCGGTCATCGGCGGTGGCAGCTCGATCGGCGCGGTCGCCGGCGGGGTGTTCGCCGGCTGGCTGGTGCGGTTCGGCCCCTCCGTCCTGATGAGCGTCGCGGTGCTGATACTGCTGGTGTGGGTTGCGCTCATCATCTGGATCGAGCGCCGGGCCATCCTCCACGCGCGACATGATCAGGTGCACGATCAGGCCACCGAGGAGCCGCTGTCGGAGCACAGCCCGTGGCACCTCCTGGCCCACGACAAGTACCTGCTGGTGATCGCCGGCATGGTGGTGTTCCTCAACTGGGTCAACAGCTCCGGCGAGTATCTGCTCGACCGCACGCTGGTGATCGCGGCCAAGGACGTCGCCGCGCACGGTGGCTCGTCGCAGATGTTCATCGGCGCGTTCAAGGCCAACTACTACACGTGGTACAATTCGCTCGGTCTCGCGCTCGAGCTGTTCGCGGTGTCGCGGATCCTTGCGGTGATCGGCGTGCGGCGCGCGCTGTGGTTCATGCCGTTGTTCGCGTTCTTCGCCTACGGCTGCGCGATGTTCTTCCCCGTGCTCGCGGTGATGCGCATCGTGAAGATCGGCGAGAACTCGCTGCAGTACTCGCTGCAGGACACCACGCGCCACGCGCTGTTCCTGGTCGCGACGCGGCCCGAGAAGTTCGTCGGCAAGACGGCGATCGACACCATCGCGGTGCGGATCGGCGCTATCATGTCGACCATCATGGTGTTCGCCGGCGCACGGCTCGGCTGGTCGACGAGCGTGTTCGCCGCGATCAACGTCGGCCTCGCCCTCGGCTGGCTCGGCTTCGTGCTGCTGATCGCGCGGCAGCATCGCCTGCGCAGCGCCGAGGTCGGCCGAGCTGTTCCGGGATCCGGCGGTGCCTGACCTGACCGGCGGGTGGTCGCGTCACGCAGCATCACTGCGCCGGCTCGGTCTCGCGCCGGCGCTGGTGCTGTTCGCCATCCTCGTGGCGCACACGATCCTCGAGACCGCGCGCGACGCGCTGTTCCTCGCCCGGCTCGGCCCGCAGCACCTCGCGTCGGCCTATCTCGCGATGGCCGGCTGCGCCGTGGTCGCCGTGGTGACGATGCGCGGCCTCGGTGTGCGCGATCCCCGCGCCGTCCTGATCCGGTTCCTGGTGTGTGCCACGGCGGGGACCGCCGTGCTCGCAGCGACCATCGCGAAGTCGAGCTCGGTGGTGTTCGTGTTCTACGTCTGGACCGGTTTCATCATCACGCTGGTGGTCCCGAGCTTCTGGACGGCGATCGATCGGATCTCGAGGATCGCTGAAGCCAAGCGCGTGTTCGGCAGGATCGGCGCCGGCGGTGTGCTCGGCGCGCTGGTCGGGTCCGCGATCGCGGGCACGCTCGGCCGGGTGATCGCGGCGCACCACCTGGTCACGATCGGCACGGTCGCATTCGGGGTAGCGACCGTGACCGCCGTCGTCCTGATCCCACCGATCTCGCTCGACGATCCGCCGGTCCGGCCGCGGCGCGCCGAGGCGCTGTCGCACAGGTCGCGGCGCTATGTCGCGTTGCTGCTCGCCGTCGGCTTGATCTCGACCACCGCGCTCACGCTGGGCGATCTGACCTTCAAGCGCGTGATCGCGGAGCGGCTCGCCGCCGACAGCCTCGCGACAGTTTTCGGGATGATCTACACCGGCCTCAACGCCATCGGCCTGGTGATCCAGCTGATCGTGACACCGCGCCTGCTCGCACGCTGGGGTGTGGGCGTGACGCTGGCCGTGCTGCCGGTGATCATCATCTCCACCGCACTCGGCTTCGCGTTGACGGGCGCCATGGTGGCGGTGATCGCGCTGAAGCTCGGCGATGGCGGCCTGCGGCACAGCCTGCACCGCGTGAGCAGCGAGATCCTCTATCTGCCCGTCCCCGCCACGGTGCGCGACGGGGGGAAGCTGGTCGCCGACGCGATCGGCCAGCGCGGCGGTCAGGCGATCGCGGCGCTGATCACCCTGGGGCTCGCGTCGTTCGGTGCGACCGCACGGGTGGTCGGTGCGATCACCGCGATCGCCGGCGTCGGCTGGCTGGTTGCGATCGCGCGGGCCCGGCACGCATACATCACACAGTTCCGCGACACGCTGCAGGCGGGCGAGATCCAGCGCGACGTTGCGCTGCCGCAGCTCGACGCCGCTTCGATGCGCCTGCTCTCGCAGCTGCTGTCGAGCCCGAACGAGGTCGAGGCGCTCGCCGCGCTCGATCTGCTCGCGCGCCGAGCCGGCATTCCGACCTCTGCCTTCGATCACCCGCGCGAGGCTGTCGTCCGTCACGCGCTGGCGTTGCTCGACAACAAGCTGCCGCCCGACATGGTCGGCGTGCTCGCTCGGCTGCGCGAGCATCCGGATCCCGAGCTCCGTGCCGCCGCGCTGGCAGCTTCCACGAGGGCCGGGTTCGATCGGGAGCTGCTCGAGCGCGCGGTCGACGACAGCGCTCCGCACGTGCGAGCCACCGCGCTCGCCGGCCTCGCCGCGCATGACGGCGCGACACCCGCCGTGAACGAGCGCATCGCCGCGCTGGTCGCAGGTTCGACTCGCGATCGACTCGCGCTGGTCAGCGCGATCGGCTTCTTCCCGGACGAACAGTTTCGGTCCGTGCTCTACGAGGTCCTGATCCTGGGGGAGCTGCCGGTGATGCGCCAGGTGTTGCACGTACTCGCGCACAACCCGGAGCTCGTCGAGATCGATCGCTTGCTCGGCTTCCTGGAGGACTCACGCTTGCGTGGCGACGTCCGGCGCGTGTTCGTCGCGGTCGGTCGGCCTGTGCTCGAGCGGCTGATCGAAGCGCTCGATGCGCCTGGGACCTCACCGGGCCTGCGCCGCCACCTGCCACGCACGATCAGCCGGTTCGGCTCCGAGGCCGCCGCCTCCGCCCTGGTAGCGCGCCTGGCTCGAGAGTCCGACAGCAGCAGCGAGTTCAAGATCCTGCGCGCGCTCGGCCGGATGCGCGCCGACGCACCCGGACTGATCATCAAGGCCGCGCCGGTGCGCGACTACGTTCGCCGCGCGATCGCCGATGCCGCCCGCTATGCGACGCTCGGCGACCAGCACGCCGGGTTCCATGATCGCGCGACTCCGATGGGGCGGCTGATCGACGAGTTGCTCGCCGAGAAGCGCAGGATCGCGATCGAGCGTGCGTTCCGCGGTCTCGGCATCCTCCACCCGCGCGCCGGTCTGCGCAGCGTATACGACGCCATCACCCGCGGCGACGAAGTCCGGCGCAGCGCCGCACGGGAGATCGTCGAGGCGGTCGTGAGCTCGGAGCTGCGCCCGGCGTTGCTCGCCGTGGTCGATGACATGCCTGCCGACGCGCGACGCGCCCGGCTCGGCCGCCTGGCCCCAGGGCCGTTCGCCAGCTACGAATCGCTTGTCACGGTGCTGCTCGCAGACCCCAGCGAGTCGTTACGATGCGTCGTGGCCTATCATGTTGCGGAGCAGCGCCTGGTCGCCCTCCGCCCCGAGCTCGAGCGGCTGCGGCCGCGCGCCGGCCGGCCGTTCGTCGCCGACGCCTTCGACCAGGCGATCGCGAGGCTCGATGGCTAAGCCCCACCCGTTCGCGCTGCGCCGGATGCTCGCGCTGCGGCAGTTCGCCGCGCTGCGCGACGCCGACCTCGCCGAGCTCGCGCTGCTCGCCGAGAACGTCACCGAGGTGAGGTTACCCGCCGGCACCGTCATCGCCACCGCGGGCCACCGGCTCGCCGCGCTGCACCTGATCCTCACCGGCGAGATCGCGACCACCGGCGCGCAGGTCCGGACCTGGGGGCCGCAGCGGGTGTTCGGCGCGCTCGAGGTCCTGGCCGATCGCAGCGCATCCGGCGCCGCGGTGGCGACGGTCGAGACCACGACCCTCCAGCTGCTCGCGCCCGACGTCACGGACATCCTCGAGGACAGCTTCGGCGTGATGCTGACGGCGCTGCGCGGCCTGGCGGCGCAGGCGGTGTTGCACCCGCGGCCCGCGCCCGGCGCGACCGTCCCGGCGAGCCCCTCGCTCGGCCTGGTCGAGCGTCTGATCGTGCTGCGCCAGCAGATGGCGTTCACGCGCGCTCCCCTCGAGGGGCTCGTCGCGCTGGCCCACGCGTCCGAGGAGGTGACGCTGC
>VBLP01000594.1:7906-18295 GCA_005887925.1 Deltaproteobacteria bacterium | reverse complement strand
GGCGTGCTGGTCGCGCTCGAGGACGGCGACGCGTACCGGATCGACGCGCGCAGCGCGGCGGTGGTGGCGCTGCCGGGGCTAGGGCTGGGGTGGCACGCCGCGGGCGATCTCGTCACCGGCCAGACGCTGGGTGGGCCGATCCCCGGGCCGGCGCCGCCGGTCCCCGCGCCGACGCTGGCGCAGCTGCTGCGCCGGCCGCTCCAGATCCTGCATGCCGAGATCGACACGCCGCCGCCGATGTCGACCCCGATCCAGCCGCCGCCCCCCCTGGGCGACAGCTGGCAGCTCACGCTGTACGAGCTCGGCGGCGGCCTGCGCGCGCGCAACGACTACGCGCTGCCGGCGCCGGTCGGCCCGCCGGCGCTGCGCGGCCCGCCGGGGAGCCCGCTGATCGTGGCGTACGGGCCCGGGCAGCGCGAGGTATGCGTGCTCGACCCGCGCACCGGCGATCCGCTGCGCCGGGTGGCGCTGCCGGACGATGCAGTGGGGGTGTTCGGCACGGTCATCGACGGCTCGCCGGTCGCTGGCGCGCTGCTCGCCGCGCCGCTGCGCGTCGTGCGGTTTTGACGTCGATCCGGGGCGGGCCCGCGCGACGGCGCCGAGGCGCGCTGATATACGATCGACAGATGGCACTCCCGCTTCGCGCCGCGCTGCGTTCCGCAGGTCGCTTCATGGTCCGCAATCCCACCACCATGCTCAGCATGGCGCGGCATGCGCTGGGCCTGCGCGTCGCCGTGCCGCTCGACGCGCTGCGCTGGTTCATCGCGAACACGCCGCCGTCCAAGAAGGCGCCGCAGGACGTGACGATCACGCCTCGGCCGCCGGCGATCGGCCTGGGCGCCACGATCGACCTGATGGGCACGACGGTGCGGGCGAACGCGGCGATCCGCGTCGAGCAGATCGAGGTCAGCGACACCCAGTTCAAGGTCACGCTGCGGCTGTCGGACGTGACCATGAAGGTGCTCGGCGAATCACAGACGCCGGTGGCGGGGCTCATCAAGTCGGGCGCGCTCGACCTCAGCAAGCCCGGCAACCTCGCCAAGTTCATGCCCCGGCGCCCGGCGGTGCTGGTCGAGGCCCACGACGACATCATCGTGCTCGACCTGATGCAGAACCCCAAGTTCGCGAGCAACGAGCGGGTGCGCGCCATCCTCGGCACGCTGACCCCGGTGGTCAACGTGTCCGGGCTGTCGACCGAGGGTGATTTCCTGATCCTGCAGCTGCGCGCGAGCCCGTTCGGTCTGCCGCGCGCGCTCAACGCTGCACGCGCGCTCGCGGCGGGCTAGGAGACGTACTTCGTACGGTCTCCGGTCTGCTAGAGTGGGCGCCATGGAGAGCATCGCGCTCGCGGCGGCCGACAAGCCGGCGCGCTATCGCGAGCTGCTGCCGCAGATCTCGGCGCTGCTCGACGGCGAGCCGGACCTGATCGCGAACCTGGCCAACACCGCCGCGGCGCTGCGCGCGTGCGTGACCGCCGCGTCGTGGATCGGGTTCTACGTCCGGCGCGGCGACGAGCTCGTGCTCGGTCCGTTCCAGGGCAAGGTCGCGTGCGTGCGGATCGCGCTGGGCCACGGCGTGTGCGGGACCGCGGCGGCCGAGCGGCGCACGCTGATCGTCCCCGACGTCGAGCGCTTCCCGGGGCACATCGCGTGCGATGCCGGATCGCGCAGCGAGATCGTCGTGCCGATCTTTCGAGCCGGGCGAGCCGGGCCGGGCGACGTCGTCGCGGTGCTCGATCTCGACAGCTACGATCTGGCCGCGTTCGACGAGGCTGACGCCGCCGGCCTGGCGCCGATCGCCGAGCTGCTCGGCACGCTGGCATGGTGAGAGCGTTCGCCCTGGTGCTCGCGTGCGCGGCGTGCCAGGGCCAGCCGGCGCCGGGTCCGGTTCCCGGCAGCGGTGGGGCGAGCGGCGCACCGCCTGACGCGCGCGCAGCCAGCGATGCCGGAGCCGGCGGCGCCGCGATCGGCGGGTCCGACGCGCGCGGCAAGTCCGTCGAGCCGGAGACCGCCGATCCCGGCCGGGTGATCGCCGAGCTCGGCGCGATCCCGGCCTGGCAAGCCGTGATCGATCGCGCGCAGCTCCTCGGCCGGCGCGGCCAGCACGGCGTGGTCTACGGCCGCGTCGGGCCGCCGGTGATGGTTCCCGCGCCGGTCCCGGTTCCACCGCCGGCCGGCACCGGCGCGATGCCCGGCTCCGGATCGGGCGCAGGCTCCGGATCAGCGGCCGCGGGCTCCGGATCGGCGGCCGCGGGCTCCGGATCAGCGGCAGCGGGCTCCGGATCAGCGGGCGCGGGCTCCGGATCAGCGGCCGCGGGCTCCGGATCAGCGGCAGCGGGCTCCGGATCAGCGGCCAGGACTGGATCGGGCGCTGTCGCCGGAGCCGGGACAGGCGGTGCCGTCCGCGCAGGTTCGGCCGCGACCGGTGTCGCCGCGGGCACCGTGTCGCCTGCTCCCGGACCTCTCGCGGCTCCCGGGCTGGTGAAGTCAGCGTATGTCTGGCTGATCGACGACACCGAGGGCAACGGCTGTCTCGGGATCCGGATCCTGCTCGGCGACAAGGCCAGCGAGGGCGACCGGATCGCCGCCGGCGGCGCCTGGCAGCTCGACACCGATCGCCGCTGGTACTGGAAGCCCGACGCGATCCAGCCGCTGCCGCCGGCGCCTCCGGGCGACCTCAAGGAGCCGCCACCGCCGGCGCCGAGCCACGCGATCGCCACCGGCGAGCTACCGCCCGGCGCGCGCACCGTCGGCGTGGCGCGCGACAACGACGCGATCTACTTCCAGATCGTCGGTCCGTCGCCGATCAGCGAAGGCGACGGCTGGCAGGTCGCCGATCAGCTCGGCAGCCCGACCGCCCTGGTGCTCAACCTGCCCGGCGAGCGGCCGAGCTACGGCGGCCAGGACCTGCGGTCCTCCGACGAGCGCTGGCAGCTCCGTCGCGCCCAGACCTACTGGGTCCGGATCGGCCGGCTGCACAAGCGCGGCGACAAGCCGGCGATGGCCAACGCGCGCACCGCTCCGATCCGCGTCCCCTGACCCAGAGCTCACCTCAGATGAGCCGGATCGCGAGCAGTTTTCGCGAGGTCGGGCCGCCGCGACGAAGGACTACCGGGCCACAACGCGAGCGACGGCGGCATCACGCTCGGCGCCAAGGCGCTCGACGAGCTGATCGCGAACGCGCCCGGCGGGCGTAATTCGAGGAGGGCAACGAAGAGATCGCGAAATTGCAACGCAAGGCCGGGTCAGATCAGGTGAGCTCCGGGGCACTAGGGGGGGCCACGTCCCAAGATCGGCGTTGGCAATCGAGACACGATCGCGACACGCCAGCGCGAGGTCGCCGTGGGCGTCCGCGAGCGGATGGGGTCGGGGTCGCGACCGTGATTAGGATTGGCCGGGTGTTGTCCCGCAAATACCTCGCGCCGTCCGCGCATGGGTCGGTGGTGATTCGGCGGGCGCGTCCCCGACGCCCATCCGCGTAGCAGCCCACGGCGAGCCGAGCGTGCCCGCGTTCTCCAGGCGCTACGCCCTACACTCCTAGCCGTGGGCGACCGCGAGCGGATGAGGTCGCCGTCCGCGCATGGGTCGGTGGTGATTCGGCGGGCGCGTCCCCGACGCCCATCCGCGTTGCAGCCCACGGCGAGCCGAGCGTGCCCGCGTTCTCCCGGGATCCGCCAGCCACAACCATCGCGACCGGGCTCATCCGACGCGCGCGTGGGCCCGCCGGCGGTGGCGGACCGTCAGGCCGAACACCGCCATCAGCGCGAGCAGGCCGCCGGGCGCGCCGGGCGCGCCGGTCGCGCTGCAGCCGAAGCGCCCCGATCGCTTCGCCTGGGCGCGCTTGACCGGCGGCGGCTTGGGACCGAGGGCCGCTGCGGCGCTCGGCACCGGCGGATCGACGGTGACGCGGCAGGCGTCGTCGACGACGACGATCGCGGGGCGTCCGGCGATCGGACCGTCGGGCGCGACCGAGACCCCGCAGCCGTCGCCGTCGGGCCGCGCGGTGATCGCGAGGTGGTCGTGCGGGTCGAGGATCACGTGGGTCATCGCGGCGGCCTTCGGCGCGCGGTAGGCGAGGGGCAGGGCCTTGCGCGTCGGCCACACGACGATGGCGTCGCGCGGGCCCTGGATCTGGACGCCGGCCCAGCCGTCGCCGGACAGCGGCGCGCTGCGCGGGGAGGCGCCCCCGGCGGCCACCGCGCTGATCACGTGGACCGCGCTGGGCTCCGGCCCGTCGAGATCGAGGTGCAGGTCGTTGACGGAGAGCCGCGCGGCATCGCACTGGCCCTTGGGGATGTCGTCGGCGAAGCAGTCCTTGAGGCGGGTGCGGGCGATCGCCGGCCGGCCGGAGCTGCGTGCGACGCCCGCGATCGCGAGCCGGGTCGCGCCGATCGTCTGCGCCGCGACGTCGCCGTCGAGCCGGAGCCCGCCCGGGGCGCCCGGCACCCGGAAGCGCAGGTGCATCGGATGGCCGCGGCCGCCGGTGGAGGCGCGATCGACCACGACCAGGCTGGCATCGCCGCCGTCGCTGCTCGGCAGCAGCACGAGGTCGCGCAGCGCATCGGGGATGTCGCTGGCGCGGTCCTGGAACCGGAACTGATCGGCGTAGTCGCAGCGCGCGACGACGACACCGGAGCGGGTCTGCGCCGTCCAGTCCCAGCCGGTCGCGGTGCCCCACGCGCCCTGGCTCGGCACGTACTTCGGCGGCAGCCGGCCCGATGCGATGGTCGGCGCGTTGGAGGTCAGCGTCGACTGCGAGCCGTACGGCGACGGATCGACGATCACGTCGTCCTTGCCGCGCGACAGCACGAAGTTGCCGGCGTCGGGGTGGCGATGATCGACCTCGAGCGCGTGCTGGCACGTGGTCACCAGCCACACCGCGCGCGCATCCCACCGCGTCCGCGCGTACAGCGTGCCGCTCCCCGCGGTCTCGTACCAGGTCGGCCAGGTCGACCGCGGCACGTCGGCCGCGTCGCCGACCGCGAGCGCGTCGTAGAGCAGGAAGCCGTCGTCGTGCAGGCCGAGCCGCGCGATCTCGCCGCGCGCCCACCGGCGATCATCGGGCCGCGCGTCGCCGAGCGCGATTGCGTCGAGCGTGAGCAGCGCGGGCCCGAGGTTGGCGGCCTCGTCCTCGGTGTCGCCGCCGGCGAACACCCGGTCGGTCGGCGACAGCGCATAGACATGGCGGCGCAAGAGGCCCCCGAGCCACGGCTCGACCCCGGCGACCGCGATGCCGGCGCGGCTCGCGATCCGCGCGGCGAGGGCGTACTCGGCGACCGAGAGCGGCCCGTACTGCCAGCCCTCGGCCCAGTCGCCGCCGTCGAGGATGCCACCGGCGGCGAGCGCGCGCGCCATGTCCTTGCCCCGCAGCTCGTCGGCCACCAGCGTCCATACCGCGGGATCGCCCTCGCCGGCCTGGGCGATCGCGATCGTAGTCGCGGCGATGAGGTAGCCGGCCTGGTAGTTGGTTCCGGCGGCGCGCGCGCGGTAACCGTGCTCGCGGTACCACGACAGCCACGACGCCCAGCGCTGCCGGGCGCGGGCGCGCAGCTCGGGCGCGATCTGATCGTACAGCCAGTCATAGGCGATGGCGGTGTACGGACCGAGCATCCGGATCGCGAAGCCGGAGTCGCGCCACGCCGCGCGATCGCCGCCCTTGCCGTCACCGATCTGATCGAGGTCGTCGATCAGCGCGGTGAAGAACTTGATCGTGGTGGCCGCGTGCAGCGCATCGCCGGTCGCGGCCCACGCCACGAGGCAAGCCTGGATCGTCCTCGCCCACTCCGAGCCCTGGTACTGCGCGCCGTCGTACTTGTGCGTCGTCCGCGCGTCGCCGCATATCGCGATCGCGCGCGCGACCGGGCCGCCCGGTAGCTTGGCCTGGGCCTGCCACGTCGTGCGCAGTGCCGCGTCGAGCAGCATGCGCGGATGGCTCGCGGGCGCCGCGACCGCCGCGCTGCTGATCGCGAGCACAGCGGCAAGCCTCGCAACAGCCGCGACCCGCACGGCGACACGCTAGCACGCGAGGGTTGGTGAATCGCATTCGTGAACCTGTCAGTGATTTTCTCAGATCCCGTCGGAATCTCTGTCGTGTGCGGCGCGCGTGTGGCGCCTGGGTGGTTGATGACGGTCGACATGAGGTGTGAACGCTACTGGCAGGACGGCATCCTGCAGATCGAACGCGGGGAGACCGATCCCCATCACCGCGCGTGCCTCGATTGCCGGCGCGCACACCGGGAGCGCGAGCGGCTGGTCCGGGCGCTGTCGGGCCTCGGCGCGGGGAGCAGCGGGGACCCCGGCTGGCAGGCGAGGGTGTGGCGGCGGATCGCGTGCGAGCCCGCCGCGTGGCCGCGCTCGTAGCCCCGTCGCTACCACGACGCGAGCCGGAAGCCGACGCTGCGCACGGTCTCGATCACGTCGGGCTCGGGCAGCTTGCGGCGCAGCCGCAGGATGACGTTGTCGACGGCGCGCTCGGAGACCTCGAGGTCCTCCTCGCCCCACGCCCGGTCGAGCAGCGCGATGCGCGACAGCGGCCGGCCGCGCGCCTTGATCAGCTCGCGCAGCACGGCGAGCTCGATCGAGGTCAGCGAGATGGTCTTGCCGCGGAACCACAGCGCGCGGCCGTAGAGGTCGAGCGTGAGCTCGCCGAACCGCAGCCGGCCGTTGGGCACGCCCTTCCAGTGGACGCGGCGATGCACCGCGCGGACGCGCGCGGCGACCTCGCGGGTCGACACCGGTGCCAGCGCGACGTCGTCGAACCCGGCGGCCAGCATCGACTCGGCGTCGCTGCCGGTGCCGTTCTCGATCAGCGCGATCAGCCCGGGGCGCAGCTCGCAGCCGGCCGCCCACGCGACGAGCCGATCGGCGAGCGGCGCGCCGGTGGCCGGATCGACGCTGACGACGTAGACCGGCGTGTCGGGCGCACCGTCGAGGACATCGGCCGATCCGATCTCGACCTGCATCGCGCCGCGGCGCAGCTCCGCGACGACGGCCTGCGTGACCGGTGTCGTGACCTGCGCGACAACCGTGACGCGAAGCGGCTCCAGCGCGGGCAGGCTCTCGTCGACCGACACGTACCCGGCGACGCTAGGAGACCCGGGTGACCGGATCGCAACCAGGCGGTGACATGACGAGCACGCTGCGAGGTCGCGGCGAGCTTGTCACGCCTGCGGATCGGCAAGCGGTAAGCCGGCTTGCGCTCGTGGACGGATGGGAATCGCCTCCGGCCGGCCAGCGTGCGACAAGCGGAGGGTGAGCGAGCATTCACGCTACCGGTTCGAAGATGGCAAGCCGTGTGTCGATGTCCGGATCACCAGCCTCGAGCAGCTGTTCGACAACCGCGATCCGGCGCCGTTTCGCGAGCGCGACCTCGATCCCGACCTCGTCGAGTACCTGCTGGCGGCCGGCGAGGACCTCGCGGCGCACGACGGCTTCCAGATCGTGTTCTGGATCGAGAACCGGTGCCAGCCCGGCGAGATCGAGGCGGCGTTTCGCGCGCACTTCGAGTACGAGCTCGACCGCGTCGATCGCCGGCGGCGCCGGCAGCGGCGCACCGGGCAGATCGCGCTGGTGATCGGCGTGACCGCGATCATCGCGCTGCTGTCGCTGTCGCAGCTGGTCGCGCGGGTCGTGCCGGGCTCGGTCGGCGGGGCGCTGCGCGAGGGGCTGGTGATCTCGAGCTGGGTGGTGATGTGGCGGCCGGTCGAGATCCTGATCTACGACTGGATCCCGGTGCGCCGCGAGCGCCGGACCCTGCGCCGGCTGCTCGCCGCACCGATCGCCGTCCGGACCGGCCGCGGGCCCGACGTCGCGCCGCGGGTCCGCCATGCGGTGGCCGGCGCGGCCGAGTGAGCCGTGCTATCCAGCGGCGAGTGAGCGAATCTCGACGGGGGCTGGCCCACGGCATCGCCGCCTACGGGCTATGGGGGCTGGCGCCGGCGTTCTGGAAGCTGCTCGGCGGCGTGTCGCCGGTCGAGATCCTCGCCCACCGCGTGGTGTGGGGCGTGATCGCGTTCGCGGCGATCGCCGGGGTCGCCGGCGTGACGCCCGCCGTGCGCGCCGGGCTGCGCGATCGCCGGACGGCGGCGATGATGGCGGCGTCGGGCGTGCTGCTCGTCGTCAACTGGGGGATGTTCGTGTGGGCGGTCGCGACCGATCACATCCTCGACGCGAGCCTGGGCTACTTCGTCATTCCGCTGCTGTCGGTCGCGCTCGGCACGCTGGTGCTCGGCGAGCGGCTGCGCCGGCTGTCGTGGATCGCGATCGGTTGCGCGGTGACCGGCGTCGCGGTCCTGACCTGGAGCGCAGGGCGCGTGCCGTGGATCTCGCTGGTCGTCGCGGCGAGCTTCGGGCTCTACGGGCTGGTTCGCAAGGTCGCGCGGATCGAGTCGCTGGCGGGCTCGACGCTCGAGACCGCGCTGCTCACGCCGATCGCGGTCGGCTACCTCGCGGTGCTGGCGCTCCGCGGCGGCGGCCAGCTCGGCCACGCGACCACGGCGACGCAGCTCCTGCTGGTGTCGACCGGCCTCGTCACCGCGGCGCCGCTGCTGCTGTTCAACAGCGCGGCGCGCCGGCTGCCGCTGTCCCTGTTCCGCATCCGCTTCGGCCTCATGTCGATCCTGGCGCGCATCGGGGCGCGGGCCAACTGGCACCGCCTCGAACGGCGCTACGCCGAGGAAGCCGAGACCTAACCGAAGCGGCCGGTGATGTAGTTCTCGGTCCGCTCGTCGGACGGCGCCGAGAAGATCTTCGAGGTCGCGTCGTATTCGACCAGCGTGCCGGTGCGGCGGTCGTTGCGCGTGTCGAGCTCGGTGGTGAAGAACGCGGTGCGGTCGCTGACCCGCGCGGCCTGCTGCATGTTGTGCGTGACGATCACGATCGTGAACCGGCTCTTGAGCTCGCGCATCAGCTCCTCGATCCGCGCGGTGGCGATCGGGTCGAGCGCGCTGCACGGCTCGTCCATCAGCACGACCTCGGGCTCGACCGCGATCGTGCGCGCGATGCACAGCCGCTGCTGCTGGCCGCCCGACAGGCCGAGCGCGGAGTGCTTGAGCCGGTCCTTGACCTCATCCCACAGCGCGCCGGCGCGCAGCGACTTCTCGACGATCGCGTCGAGCTCGCCGCGGTCGCGGATGCCGTTGACCCGCGGGCCGAACGCGATGTTGTCGTAGATGCTCTTGGGGAACGGGTTCGGCTTCTGGAACACCATGCCGATCCGCCGCCGGACCTCGGTCGCCGAGACCTCGGGCGCGTAGAGGTCGACGCCGTGGTAGAACACCCGGCCCGCGACGCGGGCGCCGGGGATCACGTCGTGCATGCGGTTGAGCGAGCGCAGCATCGTGGTCTTGCCGCAGCCCGACGGGCCGATGAACGCGGTGATCTGGTGGGCGTGGATCTTGAGGGTCACGCCGCGCACCGCGCGGAATGCGCCGTAGTAGACCTCGACGTTCTCGCAGTCGAACACGACCGGCGTGTCGGGGGCCTGTGCGGCAGCCTTGCGCTCGACGATGATCCGCTGCCCGCGCAGAGATGGACGGGTGGGCTCGACGGCTGCGGCCATGGGATCCTCCTCGGGCACGGTTACCTCTTGAGCGCCAGCCGCGCGGTGAACACGCGCGCGATCAGCGTGACGATGAAGGTGAGCATGACGAGCGTGAGCGCCGCGGCCCAGGCGCGTTCCTGCGATGCGGGGAACGACGAGTTGGCGTTGCCGAAGATCTGCACCGACAGCGCGGTGTTGGCGTCGCTGAACAGGTGCGGGTTGTAGGCGTGGGCGGCGCCGACCGCGAACAGGAGCGGCGCGGTCTCGCCCGCGGCGCGCGCCACCGCGAGCAGCGATCCCGAGACGATGCCGGGCAGGGCGGCCGGCAGGACCACGATCAGGATGGTGCGGCTCTTGGTGGTGCCGAGCGCGTACGCGGCCTCGCGCAGCTGCGATGGCACGAGGCGCAGCATCTGCTCGGTCGCCCCGATCACCACCGGCAGCATCAGGCAGGCGAGCGCCAGGGCGCCGCCGAACGCCGAGTAGCCGAAGCTCAGCGTCCACAGCACGTAGACGAACAGGCCCATCACCACCGACGGCACGCCGGTCATCACCGTCGACATGAACCGGACCAGGCGGGCGAGCTGGCCCGCGCCGCCGTACTCGTGGAGGTAGACCGCGCCGAGGATGCCGAGCGGCACCGCGATCATCGTGGCGCCGCCGGTGACCAGCAGCGTGCCGAGGATCGCAGGACCCATCCCCGGGCCCGGGGCGCGCGACACCACCGGGATCTCGTCGATGAAGAACGCCGGGACGTCGCGGAACTCGACGACGACGCCGCGCTCGATCACCGCCCACAGCACGGTGACGAGCGGGACCGCGACGAGCACGACCGCCACCGCCATCAGG
>VBLP01000594.1:3269-7791 GCA_005887925.1 Deltaproteobacteria bacterium | reverse complement strand
CGGCCTTGTGCGGTTCGTCCGCCTCGCCCCGTTCGTTGGCGATCACCGCGGGCATCGAGTTGCCGGCGGCGAACGGGTTGAGCGTGATCTGGCCGAGCGCCGAGCCGATCACCAGCGCGGCGGCGATGGTCTCGCCCATCGCACGGCCCAGGCCGAGCATCACCGCGCCGACCAGGCCGCCCTTGCTGTGCGGCAGGACCGACGCCGTGATCATCTCCCAGCGGGTGGCGCCGAGCGCGAGCGCGGCCTCCTTCTCCGACGTCGGCGTGGTCTCGATGACCTCGCGCGACAGCGACGTGATGATCGGCGTGATCATGATCGCGAGGATGATCCCGGCGGTCAGGAAGGAGCGGCCGAGGCCGAAGTGCTGCGACAGCACCAGCACGCCCCACAGGCCGAACACCACCGAGGGCACCACGGCGAGCAGGTCCATCAGCGACACCATCGGCCGCTTGAGCCACGGCGGCGCGACCTGGGTGACGAACAGCGCGACGCCCAGGCTGATCGGCACGGAGACCGCGACGGCGATCGCGGCGGTGTACAGCGTGCCCCAGATGAACGGCAGCGCACCGAAGATGCTGTCGGCGGGCGACCAGCGTCGCGACGTGAAGAACGCGTCACCGAACGCCGGCCAGGCGCGCCGGGTCATGGTCACGGCGATCAGGCCAAGGATCAGGAGCACGAGCCCCGCGGCGGCGATCGCCAGCACCCGGAACGCCCGGTCGGCGTACTGCCGGTGGCCGCGGAGCTCGGCGAGCTGCACTACGGCACCTGGATCTTGTCGAGCTGCGCGACCGCCTTGTCGGCCAGGCTCCTGGGCAGCGGCGCGAAGTCGAGCCCCTTGAGCAGCGACTGGCCGTCGCTGACCAGGTACTTGATGTACGACTTGAGCACGGCGCCCTTGGCCTTGTCGGCCTGCTTGGCGTAGACGATCACCCAGCTCTGGTAGGTGATCGGATAGGCTGCGTCGCCCTTGGCGTCGAGCGCGCTGAACAGGAGGTTGTCCTTGACCTCGATGCCGTCACCGGCGGCCGACGCCGACTCGGCGCTGGGCTCGACGAACTTGCCGGCCTGGTTCTTGACGCTCGCGAAGCGCAGGGCCGAGGCCTTGGCGTCGGACAGGTCGACGTAGCCGACCGCGCCCTTGGTCGCCTTCACGCTCTGCGCGACCCCCGTGTTGCCCTGGCCGGCCTGGGTGTCGGGGGGCCACTCCACGGTCGCGCCGCTCTTGAGCTTCCACACATCCTTGGCGGCCTTGTCGAGGTACTTGGCGAAGTTCTCGGTCGTGCCCGAGCCGTCCGCGCGGTGCACGACGACGATGTCGGCGTCGGGCAGCGTCACGCCGGGGTTGTCGGCGGCGATGTCGGCGTCGTTCCACTTCTTGATGTCGCGCTGGAAGATCTTGGCAATCGTCGCCGGCGACAGCTGGAGCTTGCTGACGCCGTCGACGTTGTACGCGATCGTGATCGGGCCGAGCAGGATCGGGAAGTACAGGACGTCGCCGCCCTTGTTCTTGGCGAGGTCGGCATCCTTGTAGGGCGAATCTGCACCCGCGAAGTCGACGACCTTGTCGGCGAGATCCTGGCGGCCCTTGCCCGAGCCGCCGCCGCCGTAGTTGACCTTCACGGCCTTGTTGGCCTTGGCGAACTCCGCGCTCGCGGCTTCCTCGTAGGTCTTCTGGAACGTGGAGCCACTGGCGTTGAGGCTGACGGACTCCTGCTTCTTACCGCTATTATTCATGCGCAGACCGTAGTCATGCTCGGTGACGCATCTGCGCACCGTCTGTGACCGGACTGTGACGGCGCCTGGAACCGGTGGTCCAAGACGACTCCGCGGTGCCCCGAGATCGCTCGCGCGGGAGCGCGCGGTCAGGACCGGGCGGAGCGCTCCGACGCTCGGCCCGGCAGATTCAGGCATCTACGAGCGTCTCGGACCGCAACGAAGCCGGTTCGGGTAGTTCGCCGAGTACCGGGCCGCGGCGCCGGTCCGGCCGACGCTGGCCCGGGATCCGCACCGGCAAGGATGAAGTCCTCGACCGCGCCCTGGCGTGGCTCGCGGCGCAGAAGTGAGCGATCAGTTCGCCGGGATGATCGGCCGGTGGCGGACGTCGGTGGCCTTGACCATGTAGACGACCTCCTCGGCGAGGTTCTTGGTGTGGTCGCCGACCCGCTCGAGGTAGCGGCACACCGAGGTCAGCGGCAGCACCCGGGTGACCGTGGCGGGATCGGTCGCGACGTGGGCGATCAGCTCGGCGAACAGGCTGGCGTTGAGCTTGTCGATCTCGGCGTCGGCGGTGATCACCGCGGTCGCGCCGTCGGCGTCCCTGCGGACGAACGCGTCGAGCGCGGCCTGCAGGTTCTTCTGTGCCAGCGTGGCGAGCTTGGTCAGGTCGATCCGCGGCTCGAGGCTGGGCAGGCGGTTGAGCTCGAGCGCGCGCTTGGCGATCCCGCCGGCGAGGTCGCCGATGCGCTCGAGATCGACGACGAACTTGAGCGCCATGGTGATGAACCGGAGGTCCGAGGCGACCGGCTGGCGGGTCGCGAGGATCTGCAGCGCGAGCTCGTCGATCTCGTTCTCGTCGCGGTCGATCTGGGCGTCGTTCTTGACGACGTCGCGCGCCAGGTCGTCGTCCTTGTCGGCGAGCGCCCTCATCGCGAGCGCGAGCTGGCGAGCCGCACGCTCGCCCATCGTCGCGAGCCGCTCGCGCAGCGTGCGCAGCTCCTGTTCGAAGTCCTTGCTGGTATGCGCCGTCATGGTGGTGTTCCGATGCTGCTCGCCCGCGGCAAGCGTAGCCAGAAAATACTGCCCTGCGGCAGGTGGGGTTCGACGCCGACCTCGCCGCCCATGCTCTCGACCAGGTGCTTGACAATCGACAGCCCGAGGCCGGTGCCGCCCGCCTCGCGCGATCGGCTGGGGTCGGCGCGGTAGAACCGCTCGAACACGCGCGTGCGGTGCTTGTCGGCGATGCCGGGACCGTCGTCGCGGACCTCGATCCGGACGTCGCCGAGGCCCGGGCCGGTCGCGCGGGCCTCGACCCAGACGTTGCCGTCGGGCCGGCCGTACTTGACGCCGTTGTCGATCAGGTTGACCAGGATGTGGTCGAGCGCCTTGGGATCGGCGCGCACCGCGAGCTCGGTCGGGATATCGACCCGGACGGTGACGTTGCGCTGCGCCGCCTGCGGCTCGACCGCGCTCAGCGACTGCTCGATCACCGGGCGGACCGGCACGCTGGACAGCTCGAGCCGGTACTGGCCGGCGTCGAGCCGCGACAGGTCGAGCAGGTCGGCGAGGATGCGGGCCAGCCGCTCGGCGTTGCGGTGCAGGCCGTCGATCAGCTTGCCCGCGATCACCGGGTCGTCCTTGGCCCCGGCCATCAGGGTCTCGGCGTTGGCGCGGATCACCGCGACCGGCGTGCGCAGCTCGTGCGAGACGTTGGCGACGAAGTCGCGCCGCACGGTCTCGAGCCGGCGCACCGTCGTGACGTCCTCGAGCAGCAGCACCCGGCCGTCGCCGCCCCACTTGCGCGCGGTCCGGATCAGCGCGCGCGGCGTGTTGGGCAGCTGGACCTCGGCGGTCGCCGCGACGTCGCTGTCGATCAGGTCGAACAGCTCGGGGACGCGCACGAAGTCGATCAGGAGCTCGCCGACCGGCGAGCTGGTGACGCCGAGCATCTTGCGCGCGGCGTCGTTGAGCAGCTCGATCCGGTGCTCGCTGTCGACCGCGATCACGCCCTGGGTCAGGCCCTCGGCGACCGCGGCGAGCAGCATGCGCTCGCGCGCCAGGGCGCGGTGGCTCCGGTCGGCGTCCTCGGCGAGGAAGTTGATCCACTCGGCGAGCTCGCGCAGCTCGTCGCCGGGCGCGGCCTCGGCGGCGATCCGCCGGCTCGGATCGCGCACCACGTCGCGCATCGACCTGAGCATGCCGTGCAGCGCGCCGCGCAGCATCTCGACCACGACCCAGCCGATCCCGATGGTGATCGCGAACGCGGCGACCGCGACCGGCAGCACGTCGGACAACGCGCGCGTGCGCATCGCGTCGGCCCCGGCGATGCCGGTGACGAACGAGACCAGGAGTGCGAGGCCGACCAGTCGAGAGCGGACGCGCTGGATCAAGCGGTGGCCTCGTCGGGCTGATCCTTGAACCGGTAGCCGACGCCGCGCAGGGTCTCGATGTACGTGCCCGCGTCGCCCAGCTTCTCGCGCAGCCGCTTGACGTGGGTATCGACCGTGCGGGTCGTGACGTCGGCCTCGATGCCCCACACATCCGATAGCAGGGCATCGCGGGTCTGGACCCGGCCGCGGCGCGACAGGAACGCATGCAGCAGCCGGAACTCGAGCGCGGTCAGGCCGATCTCGGCATCGTCGACCCAGGCGCGGTGGGGGTCGCGGTCGATCTTGAGCCGGCCGAACCGGATCAGCGACGGCTCGCCCTCGACGCGGTGCGACCGGCGCAGCAGCGCGCGGATCCGGAGGATCAGCTCGCGCACGCTGTACGGCTTGACCACGTAGTCATCGGCGCCGAC
>VBLP01000594.1:0-3227 GCA_005887925.1 Deltaproteobacteria bacterium | reverse complement strand
CGGGTCCGCGGTCGCGCTCGCCAGCCCCTGTCGGCCGCTGTGCGCGATCCGCACCGTGAAGCCCTCCGCGCGCAAGTTGTACTCGAGCGTGGTGGCGAGGTCGACCTCGTCCTCGATGACCAGTACGAGCATGATGGAGCCTTAGCATGCTCTCCGTGACGGCGGTGTGACGGCGCGATTCCGCCCCGGCAACGGATGACGGTCGCAGCCGATCTCACCGGCTCGATCTGTCGCGGTTGCGTCACCGGTCCGTCACGGCCGCGCGGTTAGGTGTGCTCGATGCAGCGACTATTGATTTCATCTCTCCCACTCGTTGCGTTGGCCCTGCCGGCGCGCGCACAACCCGCTCCCGATCCCCAGCCGCCGGCCGAGCCAGCCCCGGCCCCGGCCGACGAGCCGCAGCCGCCGAATGCGCCGCCCGGCTCGCCCGGCGGGCCACCGGCTCCGGTGACCACCACGCCGCCGCCCTCTCCGTCGCAGGTGGAGAACAAGGCGGAGACGCCGCCCGGCGTGCAGGGCAAGTGGGGCGCGACATTCTACGGCTTTGCCGAGGGCGATCTCATGTTCGACACGGTCCAGGGCCCGACCGAGGCGCTGGGCAACGGCGCGCTGCCGCGGCCGGCGATGGGCATGACCGCCGCGGCCTACACCGCGGTGCACAACCAGTTCACCACCTCGGCGCGCAACTCGCGCATCGGCTTCCGGTTCGGCGCGCCGGCGGTCGACGACATCAAGGTCAGCGGCCAGATCGAGGCCGACTTCAACGGCAACCAGCCGCCGGGCATCACCGAGTCCTCGCTGTTCGGCAACGCGACCCTGCGGATCCGCCACGCCAACGTCAAGATCGAGACCCCGGTCGTCGACGTGCTGATCGGCCAGTACTGGCAGCTGTTCGGCTGGCAGCCGATGACCCAGGCTGGGGGGATCCAGTACCAGGGCCTGCCCGGCGAGATCAACTCCCGCGCGGTGCAGCTCCGGCTCACCAAGATCATCAAGGCCGGCGACATCGCGGCCGAGCTCGCGGTCGCCGTGTCGCGGCCCGGGCAGCGCGCCGGCGGCTCGCCCGACGGCCAGGCCGGCCTCAAGCTGTCCTACGACAAGCGCAAGGCGTTCCACATCGTCGGCGGCGCGGGCAGCTCGCTCGACAGCGCCGCGATCGGCATCTCGGCGATCGGCCGGCGCTTCGCGGTCGCCGAGTTCAAGGCCGCCCCGGTCGACGAGGTCAAGCGCAACGGCTACGGCCTGGCGTTCAACGCGCTCTTGCCGGTGGTCCCGGCGACCAAGGAGAGCCGGGCCAACGCGCTCACCGTCGAGGGCGAGCTCATCATCGGTGGCGCGCTCGCCGATCAGTACAGCGGGCTCAGCGGCGGCGTGGCCCAGCCCGCGCTACCCAACCCGATGAACATGACCCCGGCCCCGACCTACACGCCCAACGTCGACAACGGCCTGGTGATCTTCAAGGCCGACGGCACGCTCCACCCGGTCCGGTGGACGTCGTACGCCGCCGCCCTCCAGTACTTCCTGCCGCCGAGCGGCAAGCTCGGCGTGATCGTCAACTACTCGCACCTCAGCTCGGACAACGCGCACGCGTTCGGTCCCGGCAACCGGGTGTTCGACAAGCAGGACTTCCTCGACGGCAACCTGATCTTCGATATCACCCCCGCGGTGCGCATCGGCGCCGACTTCGTGTGGCTGCGCCAGACCTACGTCGACGGCCTCGAGGCGCCCGACTACCGCGGCCAGTTCACCGGCATCCTGATCTTCTGACCGGCGCGCCGCGTATGATCGCCGCGGCGCGGCTTCCGGTCGCCGCATCGCGGCTTCGAGCGCTGTGATCTCCCGTGCTCCCGGCCCAGGAGAGCAACCAGGAGGAGGAGAGGAGCCATGCACGAACGGTCGGAACGACCGAGAGCACGGGAGGTCACAGATCTCGAACCGTGTTGAGGGGGTGTGGAGTGGCAGAGAGCCGGTACGGAGACGGTGCCCACGGCGACCGCAATCGTTCGCTGGGAGGTGACGGCCACGTCGGATCCGTGGTCGTTCGTGGACACCGTCTCCGTCATCGACGGCGGCGGCGGAACACGCCGAGTAGCGCGAGGGCCATCGCGCCGGGGGCGCCTCCGTTCGCCGCCGTGCAACCGCCGGTCGTCCCGGACCCGGCGGGGTTGTTGTCGTTGCTGCCGGTCGCCACGCTCGCGCCGCGCGCCCCGAGGCGCTCCTCGAGCAGCGCGACCGAGTTCTGGCGCGGCCGGCACATCGTGCCGTTGATCCCGCACCGGCGGCTGGCGTACTCGCCGCACGATGCCATCTCGTCCTGGAACGTGCGGTCACCGGCGTAGTCGAGGTACGTCATCGGATCGGAGGGCAGCATCTCGTGATCGAGGCCGTAGCTGTGCGCGATCTCCTGCGCGATCACCTCGCATACCGTGCGCGCGTCGTCGGACAGGACATCGGTGAACACGAACACGATCGAGTTCTCGATGATCGAGCAGTCCGAGGTGAACGGCGACACGCCGGCGACGTTGTCGGGCAGGCCGACGTCGCCCGGGCTGCCGCCGAACATCGCCTCGATGTGCGGCACGCTGCCGGGATCCTGATCGGTGACGGTCACGTCGAACGGCGCGTAGATGCCGGCGACGCAGGCCACGGTGTCGTTCCACGTGTCGTCGTCGATGTCCCAGCCGGTGATCTCGGTTGGCTGGCCGACGATCGACGACACCTGGCGCGCAGAGTCGTTGTCGCCCGGGCGCAGGATCGCCCCGTCGCGGTTGAGATGGATCACGCGGCTCTGCGCGCGCGCCGCAGCGGCAGGCTGCGCGGCGAGCACCTGGCGGGCGAACGAGTAACCCCTGGGATGGGCGGCCGCATCGGTCGCGACGAACTCGTACGGGCCGACGCGTGTATCGACGGTACCTTCTGGCTTGACTGCTTGCTGGGGGTGCGCCGCGTGGGCAAGCGGAGCGAGGATCGTGAGTGTGGTGAACGCCAGGCCAATGCTGCGTTCCACGGGTGACGATCTATAAACCACATTGCGTGCCATGCAATAGGTTTTTTGAATCGGGTGCAGATCGGCCCATGTCACGCTGCCTCGATGAGGGTGGGGAGTTCCGCAGCCGTTGAAGATTGCAGGCGAAGTCGCGTGCCATCGCGTTGCGCGTCCGCCTGCATCCGGTCGTGGACGAATTCGATGAAACGGTCCCAGTCGCCGTTGGCTTCGATGCAGCGTA
>VBLP01000113.1:10371-44769 GCA_005887925.1 Deltaproteobacteria bacterium | reverse complement strand
CGCCAGCCGAGACCGCCAGCCGCGCCCGCCAGCGTCAAGCGAGGCCGCCCGCCGCGCCTTCCCGCCGCCGCCGCGCCCGCCCGCCGCGCCTTCCCGCCGCCGCCGCGCCCGGCCGCCGCGCCCGGAGAGAACTGGTTCAGCCTACCGGCCGAGCACGTAGCAGACGCCGCTCCAGCAGGTGACGGCGCGCGGTCCGCCGACGTAGATGGTGAGGGCGGGCGTGCGGCTGGTGACGCAGAGCAGCTGGTGCTCGACGATCGGCTCGCGCAGGCCGAGGCCGGCGGCGCGGCGGTCGTCGATGTGCTGGGCGGCGGCGATCTCGGCGAGCGTGCGGGGCTGGCGCTCGCGGCGCGCGTCGCCGCAGCTGCCCGACCACGGAGAGGAGTAAGCGGTGGCGGTGACGGCGACGGTGCGGTCGCGGAACTCGGCCGCGTCGACCTCGGAGATCAGCGCGCGGGCGCCGAGCACGTGGTCGCCGACCTTCCAGGTATGGAACAGCGGAGCGTCGGGGTCGGGCGGCGCCGGCCGGGCGGGCGGGCTGGACATCACGGATCGCGCGCGATCCGCGGTGGCGGGATCCGGAGTGATCATTAAGCTTGGTGCCGCGATCGGCGCCGGAGGCGGCAGCGGCGCCTCACGGCAGCGATGCGTCGGGGCCGCGCAGGGGCAGCGAGACCACGAAGCGAGCGCCGCCGGTGGGGGCGCGGTCGGGGGCGAGCACGAGGTCGCCGCCGTGCTCGATCGCGATCTTGCGGGCGATCGCGAGGCCGAGGCCGGTGCCGGTGGACTTGGTGGTGACGTAGGGCTCGAAGATCTTGACGCGGCTGGCCTCGGGAACGCCGTGGCCGTGATCGTCGACCGTGATGGTGACGACGTTGCGCGCAGGATCGGCGGCCCAGCCGACCACGACGTCGCCGGTGGCGCCGGCCTCCTCGCCGGCGTGGATCGCGTTCTCGATCAGGTTGGCGAGCACGCGCTTGAGCAGCAGCTTGTCGGCGCGCACGGTGACCGGCGAGGCCGGCGGCGCGAGCGTCAGGTGCACGGCGACGGTGGGATCGAGCTTGAGCTCGTCGATGACCTCGGCGAGCGCGATCGGGGCCGCCTCGACCTTGGGCAGCGCGCCGAGGGTGCGGAACGTGTCGACCAGGCGGCGCAGACCGGCGATCTCCTCCTCGACGATCTCGCCGGTGTCGACCAGGAGCTTTCTGAACCGCGCCTCGTCGCCGCGGTACGACGACACGCACTGCTGGACGGCGAGCTGGATCGGGGTCAGCGGGTTCTTGATCTCGTGGGCGAGCCGCCGCGCGACGTCCTGCCACACGCCCATGCGCTGGAGGTACTCGAGCTGGGTGCGGGTCTGGTCGAGATCGTCGAGCATGGTGTTGAACGCGCTGCCGAGCTCGGCGAGCTCGTCCTGGCCGCGCAGCTCGACCCGCGCGTCGAGGTGGCCGTCGGAGACCTTGCGCGCGGTCGACACGAGGGCGTCGATCCGCCGGGTCAGGAACGACGACGCCCGCATGCCGAAGCCGGCGGCGGCGAGGCCGGCGACGCCGAGCAGGACGAGGAACGCGGTGCGGTAGCTTTCGGGCAGCGCGGTGCGGATCTGGGAGAACGTGCGGGCGGCGTCGATCGATTGCTTGAGGCGGCCGAGGTCCTCGTTGACGGTCGCCGACACCGTGAACGTGAGCTTCAAGGTCGCGCCGCCGGTGCCGAGGGGATGGTCGACGATCTTGTCGCGCCACTGCGGTCCGGGCGACGGACGCTCGGCCTCGGCGGCGGCGCTGCCATCGGGGCGGAGCAGCGCGATCGCGCGCAGGCCCGGCTCGTCGTTGATGATGCGGGCGAGGTTGACGGTGGGGTCGAGCTGGAGGAAGTCGGGGCGCTGCGCGAGCCGGGTGGCGATCTCGTCGTGCAGGCGCTTGGTGATGTCGACCATGTCGCGATAGGTGTCGATCGCCTTCTCCATGGTCGCGATCCGCGACGACGCCTCGCCGGCGGCGACGTTGGCGGCGGCCTTGCCGAGCTGATCGATGAGGTACGCCGACGCGGCGAGCGGCGTCATCACGATCAGCACGAGCGTGGCCGTGAGCTTGAGCTGGAGGGGCAGGCGCTTTTCGTGGGTCACGGGGTGGGCCTGTAGAAGGGTTGCGACCGGAGGCGCAGCACGCGGTCGGCATCGGCGATCTTGGGATTGTAGAACACGGACACGAACGAGCCGAAGAAGGCGCCGCCGCGGTCGATCCCGCCGCCGGTGCCCTGGCTGAGCCAGCGCCGGACCTCGGCGAGGGTCTCCCTGGAGACGGGGTTGAGCTCGACGACCATCTTGAGCACGAACACCTGCTCGAGCGGCAGGACCTGGGTCCGCGCGACGGGGAGGTCGTCGATCGCGGTCAGCCACTTGAGGGCCTCGGCGCGGTACTTGACCTTGAACGTCCGCGAGCCGCCGGGCTCGTCGAGCCGGAGCGTGTAGATCTCGTCCCACACGTCGTAGACGACGGAGCGCTGGATCAGCTGCTCGGCGACCGGCTCGTTGGCGTCGCGCGCCGTGATCTGGATCCGGATCACGACGGTGGACGCGATGCCGCTCGACAGCGCCTCGTAGGCGGTGGCGTCGAACAGCTTGCCAATCCCGCCGGGCGGGAGGGTCGAGACGGTGAGCTCCTCGCCGCGCTCGACGAACCGCATGCGCTGGACGTCGAGCTTGTCGTCGGCGTGCGCCGGCCGGGCGAACGCGAGCACCGCCGCGACGGTCGCGGCCGCGCCGAGCAGCGTACGCGTCATCGCAGCCGTCCCAGCGCGTTGCCGATCGCGAGCTCGAACACGCCGATGTCGGTGTCGATCCGCAGGCCGGCGTCGGCGAACACGTCGATCGGCAGCGCGGCGGCCAGGCCGGTGGTGCGCGCACGCAGCTCGGCGTGCTCGGCGAGCCCCCACACGCCGGCGGCGACGAACACGTCGGCGCCGTACAGCCGCTGCTTGCCGCTGCCGCGGTACACCTGGAGCGCGTACTCGACGGTCGCGCTGCCGCCGAGGTCGCCGTAGGCGGGCTTGTCGGCCCGGGTCCCGAGGATCGACAGCGGCGGCGAGGTCGACAGCACCATGCCGAGCGCGCGCGGCGTCAGCATGCGGTCGACGTCGGCGATGTAGATCCGGTCGAACCGGGGGGCGTCGCCGACGACCACGCCGCCGGCGAGCTTGATCGCCAGCGCGTGGCGCTCGCCGAGCAGGGGCCAGTAGTGCTCGTAGCCGGCGAAGATCGTCGCGAAGTCGTAGCTGCCGCCGAGCAGCGTGCCGCCGAGCTCGGCGGACGCGACGATGCGATCACCGGCGTGCGGCAGGATCGGATCGGGCCGGGTGTCGCGGTCGAAGCCGAAGCTGGTGGTGACGACGCGGCTGGCGCCGGGGAGGAGGTGGAGGTTGGCGGTGGTGAGCGAGCCGTCGGGGTGCTGCACGAGCGGGACCGCCGGCAGCGCGGCGTCGATCGCCTCGATGCGCAGGCCGGTGGTCAGCCGGGTCAGCGCGCTGATGTTGTAGGTCGCGCCGATCCGCACGCCGACGCGGCGATACGGGAACGCGCACGTCGGGCTGGGGTCGCCGTCGACGGGCGTGCACGGCACGCGGTACGGCTCGCTGCCGTGGACCACGGTCGCGGCCCAGCTCGCGCCCCACCGGCTGCCGCGCAGCGACGGGTCGGTGATGCGGATCTCGGCGGCGTACTGGTCGCGCGCGCCGGGGAAGTCGCCGTGGCGGGCGAACACGAAGCCGCCGCCGACGCCCAGGCCGAGGCCGTACAGGTTGCGCTCGCCGATGTCCGCGCCGGCCCACCACGGCGACAGCGACGTGGTGCCGAACCACAGGCGGTTCAGCACCAGCGTGCCGCGCTCGACGACGTGGACCTCGATGACGACCTGGCCGCGCTGGCTGCCCTTGTGGATCGCCAGGCCGACGTCGCGGAAGTAGCCGAGCGCGAGGATCTTGAACCGCGCCTCGCGCAGCCGCTTGTCGCTCGAGTGCAGGACGTCGCCGGGGCTGATCGGCAGCGCGCGCTGGATGATCTCGGTCTGCGTCGCGGTGTTGCCGGTGATGTCGATCCGCTCGATCAGGATCAGCGGGCCGAACTCGTTGTCCTCGTGGAGCACGGTGTCGGGATCGGCGCGCGGCCCTGCCGGCACCTCGTCGGGGGCGGCGTCGTCGGGCGAGCTGGGCGCGAGCGGCTCGGGGGCCGGTGCCTGCGGCGGCGGCGGCGGCTCGGGCGCGGGCTGCGGCTGCGGCGGCTCGGGCGCGGGCTGGGCGAACACCGGCCGCGCAACGACCAGCGCCACCAGCGCGAACGAGAGCCGCCTCATCTTCCGGGAACGTAGCGCATGGTTCGCCGGCGGTGCTACGGTGAGTCGTGCGCTGGGCACCGCTCGTGCTGCTGACGCTCGTCGCGTGCAACGACCTGCGGGACTTTCTCGGGACGTGGAAGGGCCAGCGCGTCGGGGAGGGTTCCGCGCTCCGGCTCGGCGTCCCCGACGGCAGCGCGCAGCTCAGGATCGACGGGATCGACGCGCGGACCGGGCTGACCGCGCAGCTGACGGTCGAGGGACTCTTGCCCGAGACGACGATCACATCGCTGGCCGGCGCCGAGGCCGACGTGCTGGCGGGGATCACGTTCAGCGGCGCGCCGTTGCGGGTTTACCTCGCGTTCGCGCCGGTACCCGACGGTGGCGGGGAAGCTCTGGTGGTGGTAGCGCTGTACGATGACCGGAGGGTCGACGTGCGATTGTTGCGCGGCGGGACTGCACCGCTCTACGGCATCTTTGCATTGACGGAAATGACACGCGCGAATTCGCAGGGCGCGACGGAGCGGCGCGGTCGCGCGGCCGGAGCCGCGCCGTGACGCCGTCCGGCCCCGGCGCGCCGGGCCGCTGCCCGCAGTGCGGCGCGGTCAACCGCGAGGACGCGCGGTTCTGTGGCGCGTGCGGCGCGGCGACCTCGACGACCGAGCCGGCGTCGAGCCCGAACCTGGGGCCGGCCCCGGCGATGATCGGCCGCGAGATCGCGGGCCGTTACCGCGTGCTGGCCAAGATCGGCGAGGGCGGCATGGGCGCGGTGTTCCGCGCCGAGCAGATGTCGCTCAAGCGCACGGTCGCGGTGAAGCTGCTCAGGCCCGACGTGTCGGCCGACCAGCTGCTGGTGCGCCGGTTCAACGCCGAGGCCGAGGCGGTCGCCAAGCTCAGCCACCCCAACACGGTCAACATCTACGACTTCGGCCAGGACGCCGACGGCACGCTGTTCATCGCGATGGAGCTGATCGAGGGCCGATCGCTGCGCGCGGTGATCCAGCAGGAGTCGCCGCTGCCGCTGGGCCGCGCGCTCGGCATCGCCGCCCAGATCGCCGCGTCGCTGACCGACGCGCACGCCCGCGCGATCGTCCACCGCGACCTCAAGCCCGACAACGTGATGCTGCAGGACCGCGGCCGCGAGCGCGACGTGGCCCGCGTGCTCGACTTCGGCATCGCCAAGCTGCGCGACGACACGCGCGGCACGCGGATGGCGATGACCCAGCAGGGCGACATGCTCGGCACGCCGCAGTACATGTCGCCCGAGCAGATCGGCTGTCTCCTGTACGAGATGGTGACCGGGCGGCTGCCGCACGAGGCGCCGACCGTGCTCGCGATGCTGTCCAAGCACCTGCTCGACGCGCCGGTCCCGCCGACTCAGCGCCGCCCCGACCTCGGCCTGCCGCCGGCGCTCGACGCGCTGATCCTGGGCGCGATGGCCAAGGATCCGGCCGGGCGGCCGGCGACGATGGAAGCGTTCGCCGAGCAGATCGCGGCGCTGCGCCAGACGCTGCCGCCGGAGCCGCGCAGCGCGCAGCGCTCGGTGGCCTCGGCCGCCATGCCGGGCGCCGATCCGCCCGCGGCCACGCCTCGCCCGGTCGCGCAGCGCGCCGGCGCGCCGCCAGCGATGCCGGGTCCGCCGAGCATGGCGGGGTTGCCGTCCCCGGCGAGCTTCACGCCGCCCGGTGCACCGTCGCCGTATGCCGCCCTGCCGGTCCCGCCGGTCCTGCCGCCGTCGTTCGCTGCGCCGGTCATGCCGGCGGCACCGCTGTATGGCGCGCCGCCGCAGATCACGCCGCCGCATGCGGCGCCGTCGCCGTACGCCGCGCCGCCGCACGCGCCGTACCCCGCGCCGATGCCGCACCCGCCGGTGCCGTTCGGGGTGAACCCGGCCGGGGCCCGCCAGCGAGCGCTGCCGCCGACCAGCCTGATCGTCGTGATCAGCATCGCGGTGGTGGTCGGCGCCGCCATCATCGGCGTGGTCGCGGTGCGCTCGCGCCGGCAGCCGGTGATCCAGGACACCGTGGTGTCCGACGAGCCGAGCCACGGCTCCGCCGAGGCGAAGCCCGATCCGTGGGCCGCCAGGCCGGGGCCCGAGCCGTCGAAGGACACGCCGGAACCGGTGCACGAGGCGCCGGAGCCGTCGCCACAGCCTGCGGTCGATCCCGATCCCTCGGACGGACCGGACCTGCCGTCGCTGCTGCCGACCACGCCGTCGCAGCCGCCGGCGAAGCCGTCCAGGCCGGTGACGCCGAGGCCGCGCCCGAAGCAGCCGTCCTCCCATGCAGCCACCGCGGGTCCGCCCGACGGCCAAAAGGTCGCCGTCGGGCAGGGGGTCGCCCTGGTGCTTCCGCCGGGGTTCCGCGTCGCCGCGCAGAACGCAGCGGGCGTCGCCGCATTCGACGGTCGTGGCGTGATGATCGCGGGGGGGCCGATCGTCGTCGCGACCAACGATATCCAGGAGCTGGTGAAGGCCCACGCGCAGCTGAACGGCCTGACCTTCGACAAGCTGACCCAGGCACCGATCGCCGGTTCGCAACGGCCGCTCGCGCTGTTTCACGGTACCTTCCAGAACGTTCCGGTGATCCATGTCGTGGCGCCGCTGATCGGCCACGGCTACCGCGTCGCGGTGGCGGTCCAGTTCCCGATCGCTCTCGCGCAGGACCCCGACATCGCGCAGCTGGTGGCCGACGTGTACGGACGCCGGATCGTGGTGCCGTGAGGGCCGGCGCCGCGCTGGCCAACGCCGCGAGCCGTGCTTAGATGCCGGCATGACCCCCGAAGCCCGCGCCGCGATCCGCCTCACGCAGTATGCCCGCGGCGGTGGTTGAGCCGCCAAGCTTCGGCTCGGTGAGCTGACCCAGGTCCTCGCGCACCTTCCAGGTCCGGCAGGCGCGGCGGGAGGCGTGCGCCGCGATGTCATCGTCGATCACGAGCTGTCCGACGACGCCGCCGTGGTGCGCGGCACGGCCGGCCGCGACCTGGTGCTCACCGCCGACGTGATCGCGCCGCTGGTCGACGACCCCGAGGCGTTCGGCGCGATCGCCGCGGCCAACGCGATGTCGGACGTCTGGGCGATGGGCGGCGAGCCGCGGTTCGCGCTCAGCCTGGTGTTCTTCCCCGACGATCAGCTGCCGCTCGACGTGCTCGACGCGATCCTCGCCGGCGGCACGCGGACCTGCGCTCGGGCCGGCGTCGCGATCGTCGGCGGCCACTCGGTGCGCGACCCCGAGCTCAAGTACGGCCTGTCGGTCACCGGCGAGGTCGAGCCCAGCGCGCTGTGGTCCAACCGCACGGCGCGGCCGGGCCAGGTCCTGGTGCTGACCAAGCCGCTCGGCACGGGCGTGATCGGACAGGCGATCAAGAAGGGCGTCGCCAGCCCCGCCGCCACGGCCGCGGCGATCGCCGCCATGACCACGCTCAACCAGGGCGCCGCGCGGATCGGCCACGCGCACGGCGTGACCTCGGCGACCGACATCACCGGCTTCGGCCTGCTCGGCCACCTCCGCAACCTCGTGCGCGGCTCGCAGGTCGGCGCGCGGATCGAGCTCGCGCGCCTGCCGATCCTGCCCGACGCCCTGGGCCACCTGCGCGATCAGCTGTGCCCCGGCGGCAGCAAGGCCAACCGGGCGTTCGTCGCCGATCTCGTGCGGTGGTCCGACGGCGCGCCGCTCACCGCCGAGCCCGCCCCCGGCGACGCCGAGCGCGAGCTGCTCGCCTCGCTGGCGTGCGATGCCCAGACCAGCGGCGGCCTCCTCCTGTGCGTCCCGGCCGAGCGCGCCGAGGCCTGCACCGCGGCGCTGCGCAGCGAGGGCCTGACCGCAGCCGCGATCGGCGAGCTGTGTCCGCTGTCGCCGCGCCCGATCGAGCTGATCGCGTAGCAGCCGCTAGCCGCCATGCCGATCACGTAGCGCCTGACGGGCATTGCCGCTAGCCGCCCGCTAGCCGTGGGCGACCGCGAGCGGATGGGGTCGGAGCGCGCCGTCCGCGCATGAGTCGGTGGTGATTCGGCCCACGGCGAGTCTCGCGCGTCGTTCTCCGGGCGCCCGACACACTAGTCGAGGTACGCGTCGTGACACACCGCCTCGACGTTGTGGCCGTCGGGATCGAGGACGAAGGCGCCGTAGTAGTCCGGATGGTAGACCGCGCGGATCCCGGGCGGCCCGTTGTCGGTCCCGCCGGCGGCGATCGCCGCGTCGTGGAACGCGCGCACCTCGCCGCGGCCCCGGGCGCGGAACGCGACGTGGATCTTGTCAGCCGGCCTGCCGGCGCCGATCCAGAAGTCGGGCTTGCCGGCAACGCCGAAGCCCGCATACTGCTCCCAGCGCATCACCAGCGCGTAGCCCAAGGGCGCGAGCGCGCGGGTGTAGAACGCCACGCTGGCGTCGAGATCGGTGACCTGGATACCGATGTGATCGATCATGGGCGCGACGATACCCCCGCCCGCGGGTAGGATGCGCGCGTGCGTATCGCCCTGGCCCTCCTGATCGCCGCGTGTGTGTTTCCGCGTGCCGCGCACGCCGGCCGGACCTATTACGGCTGGTTGTTCGGCACGGAGGTGATGCCCGAGCGCGGCGTCGAGCTCCAGACCTGGATCCAGGAGGAGAACGACAAGTACGGCACGCGGACCAAGGAGACCTGGGTGTCGTGGGCCGCGCTGGTCGGCGTCACCGATCAGCTCGAGCTCGCGCTGCCGGTCGAGCTCGACTGGGCCGCGGTCGAGCAGATGGACGGCACCACGCGGACCTCGTTCACGTTCAAGCGGTTCGGCATCGAGGCGCGCTACCGCATGGCGCCGCAGGATCCGGCCGAGGCACCACCGCTGGTGCCGCTGCTCCGGCTCGCGGTCAAGCGCGACGTCATCTCGCGCGACTCGGTGCGGCTCGAGGCCGACGCCGTCGCCTCGTACGACGCGGGCGCGGTGCAGGCGGTCGTCGACCTCGGCGCCGTCGGCGACATCGCGTCGGGCAGCCGCCACGTCGAGCTCCGGCCCAGCGCCGGGGTCAGCATGCTCGCGACCAGCGAGCTGCGCGTCGGCGCGGAGGTCTACTCGGAGATCAGCCTCGACTCGGTCGTCGAGAGCTGGGCGACCGCCGGCCCCGACGTGTCGTGGAGCCACGGCCGGTTCTGGATCAGCGGCATGTTCGGCATCGGCCTGTACCACGTGCGGATCGCGCCGCGCGTGCTGTGGGGGATCGCGTTCTGATGCGCGCGCTCGCGATCGCCGCGGCCGTGGCCCTGGCAGGCCCCGTCGCCGCCCAGCCCGGCGGCCGCGTGGTCGGCACGGTCAAGTTCCTCGAGGCCGACGGCGGGCCCGCCAGCGCCGCCGACGTGATCGTCTACGTCACCGGGTTCAACGAGCCGCCGACCGACAATGTCACGGTCATCGCCCAGAAGGGCCGCAGGTTCGTCCCCGACCTCGTCGCGATCACCGTCGGCGAGAAGGTCGCGTTCCCCAACCTCGATCCGTTCCTCCACAACGTGTTCTCGCAGTCGGTGCCGCGCAAGTTCGATCTCGGATCGTTCAAGCGCGGCGAGACCAAGGAGAAGCAGTTCCCCGAGGCCGGCGTGGTCGACGTCTACTGCAACATCCACCCCGAGATGGCCGCGACCATCCTCATCCTGCCCAACCGGCGCCACGTGGTGGCCGCCGCCGACGGCAAGTTCGCGATCGACGGCGTCCCGCCGGGCGACTGGACCGTGTACGCCTATGCCCGGCGAGCGACCAAGCCGGCGATCGCCAGCGTCACCGTCAAGTCGGGCGCCGAGGCCATGATCGATCTCGAGATCGTGCGCGGCCCCGAGCCGGCGCACCTCAACAAGTACGGCGAGAAGTACAAGGACGGCGGCCAGGTCTATCACTGATGGTCATTCGTCGTCGCCTTCGCGGAGGTAGCGGATCACGCTCGCGTCGCGCGGTCATTCGTCGTCGCCTTCGCGGAGGTAGCGGATCACGCTGGCGTCGAGCTGGCTCTGGACGAGGCGGATCACGCTGTCGATCTCGTCGACGGGGAGCTTGAGCCGGGCGGCGAGCCGGCCGCGCGTCACGGTGACCAGGGCGCCGCGGGCGCGCTGCAGCCAGCGGGCGGCGGTGGCGCGGTGGACACCGAACGCGGCGCCGATCTCGTCGATCGAGAGCTGATCGACGATCTGCTGGCGCAGGAGCGTGCGGTCCTCGGCGTCGAGCTCGACGATCGCCTCGCGCAGCGCGGTGGCGAACTCGGTGCGGTACTCGGCCTTGAGCTGCGACAGCAGCGGGTCGCCGGCGTCGCCGAGCGCCTCGTCGAGCGGCCGCTCGCTCGGGGTCTCGCGGGCGCGCTTGCGCTGGTGCCGGATCAGCTCGCGGGTCGCGGTGATGCGGACCCAGCCGCGCAGCGGGCCCTTGCCGCGATAGCCGGCGATGCCGGGCGGCTTGCCGTCCTTGACCACCAGGAGCTGGACGCGGAGCACCTGCTTGACGTCGTCGATCAGGTCCTGGGGCGAGCGGGTCGAGGCGCCGGCGGCGTCGACCTCGGCGAGGATGGCGTCGAACGCCGCATGCGCGGTCGGCTCCTGCGCGGTGCACGCGGCGGCGAGCACGAGGTCGGCGGCGGGCGCGGTGGCGAGTGCGGCGGCGAGGTCGGGGCCGGCGAGCCGCGGCGCGATGAAGTCGACGATCTGCGCGGGGTCGACCCGCATGTCCGGCCACGCGGCCTGCGCGGCATCGAGCATGGCCTGCCATGCCGTCGCGACCACCGCGCGCGACGCGGCCGGGAGGCCGCTCGCGGCGATCAGGCGGTCGACCGGATCCATCGCTGTGCATTGTGGCATGGAACTTCGTGTCACAATGCGAAGGCGTGGAGTGTCTCGACGCCAACGCCGTGCAGGACCTGATGGCGGGCGCGCTCGATGCTGCGGCGCGCGCGCGCGCGATCGCGCACCTCGACGGCTGTGCGGATTGCCGAGATCTGCTCTCGCTGCTGGCCCGCGACGCGACGCGCGATGCCGCGGTGGCAACGCTGCGCGACGCCGACGGCCGTCCATCGAGTCCGCGCAGTCCCGCCGGCCCCGACGATCCCGGTGGGTTCAACGCGGCCTTCCTGGGCGAGACCCAGGACAGCGTGCCGCCGCGCCCGAGCGGCGATCCCGCGCTCGCGGCCACCGCGGCGGGATCGCGACGGCTCGCGCCGCGGCGCATCGTCACGCCGAGCATGACCGGCCGCACGCTCGGCCGCTTCACGCTCCGCGATCGGCTCGGCGCGGGCGCGATGGGCGTGGTGTACCGCGCGGACGACGTCGGCCTCGGCCGCCAGGTCGCGGTCAAGCTGCTGCATCGCCCCGACGAGGCGCTGACCGAGCGCCTGGTCCGCGAGGCGCGCTCGATGGCGCAGGTCAACCACCCCAACGTCGTGGCGGTCTACGACGTCGGGGTCGCCGATGGCATCACCTACATCGCGATGGAGCTGGTCCAGGGCGGGAGCCTCCGGTTGTGGCAGCAGCAGGACCACCCGGTCGCCGAGATCGCCGAGTCGTACATCGCGGCCGGCCGCGGCCTGGCCGCCGCGCACGCCGCCGGCATCGTCCACCGCGACTTCAAGCCCGACAACTGCCTGGTCGGCGCCGACGGCCGGATCCGCGTCACCGACTTCGGCCTCGCGGCAGCCCGACCGGGGGACAGCCCGCCTTCACCGCAGGCCTCGTCGTCGTTCCGCGCGTCCGGCGCGCTGTTCAGCTCCGGCGTGTCCTTCGGGTCCGGCGGGTCCGGCGACGTCGATCTGACCGCGTCGGGCTCGGTGCTCGGCACGCCGGCGTACATGGCGCCGGAGCAGTTCCGCGGCGGCAACATCGATCCGCGCACCGATCAGTTCAGCTTCTGCGTCGCGCTGTACGAGGCGCTGTACGGCAGCCGGCCATTCGAGGGCAAGACCTTCGACGACCTCGGTCGCAGCGTGTGCGAGGGCGTGGTCCGGCCGCCGCCGCCCGGCTCGCGCGTGTCGGGCGCGCTGCACGCGATCGTCCTGCGCGGCCTCGAGGTGCGCCCGGGCGATCGGTTCCCGACCATGGAGCACCTGCTCGGCGAGCTCGGCCGCGATCGCGCCCGGCCGTGGCGGCGCACCGCGATCGCCGCGACCGCCGTCGCCGCGGCCCTCGGCCTGGGCCTGGTCGCCGATCTCGTCGTCCGCGATCGCGTCACCGCCGAGATCGGCGAGTCGTTCGCGCTGACCGGCCGCCAGACCAACCGCGCCTGGGACGGCCTCACCGCGCGGTTCGACGCCAGCGCGAACCAGGTCTACTCGCTCAGCGTCATGCGCGACGTCTCGAGCAACCGCGACCAGGCCGAGTTCGGCCTGGGCGATCCGCAGAGCGACGCCGACAACTTCGACCGCATCCACAGCGAGCTGGCATCGCAGGACTGGACGCTGGTCCAGGACTTCGCGGGCACGCAGTACCCGACGACGATCGCGGTCGCCGACAAGAAGGGCCGGATGATGTACTCGAGCGCCGCGCCCGGCCACGCGCGCAGCGACCTGACCCAGCTGCCGTGGGTCAAGTCCGCGCTGACCCAGAAGGACCGCACGATCAGCCTGGTGCGCACCGACGATCCCGCGCTGGTCGCGACCGGCCTGCTCGGCCCCAGCCCGCCGCGCGGCCTCGGCCTGTTCTACACGCGGACGCTGGTCCTGGGCACCGGCAAGACCAAGGAGGTCGCGAGCGCGTTCATCGAGGAGGTCGACGCGGCGCGGATGTTCGGCGAGATCCGGCTCGACCAGCGCACCCTGCTCTCGATCGTCGCCCCCGACGGCACCGCGATCGGCGACGTGCCGCCCGCGCTGGTCAAGGTCGCCGCCGCGACCGCCGGCACCGCCGAGGCCTACGCCGGCGGCGCGCAGTACCACGTGCTCGCCCAGCCGATCCGCGGCTTCGACAACCAGGTCGTCGGCGACGTCGTCATGGCGCGCAAGCTCGACACTGTGCTCCTGTCGCTGTTCCCCGGCGCGCGCCTGGTCTTCGCGCTCGCCATGGTCGCCGCGATCGCCGCCGGGATCGCGGCGGCGCTGTGGACCCGGCACATCACGCTGCCGGGGCGCGCGTAGCGCCGGCGGTAACCTCGAAGGGGATGAGCTCAAGAGGACGTACGCTTGCGCCTGGTCGTCGTACCGGTCCGCCGCGGAGGGCGGCGTTTCGCCGAACCTGCCGTCCGTGGAGATTTCGGAGGCCGAGTTTTGGACCTCGGCGTGGTGGACATCGAGCGTTCGATCACCTGTTCCAGGCCGGCCAGCAGCAGCGGTTCGTCCGCAAGCGCCGCGAGCTCCGCGAGTCGCCGACGTACCCGGCCCAGGTCGATATCCTTGTACATGAGAAGCAGCGCAGACGCGTCCTCGATGTCCACCGGCCGCGCCGCCATCGCCTTGAACACCACGAGGTCCTCTGCCCGGGCCATCGGCGCCACGACGGAGCCGAACTTTGCGTTGGTGCGTGCCGCGATCGCATCGTGTTCGAAGGCGGTCCATGCCAAAGAAACGTCGAAGCTCACCCCTGTGGGCTCGTGCCGGAGCAGCAGGACCATGCTTTCGCGCACGAATACCTCGGCGTCGGCAATGCGCGGAACGATGCGCTTCCTGGACAGCAGATGGAGAAGCGCAGGCACGTCGATGCGGTCGCCCTGAACGACAGCATCGATGTCCGTGGTCATCCGGCGAACTCCGCGTGCGATGATCGCGATACCCCCGATCACCATCCACGGTATATCCGCTCCCTCCAAGGCGCTCACGAGTGCTGCGAGCGCTCGCTGGATCCGCAGCTCACCTCGTCCGGGCTTGCTTCGCACGGTGTTGCACCTGCGCCCAGCGGCGTCTCACCTGCTGAACACCCCGTTCGCTGAGCGCATCACGCGGCCCTGGCCACATCCCCATGGCGTAGAGCGCATTCAACGCGGACAGCAATTCGGCAACCGCCAGCACCGGACGCGGCCCCTCTGCGGCCAGCAGGCTGCGTTGACGTTGTGCGGCCGCCGCATGGCCCTTCTTCCATCGCCGGATGGCTGCTGCTTCCTCGAGCCGTTGCACGTACCACACGATGTCTCGCAACTCCGTGCTCGCGCGATGCACGACGCAAGCGTCCCGCGTCTCGCCCAGCAGGATCAGAAACGCATGCTCGTACTTGATGTGCAGGCGGCACGCGGCGAGCTTGACGAGATCCGCGGCGATCGCTTCCTTGCTCGCGGTGATGCGCCTGAGTTCACAGACGATGAGGTTGCCAGCGCCGATCCCGCTCTGCCGGCGGTGAACGACCACGTCCGGTACGACGAGTCCTGTGTCACCTGCGGTGAAGGCATCCGGCGGCCAGCCCAGGCCAGCCGCGACCTCGCGGAACATGACATCGAGATCGGGGACGCGCTTCGGGTCGAGGCCAAGCCGATTGTACTCGCAATCCACACTCCAGCCGCTGTTTCGGCGTCCGGCGGTGGTGCTCCGCCGCTCGCGTAACACGCGCTCCAGATGACGAGCATAGAACCCGGCGATCGTACGCTCGTGGACGTCTGGCGGGAGCTCGCCCTCGGATTCGAACAGGCGATCGAGCGCAACGCCCACCGCGGTGTCCACCGCCGTATCGGTCATGTAGGGGCGAGTCCCGGGCATGTTGCGATTTCCTACGTGTAGGACAAACAATGGGGCGTGGCAACAGAGACGGCGGCGTTGCCTGCCGGTGTGGACCGGGTTGAGTCGGCGACGACTCCTCGGGAGCATGGTTCATGGTGAAGCGTTCGGTGTGGGACCGCGCCGGGCTGGCGACGGATCCGCGGATCCGCGGATGGACGTACTCGTCCGGTGATAGGACTTCGCGCCACCTCGGAGCCAAGCCGACGCGCAGACGTCTCGGCACGAGGACTACGCGACCGGGCGCAGGGCGTTCTCACCGTGGCGGACGAGGCCTTGCGGGCTAGCGGATTGCCGGTAGCCCGGTCTTTGCTGTCGGAGTCGTGCCCCTTGCGGCGCCTCAGGAGCAGCACCGGCTTCTGCGGAGGGGGCGCATGAGCAACCACCGCCAATCGTCAACCGGATTCCCTCTGCAGCATGAACGCCACCATCACCACCCGACGCCGACGCCGGCCATCCCTTCTGCAGGAAGGTCGATCGGAGGACCCGGAACTCGGCGACCCCGGCCATGGTGGCGATGAAAGTCCAGGAAAGGAGACGTCGAATGGCCCGTAGCTCTCGATATGTAACCAGCGTCCTGCTGGGGCTCGCTCTGCTAGTTTCCGCCGGTCACACCTATGGTGGGTCCCGTCGCGGCGAAGGTGGGTCCAGTCACGGCGAAGGTGGGTCCGGTCACCCCAAAGGCGAGTCAGGTCACCCCGGCGGTGGTGGGCGCCCCCACAAGGCCCCTGCCGCTCACGCCGAAGGCGAGAAATCCCAGCCGGAAGCAGACCGCCGCGACGATCCCACCAAGGATAGGCGCAACAAGGACCGCAATGGTGGGCCCGGTTCGCACGTCATGAAGCGCCGCCAAGGTGCGTCCAACAAGCAGACCACGCGCCCTGACCAGCACGCCATCGACGCCATCGACGCCGCTCGGCATCGCTTGCGTATCAGCTCGACTGCCGGCCGCGAGTTCCTCGCTTCCCTGATGGCGCCGGAGCTCGACAAGAGCCGTCGCGATGCCGCATTCGATAGAGCCGTGCGTAAGGCGCGGTCGCGGCTCGCCGCGCTGGCCGACGTGAAACACGACCGTTTCGAGCTCCGAGATCACTACGGGGAAGCACACCGGGCCCTGTTCGATATGCCATTTTCGAACGGTAGTCGAGGCTATGAGCGCATCGTGCAGGCACCTGTCCTCGTGCGCACCTCTAGCCAGGTCCATGTGTATTGGCAGCCGGGCGTGGAGAAGACTCGCCTCACCTCCCGCAAGCTCCGCCTTCCGCCCAGGACCGAACTCTATGTGATCGATACCGACACCTCCGGCCTGTGGCTGCTCGTCGCCCACCCGGCGAGCGGCCAACTGAGTGAGTTCGTGGGCTGGGTTCGCGGGGGCGGCGTCACGTGGATACCGCGTGCTCCCAGCTCCGCCGTGGTCGCGATGATACTCGAACACCGCCATGCTCGGTGATCGAACGGTGGAAGGCTCGTGCGAGATCCTGTCCGTAGAAATCGGCGAGTCGCCGGTCTCGCGGTTCATCGAGATGGGTGATGTCGGCATTGATCGGTTTCGCCTCGCGGCCGCCGCGTACCGCAGTGAGTTTCTGATAGGCGATGCCCTGCACGATGCCCTGTGCGAGCTGTGGACACTCGCGCGAGAGTTCTTTCGGCCCAGCTTCGACCAGTATGCCCGGGGCGCCAGCATCGCCATGCGAGCGGGTCGCGGGCTCGAGTGGCTACACCTCCCGGAGATGCTACTGCTCGGCGGTGCCACCGCCCTCACCCCGGAAGCACTGCGCGGGGCCTTGAAGGCGATGCTTGGATCCCGGGGGCAGCTTCGTGAGGTTCGGGATCGCGATGGTACGACGCTCGCGCAGTTGCACGGTGAGCGCCGCTTGTGGGGCGCACCGGCGGACTATTTCACTCTCGGTGTCGTGATGGACACCGGGCCCTTGCCCATGGACGGTCCGTACGCCGATGAAGAGGCTCGCCATGCGGCAGCGCAGTGGGGCGCCGAGCTGAGAGAGCTCGGACATCTGGTGTCGCGCTGTGACAGCCCTGCCTCCGCTCTCGCCGTTTCATTCCATTGGGGCCGCACTGGCGACCCCTGGGACCCGGCGACTCTCGCCGCATTCGCCCGGCGCGATGTCATTCTGGTTGCACACGCACCAGCTCTTCGGGGTCGAGAGTTCATCATCGAGCCGGTCGGCGCGTGGTTGCAAGTGCGCGGCTCGAAGCGGTCGTTGCAAGTGCGCGGCTTGGAGCTCATGGAGCGGCTGAGGGGCGGATCAGCCTCCCATGGGCTACGTCAGGTCGATCTGAGCACCTGTGATTCGCGCCGGCTCATCGAAGCCAGTGCGATCCCGCCGGCGATGCTCGTGCTCGGTCTCGGTGGACTCACGCAGCGCGGCCGGCTGTACCGAGGCGTTCACGAGTTGATCACCGGCCTGCGGACGACCCATATCCTCGGCCGGCCTTTCGCGTTTCTCGGACCCGAGGCCCCGGCCTTTCCCACCGCGCGCGTTCTGGTCCGGGCCGTGATGCTGGAAGAGATCTACGGAGAGCTGGCGCGGGATCCACACCGACCTGACTCCTGCCGGGCCAGTGCCGCCAATGATCACCTGTACGGGAGACAAGACGTGTCCACGCACGACAAAGCACGCGCTTTCCTGGCAGATATCCACATCCGTCCGACCGAGGCCGCGCGGCTAAGGGACACCCTCGAACATCTGATGAACGACGTGCCGCCTTTAGACAAGACGAGTCGTGCACTACGTCTGTCGATCCTCGAATGGTATCGCAGTCTGCACGATGTCAGCGAGGAGGGGTGTTCGCTGGCGGAGCTACAAGAACGCGTTCTCGAGGGCCTGATGCCGATCCAAACGACGGCCGGAAGCCACACCTTCGATCCCGACGGTGTGTGGAACCAGATCTCCCACTTCATCGATGCGCTGCTGCAGCGCGCCCGGGCCAGCACCGAGGCGACCGCGTTTGCCACCGGTGTGGTCGCCGCCCATGCGATCGATCTGGATTCCGGCGCTGGCTCGGCCTTTGTTACCGCGATGATCGCGGTGATCTGCATGTCCATCTGGAAGCAGCCCACCTCCTCCCCGGACATCGAGCCCGCTACGCAGAGGCCGCCGACCGCGAAGCACACCATCCTGTTCCTGGCCGCCAATCCGAGCGGGACCGATCGGCGAGCCCTCGACCAAGAGGTGCGCGCGATCCAGGCGGAGCTCGAGCGCAGCGGCTTTCGGGACCGCTTCGCGCTCATGACCCGGTGGGCAACCGAGCCGCTCGACCTGCTCCGAGAGCTGCGCAAGCTCAGGCCGACGGTGGTCCACTTCAGCGGCCACGGCGCCCAGGACGCCCCTGGCGTGCACGGATCCAGTCTGGCGCCGAGCCACGATGTCGCTGGCGCCACCGGTCAGGCTGGCAGCGAGCGACGACACGGTCTGTTCTTTCAGGGGCCCGATAACCGCCCGCAGCTCGTCTCGACCGCGGCGCTCGAGAGGACGTTCAGCGCGGCGGGGGCCTCGGTCAAGCTGGTCGTCCTGTCCGCCTGCTACAGCGAGATGCAGGCCCGGGCGCTGTTGCCGCACGTCGGCTGCGTGGTGGGGATGAGCGGCGAGCTCCGCGACGACGCGGCGCGGAGCTTCGCGATCGGCTTCTACGGTGCCCTCGGCGACCGCGAGTCGGTTGCCGTTGCGTACAAGCATGGGTGCGCCGCAATTCATCTACAGGGGATCCACGACAGCGATCTTCCGCGGCTCGCGGTCCGCGAAGACGTTGAAGCCAGTGAGCTTGTTCTCGCCGCGGATACGTAGAGCCTCCGGGAGCCGTCGCGGCGGCAGCACCGCGGCAGCCGTCCCAGCCGAGCCAGCGCGAGAGGCGCATGCTTCGCCGAAAGTAGCGACCGGGACGCGCATAGTCTCCGACCGCGGCGTGCGGTGCCGGCGCGCCGGATCGGCATGCCGAAATGGCGCGCTGCGCGGCTCCAGCGATGTCGCCGGGTTGGCCTGGCACGCGGGTGGCTAACGCTCGCACCGTGACCATCGAACCAGCTCGCGACGGGGCGGTGAGCGTCACGCCGTCCGCCGCCGAGCCGTGGCCGGGCGCGCGCGTCGAGCCGCTGTCGTACCTGCTGTGCATCGAGGGCGAGCGCGCGATGACCGTGCCGCTGCCGGCCTCGGGGGAGCTGGTGATCGGGCGCAGCGCCGAGTGCGGGCTGCGGCTGTCGGACGAGCTGGTGTCGCGCGCGCACGCCCAGCTGTTCGTCGTACCCGACGGGATCCGGCTCGAGGACCTCGGCAGCCGCCACGGCACGCTGCTCAACGGCCAGCGGCTGACCGCGCCGCGGCTGCTGGCGTCGGGCGACGTGGTCGGCATCGGCAGCGCCGTGCTGATCGTGCACCGTCGGAGCCGCGCGGCGAGCGGGCGCGCCATGCTCGACGCGGCGTGCCTGCTGCGGCGGTTCGAGGAGGAGCTCGAGCGCTCGCTGCGCTACCGGCGCGAGCTGGCGCTCGTGGTGGTGCGCTCGGACCGGCCGTTCGTGCGGCCGCGGGTCGCCGGCGTGCTCGCCGAGCGGCTGCGGCTGATCGACGTGGCGGCGCTGTTCGGCGAGCAGGAGCTCGCGGTGCTCGTGCCCGAGAGCACCGCCGAGGACGCCGCCGAGCTGGCGCGGGCGCTGACCGGCGCGCTGGCCGACACCGTCGCGGGCGTCGCCGCGTCGCCGGCCGACGGCGTCGATGTCGACACGCTGTTCTCGTGCGCCCGGATGGCGGCGATGTCGCCGAGCGCGCGGCCGGTCGCATGCGCGGCCGATGCGGTCCACGTGATCGATCTCGACGGGCAACAGGCCCTGGTCGCCGACCCGGCGATGATCGGGATCTACGAGCTCTTGCGGCGGCTCGCGCGCAGCGCGCTGCCGATCCTGATCCTCGGCGAGACCGGCGTGGGCAAGGAGCTCGCCGCCGCGGCGGCGCACCGGTTCTCGCCGCGCGCCGGCGGCCCGTTCGTCTCGATCAACTGTGCGAGCATCCCCGAGCAGCTGGCCGAGAGCGAGCTGTTCGGCCACGAGCGCGGCGCGTTCACCGGCGCGGCGGCGGCCAAGCCCGGCCAGCTCGAGCTCGCCCACGGCGGCACCGTGTTCCTCGACGAGGTCGGCGAGCTGCCGCCGGCGGTGCAGGCCAAGCTCTTGCGCGTGCTCGAGGCCGGCGAGCTGCAGCGGGTCGGCGACGTCAAGCCGCGCCCGATCGATGTGCGGATCGTCGCGGCGACCAATCGCGACCTCGCCGCCGAGATCGCCGCCGGCGGGTTCCGCCAGGACCTGTTCTTCCGGCTCGCCGCGGCGCAGGTCGTGATCCCGCCGCTGCGCGATCGCCCGCGCGACCTCGCGGTGCTGATCCAGCGCCTGTTCGCGGCGGCGTGCGCGCGGCTCGGCCGCCCGCCGCTGGCGCTGACGATCGCGGTGACCCAGGCGCTGCTCCTGCACCGCTGGCCGGGCAACGTGCGCGAGCTCCGGAACACCCTCGAGTACGCCGCCGCCGCGGCGCCCGAGATCGCAGTCGAGGTCGATGTCTGGCACCTGCCGCCGGCGCTGGCCCGGCTGGTCCGCGATCTGCCCCGGCCCGCCGAGCCGCCGGTCTCCACACCGCGCAGCTCGGCCCAGGTCGCCGCCGTCGCCCCGGACGGCGGCCGGTTCCGCCCGATCGACGACGAGCTGCGCGAGCTCGAGCGCGAGCGCATGGTCGCGGCGCTGGCCGCCACCGGCGGTGTCCAGAACCGCGCCGCCGAGCTGATCGCGATGCCGCTGCGCACGTTCGTGACCAAGCTCAAGCGCTACGCGATCGACGCGATCGAGTGGAGATAGCATGGCGCTGGCCGATCTCGACGAGTTCCGCATCGTCCGCCCGCTCGGCCGCGGCGGCATGGGGGAGCTGTACGTCGGACACGACACGCTGCTCGACCGCCCGGTCGCGATCAAGCTGATCGGCTCGCCGGCGCCCGACGCCACGAGCCGCGAGCGGTTCCTGACCGAGGCGCGCGCGATCGCGCGGCTGTCGCATCCCAACGTCGTCGGGATCTACCGCGTCGGAACGACGGCGTCGGGCCGGCCGTTCCTGGTCCAGGAGCTGATCCGCGGCCAGAGCCTCGACCGGGTGGCGCGGCCGGTGCCGGCGCCGGGGATCGCCGCGATCGCGATCGGCATCGCGCGCGGGCTCGAGGCGGCGCACCGCCGCGGTATCCTGCATCGCGACATCAAGCCGGCGAACGTCATGCTCGACGAGCACGGCACGGCGCGGCTGCTGGACTTCGGGCTGGCGAAGCTGACGCGCCGCGAGCCCGACCGCGCCTGGCAGCGCGCGCCGAACACGCCCGCGCGCGACTCGACCGACGCAACCGTGACGCGCGATCGGATGAGCTTCGCGCCGCAGCCGGTCTCGGGGCCGGGCAGCCTCGCGATCGATCCCACCGCCGATCCGGACGGCGACGCTCCCGTCGCCGGAGGGCCGGTTCCGGCGTCGCTGACCGTGCCCGGCGCGGTGCTCGGCACGCCGCGCTACACCGCGCCCGAGCTCTGGCGCGGCGAGCCCGCGACGGTGCGCAGCGACCTGTACTCGCTGGGCGCGCTGCTGTACGAGCTCGCCGCGGGGATCGCGCCGTATCCCGAGACCGACCTCGCCGAGCTCGAGCGCGCGGTGCTCGGCGGCCAGGCGCGGCCGGTCGAGGAGCTCGCGCCGAGGCTGCCGCCGGAGGTAGCGCGCGTGGTGATGCGCTGCCTGTCCCGCGATCCCGCGGCACGGCCGGCGTCGGCGGCCGAGGTCGCGCACGCGCTCGAGGCGGCGGTGGTCGGCTCGCCGGCGATTCCCGAGGGCAATCCGTATCGCGGCCTGCGCGCGTTCGCGGCCGAGCACCGCGGGCTGTTCTTCGGGCGCGGCGGCGACGTCGACCTGCTGGTCGATCGGTTCCGCACCGAGGCGCTCCTGGTCGTGGCCGGCGACTCGGGGATCGGCAAGTCGTCGGTGTGCCACGCCGGCGTGGTGCCCGCGGTGGTCGCCGGCGCGCTCGGGGACCACCGGCGCTGGCGCGCGGCCGGCGTCGTGCCGGGGCGGCGGCCGTGGGACGCGCTGCGCCACGCGCTCGGGATCCCGGCGGCGCGCGACGCCGAGCCGACCGCGGCGCTGGTACGCGGGGCGCGCCCGCCCGACGGCGAGGGCCTGGTGATCGTGGTCGATCAGCTCGAGGAGCTGATCACGGTCGCGGATCCCGACCAGGCGGCGCGGGCCGCCGAGGCGCTCGCCGCGATCGGCGACGACGCGCCGGGACTCAAGGCGCTGTGCGCGGTGCGCGGCGACTTCCTGACCCGGGTCGCCGCGCTCGCCGACGTCGCCGGGCTCGCCCCGGCGATGACCCGCGGGCTGCACCTCTTGCGCGTGCTGTCGCGGCCCGATCTGCGCGAGGCGGTCGTCGGGCCGGCGCGCGCGACCGGCATCGCGTTCGAGTCCGAGGCGATGATCGACGCGCTGGTCGACACCGGGGCAGCCGAGCCGGGCGCGCTGCCGCTCCTTGCGTTCGCGCTGGCCGAGCTGTGGCAGGCCCGCGATCGCGCGCGCGGCCTGATCACGCGGGCGTCGCTCGACGCGCTCGGCGGCGTCGCTGGTGCGCTCGCCCGTCGCGCCGACACCGTGCTGCTCGAGCTCGGAGCGGTCGAGCGCGCCGCGGCGCGCAGCGTCCTGCTCCGGCTGGTCACGCCGCAGCACACGCGCGCGGTGTGCGGCCGCGACGAGCTGGTCGAGGCCGGTGCGTCGCCCGCGGTGCTCGAGGCGCTGGTGCGCGGCCGCCTCGTGGTGGTGCGCGACACCCTCGAGGGAGCGCCCGCCTGCGAGCTGACGCACGATGCGCTGATCACGAGCTGGGGCACGCTGCGCGACTGGCTCGACGACGCCGCCGGCCGGCACGCCGTTCATCAGCGGCTGGTCGCGGCCGCCGCGGAGTGGCAGCGCTGCGATCGCCGCGGCGACCTTCTGTGGAACCGCCGCCAGCTCGAGGAGGCGCGCGACCTGCCGGAGCTGACCGCGCACGAGCGCGCGTTCGTCGCCGCGTCGCACCGGGGGTGGCGCCGGCAGCGCGCGCGGCGGGTCGCGGCCGTGCTCGCGCTGCCCGTGATCGCCCTCGCGATCTGGGCTGCGGTCCGGATCGCGGCGGTGCGCGCGCACGAGCGCGAGATCGCGGCGCGGGTGGCGGCGGCCGAGCAGCTGCGCCGGCGCGCCGACACGCTGGCCGACGATGCGGCACGGCTCCGCGCGCAGGCGCTGGCGAGCTTCGACGCGCGCCGCGACGACGCCGGCGAAGCCCGGTGGGACGAGGCGCGGCGGCCGAGCCAGCAGGCGCACGCCGCGTACGACGCCGCCGAGGCCGAGCTCATGGCCGCGCGCGCCGACAGCGACACCGTGCGCGACGCGATGATCCGCGTGCTCACCGCCCACGCCGCGCTCGCCCGCCGCGAGCGCGAGCGCGAGCGCTTCGACGCGCTGGCGCAGCGGCTCGCCGCCTACGATCCCGGCGGGCCGCGGCCGTGGCTGGCGGCGGGCCACCTCGTCGTCGACGCGCCGCGCGCCGTGCACCTCGCGGTCCACCGGCGCCGCGCGGCGCCGGGCGACACCATCGCCGGCGGCTTCGATCGCGCGCCGATCGCCGAGGAAGCCGGCGGCCACCTCGAGGTCGCCCTCGCGCCCGGATCGTACGTCGTCGTCGCCCGCGCCCCGGATACGACGGTCCGCGATCCGGTCGTGATCGAGCCCGGCGTCCGGCGGGTCCGCTCGCTCGCGCTGCCGGCCGCGCGCGATGTGCCGGCCGGCTTGGTCTACATCCCGCCGGGGACGTTCCTCTACGGCAGCGATCGCGACGACGACGTGCGGCGCGACTTCCTGTACGCGCAGCCGCTGCACGAGGTCGCGACCGGCGCCTACCTGATCGCGCGGACCGAGGTGACGTTCGCGGACTGGATCGAGTACCTCCGCGCGCTGCCGGCCGCCGAGCGCGCGATCCGCACGCCGGCGAGCCCGACCGTGACGCTCGAGGACCAGGCGGGCGGCTTCGCGCTGACGCTACAGCCGTCGGGCGCTGCGATCCGCTCGACCGGGCCGATGCTGACCTACCCGGCCCGCGCCGGCCACCGGACCGTGCGCTGGGAGCGCCTGCCGGTGTCCGGCGTATCGTGGCAGGACGCGCTCGCGTACCTGGCCTGGCTCGACACCAGCGGTCGCGTCCCGGGTGCGCGGCCGTGCACCAGCGCCGAGTGGGAGCGCGCGGCGCGCGGCGCCGATGGCCGCGCGTTTCCGACCGGCGACACGCTCGCGCCCGGCGCGGCGAACATCGATGCCACCTACGGCCGGCAGCCCGGCGGCTACGGCCCCGACGAGGTCGGCTCCCACCCGGCGTCGGACAGCCCGTTCGGCATCGCCGACATGGCCGGCAACGCCTTCGAGCTGATCCGCGGCCCGGCCGGCCAGCCGTGGCTCAAGGGCGGCAGCTGGTACCAGGGCGCCGTGACCGCGACGGCGAGCAACCGCAGCGTCGCCGAGCCCACCCAGCGCAACGTCCGGATCGGCCTCCGGGTCTGTGCCGGCGCCGGGCCGGCGCGCTGAATCGGCGCGCACCGGCGGCGCGTGCGGCGCCGGCGTGCAACCACGCGTCGGTGCTCCGCACCCCGCTGGCACGGCGCGTGGAGCGTCCGGCACCATGAGACATCTGGTCGTTGCGAGTCTGATCATGGGGTGTGCGCAGGCAACCAACCCGGTCATCGACCCACCGGTCCTGCAGCTCGCCGGGGAGGAGGAGCAAGGGCGGTTCCTGCTCGGCAACATCGCCGACGGCCTGGCGACCGGCGGCAAGCACATCTCCGTCGTGGCGCCGGTGGGCCTGGCGATCGGCGTGGACCGTCAGACGCTGATCCTGCGCAACACCGCCGGTCCGGTGCCGGTCACCCGCGGGCTGGTGCTGCCCGCCTCGCCGCCGAGCGCCAGCGCGATCCGGACCGAGGACATCACCATCGCCGGCTACGAACTGAGCTATCGCGACGCCGCGGGCAACTGGCAGCCGTACTGCGACGCATCGCAGAGCCTGTACGCGATCGCGATGCAGGGCGAATGGACGACCACCGGCCTGCACGACCTGGGGACGATGGTCACCTTCGCTTGCCAGGAGAGCGGCAAGGCTGCCAAGTGCGAGGCCTGGGACTACATCCCCGAGACCACCGGCATGGTCGGCCCGGGCGCGCTGCTGTGGGACCTCAACCAGGCGTGCACGCAGATGGCGATGGCGAACTACTGCATGGACGGCGAGCCTCACACGCGCGAGAAGACGCCGATCCTGGTCCGCGACTTCATCCCGGGCGCCGAGCCACCGGACACCGGGGTGACCGCGCTGCAGCCCGTGCCGGCGAGCTATCCGCCGGTGCCGCCGCCGCCCGATCAGTACTTCTTCGAGGCCGCGTGGGCGCCGCGCCAGCTGGTCCTGTGCCTCAGCAAGCTGCGCTGGAACAACTACGCGCCCGGCGGCCTGTGCCACGGCGAGGTGCCGGATCCGCGCGTCGATCCGAACGCGCGGTTCTGCGAGGACGCCCACCTCGATCTGAACAGTCGCAACCTGAAGAACGGGTCCAAGACCATGGACCTCGCGCTGCGTCGCTGGTCGAGCCCCAGCGGCGACACGCTGACCACCGTGCACGGCTACGTCGTCGACAAGTCGGCGGCGCCTCGCAAGACCGTGCCGCCGGTGGGCTTCGATGCGCCGCCGCTGTCGAACGAGGGCTACCTGCTGCGCAACCTGACCGGCGTGTTCGCCAGCTGCAACTGCGTGATCCGGGCCTTCCGGCAGCGCAACGCGATGACCGGCGACTCGGTGCTCGGCCCCGACGGCATGCTGTCCGGCTACAGCTACGACAAGGATGCCGACTTCGAAGGCTGGCTGATCGAGGTGGACGGCCCCGGCGAGCTGCCGCTGTACCTCTACCAGAGCGGCACCGACTACGTGACCGCGACCAGGTCGCCCGGCTCCGCCTACAGCAAGGTCGGCGGCCCGACCGCGCTGCCGATCGGCTTCGTGATCGCCGCGTCGCTGTAGCGTCAGGCGACGGCGGCGATGTCGGCGTCGGTGAAGCCGTACTCGGCCAGGACCTCGCGGGTGTGCTCGCCGTGGCGGGGCGGCGGGCGCGGCGCGCGCGGCGTGCCGAGCGGCGTGCGGACCTGCTGGACCGGGCCGACGCCGGCGCCGCCGTCGACGGTGAAGAACACCTCGCGCGCGCGGTGCAGCGGGTGATCGGGGAGCTCGTGGAGCTCGGTGACCAGCTCGACGCAGCAGTCGTGCTCGGCGAGGATCTGGGTCCACTCGGCGGCCGTGCGGCTGGCGAAGATCGCGGCGAGCTCGGCGCGGATCCGGGTCTGGCCGGCGGGCGGGGACAGCAGCTCGGCGATGTCCGGCGGCCGGCCGACGCCCTGGTTGAGCGCGACCCAGAACTTGGGCTCGAGCGCGCCGACGGCGAGGTAGCGATCGTCCTTCGTGCGGTAGATCCCGTAGCAGGCGAAGCCGCCGTTGAGCCGGGCCGTGCCGCGGGTGGCGCGCAGGCCGCAGTCGAGGTTGCCGAGCTCGGCGCTGAGCAGGGCGAGGGCGCCCTCGGTCATCGAGATGTCGAGGTGCGCGCCCACGCCGGTGCGGTGGCGGCCGACGAGCGCGCCGAGGATCGCGGTGGCGCCCCACAGCGCGCCGCCGGCGAGATCGGCGATCTGGACGCCCGGCATCATCGGCGCGCCGCCCTGCTCGCCGCCCCGGTCTGACCGTAGCCGCTGATCGAGCACACGACGATCGCCGGGTTGCGCGCGGCGAGCGCGTCGTAGCCAAGGCCGAGCTTGTCCATCACGCCGGGCCGGAAGCTCTCGACGACGACGTCGGCCCGCGCGACCATGCGCAGCATCGCGTCGTGGCCGGCGGGCGTCTTGAGGTCGAGCACGACCGAGCGCTTGCCGCGGTTGACGGCGAGGAACCGGCCCGAGATGCCGCCCTTGCCGGGCACGAGCTCGTGCATCTCGACGCCGGGGATCGGCGGCGGGACCTGGCGCATGTAGTCGCCGGCGTGCGGATCCTCGATCTTGATGACGTCGGCGCCGAGGTCGGCGAGGATCATCGTGAGGAACGGTCCCGGCAGGAGCCGCGACAGATCGAGGACGCGGATCCCGTCGAGCGCGTCGGCCAGCGGGGACGAGGCGCCGGTCATGCCGGACGGGCGAGCTCGAACAGCTGCTGGAGCTTCATCGCCAGCATCGGATCGCCGGATACGCGGAGCTTGCCCTGGAAGTAGAGCTGCATGCCGGCGTTCGGATCGCCGAGCATGGTGTTGAAGTCCTCGTTGGAGACCTCGACGGTGCACTGCGCGTTGCCGCTGTTGCCCCGGATGCAGGTCGGTGGGTTGGCGGTGCAGTCGACCGTCCACTCGCCGCCCTGGCCGCTGCCGTCGCCGGCGATCTTGAAGCAGTAGATGGCGTTGAGCTCGCGCGCCTTGTCCGGATGCTGCTTGAGGCCTTCCGGCACCAGGTTATCGAACAGTTCCTGCGCGTCCTTGGGCAACGTAGCCATGTGAGTCCTCCGCCGGCGTGTTACCGCGGGCGAAGGTTTCAGTCAACGCTGACTGCCGAAAACGGCGGCCCCATCGGGCTTTGCGGCGGCGCTCAGTGCGGGAGCGGGAGGTCGGCGGAGACGAACGCACATGCCGACTCGGCGCCCTCGGTTGCTGCGAAGTTGTTCGAGTCCTTGTAGAACACGCGCGCGAACATCGTGTTCCAGCACTCGGACGCGGTGATCTGGAGCTGGCCGAGGTCGCCGCCGGCGACCCGGGCGTCGGCGCGGCCGGCGCCGGTGTTGAGCCAGCGCGAGCGCAGGGTCAGGGTCTCGAGGGCCGGGGTGCCGCCGGCGTTGAGGCTGAGGTCGAACGTCATGTCGCCGCCGCCGTCGGCGGCCTGGTTGTACGCGTAGTCGAGCGCGCCGCCGTCGGGGGCCATGACGGTGAGGTCGAGGTGGCGCCTGGCGAGATCGTAGCGGACGTCGACCGAGCCCTTGGCGTCGCCGGCATCGATCGGGTTGACGCGCCGGCTGGCGTCGAAGTCGATCAGGAACTCGCCGCTGCCCTTGTCGTCTCCGGCGCGCGGGTCGGCGCTGCCGTCGATCACGACCTCGAACTTGGCGTTGGCCTGGGTCTTCGAGCGGCCCGAGAGCTGGTAGGTGAAGGTGCCGTCGGCCTTGGCCGTGACGTCGAGCTTGTAGTCGGCGGGCTCGAGCGGCTTGCTGCCCGGGCCCCAGGTGTAGACGTTGCCGTTGACCGAGGTCGGCGGCGTCTGGACGATCGCGTGGATCAGCACCAGCACCCACTCGGCGCCGCCGTTGAACATCCGGGTCACGTCGCGGGTGGCGACGTAGTAGACCGCGGTCTGGCCGACGGCGAGCGCGTCGAGCGTGCGCGCCGAGCTCTGCGGCAGCTTGATCGAGACCTGATCGGCGGTCGGCAGCGCGTGATCGATGTTGGGCTGGCCCTCGTCCTGCTTGACGCAGCTGACGAGGCTCAGGGTACAGGTGGCAGCGAGAAGGCTCTTGAACATTGGCGTCACTCCTTGTGACCGCCGGCTAGAGCAGCCGCCGTACCAGCGCAACGCGCGTGATCTCGACGGCTTACGGTGTCGGATTTTTCGACGGAGCGCGCGGTGTGCCCGGCGCCGTAGGAGGCGCCGACAGCTCGGGCAGCACTGTGAACGTGTCGCCGTCGTGAAATACCAGCACCGCGTCCGGCGCGACCGCGAGGCCGACCGGATCGGCTCGGGGGATCTCGGGCAGACGGTGGACATACATCAGCAGCGCGTTGGCGGCGTAGCCGACGACGAAGTCGTGGCGCAGCGAGCCGAGCCGGTCGCGTCGAGGTCGAGCAGGTCGAGCTCCGAGCGCCCGCCGAAGGGGCCGATGCTGGCGATCCGGATCATCGGGACGAAGTCGGCGAGGTACACCGCGCCGAGCACGGCCGTGTACGCGCGCCGGGTCTGCCAGGCGATCTTTCCGCGCTCGCGCGCGATGATGTGCTCGTCGGTCCGCGTGATGTCCCACGCGTGCGTGCGATGGACCACATGCAGCGGCGGCGGGGCCGCGCCGGCCGGCGTCGCGACCCCCGTCATCAGATCGATCGACACGGCCTGATCGCCGCGCCGCCAGCGGACCCGGTCGCCCTCGAGCCAGACGTCCTGCGGGCCGGCCGCGGCGGCGAACGCATCGACCCGCTTGCCGTGGATCGCCGCGTAGCTCTGATCGATGCCGGACGGGGTCACCACGCGCATGCAGCCGAGCAGCGTGTCGGGCACGTCGGCCGGGCCGGTGCAGTCCGCGATCAGGATCACGGCGTCGGCGGTCGCCAGCGGCGGCGCGACGTGCAGCCCGGCGGGCCGGGTGCACCGGGCCGCCGACATCGAAGCGCGGCACGTCGGGCCGCGCCGGCAGCGCGATCACGCGGACCGGATCGACCGCGGGGAACGCCGCGAGCTCGGCCCACGCATCCGCGGCATCGATCGCGGCGGCGTCGCGGGCCCCCGCGTGCGGCGCGGCGTCTCGGGCCGGCGGCGCGTCCTCGACCGCGGCATGCCGCGGCTTGCACGCGCTCGCGGCGAGCGCGACGAGGCCAGCGAGCACCCGGCGCATCGCCGTCAGTGCTCGTCGCCGGGCTTCTTGCGCTTGGCCTTGGCCTCGCGGAACTTGTCGGCCCAGCCGTCCTTGATGACCTGGACGGGCCGGCTCAGCGCCAGCGCACCGCGCGGCACATCCTTGGTCACCGTGGTGCCCGAGCCGACGTAGGCGTCGCGCCCGACGGTGACCGGCGCGACCAGCTGGGAGTCCGAGCCGATGAAGGCGCCTGCCTCGATCGTCGTCTGGTACTTGTCGAAGCCGTCATAGTTGCAGGTGATCGTGCCGGCCCCGATGTTGGCCTTCGCGCCGATCGTGGCGTCGCCGAGGTAGGCGAGGTGGTTGGCCTTGGCCTCGGCCATCAGGTGGGCCTTCTTGGTCTCGACGAAGTTGCCGAGCTTGGCACGCTCGTCGATCCGGGTCTTCGGGCGACAGTGGGTGAACGGACCGATCTCGGCGCGCGATCCGATCGTGCTCTCGGTCAGCACCGAGTACGGCTTGATGAATGCGTGGTCGGCGACCTGGACGTCGGTCAGCACGGCGCCGGTGTCGACGCGCACGCCGTCGCCGAGCTGGGTCCGGCCGCGCAGCGTGACGTTTCGTTGATCTGGCGGCGGGCGACCGCCTCGGCCGCGGCGAGGTCGACCCGGTCGTTGATCCCGGCGACCTCGGTGAACGGCGCGTCGATCGCCGTGGCGCCGCCGCGCTCGGCGGCGTGCGCGACGAGGTCGGTCAGGTAGAGCTCGCCCTTGGCGTTGTCGGCGCGCAACAGCGCGAGGTCGCGCCGCAGGTGGCCGAGCCGGATCGCGTAGAACCCGGCGTTGGTGTCGGCGATCTTGCGCTGCTCGGCCGTGGCATCGGCGTGCTCGACGATGCGCAGCAGCACGCCGGTGCCGCCGGCGTCGCGGACCAGGCGGCCGTACGGCACCGCGCGCGGCGGCACCGTCGACAGCAGCGCCATGCCGGCGGGCGACGCCTCGCAGGCACGGACGAGCTCGGCGATCCGCTCGCTGGCGAGCAGCGGCGCGTCGCCGCTGAGGATGACCGCGATCCGGTCGTCGGGCTCGCCGGCCACCGCCGGCAGCGCGCACTGCACGGCGTGGCCGGTGCCGCGCTGCTCGGTCTGCAGCACGACCTCGATCGCGCCCAGGCTCGCGTCGAACGAGGCCTGCACGTCGTTCGCCTTGTATCCGAGGATCGCGATCACGCGGCGCAGGTCGCTCTTCATGCGCGTTCCGAGCCCGGCGGCCATGACGAACACCAGAGGTGCGCTTCGGCTCATGTGCAGGAGAACCGTAGCATTCCTGACAGCCGGATCGTGGCTCCCCGCCCCCGCGTGAGATAACGGAGGCCGTGCGCACCGGCGCAGTCACCGCGGCGACCGGCCGGGCGCCGCCAGCGTGTCCGGGATCGCTCGCGGCGCGGCCCACCTGTGTTACACACATCTCTCATCGTGCATGGGGCGCGATGCTCATGGGCGGCACATGTGCGAGCGTGGATCCAGACGATGTTGGCATGCCAGGGCAGCTTCGGTGACGGCAGGACCGCCGGCCGGACGTCTTCGGGAACGCTGAGCCCTCGGCGCCTACCACCCGCTTGGGAAGCCTGATGAAAGTGATGGAGACGTGGCAGACCGATCCCCAGGACGATTCGACCCCGGTCAACGAGCGGGACCACGAGGTCGCCCACCTGCGGATCTTGACCGGGAGATCGACGCGATCGATCTACGAGATCCGGTCCAAGGGGGTCAGCATCGGTCGCGTCGGCAGCGATAGCGACATCGTGATCGATGACGGCCGGATGTCGCGCCGCCACGCGCGCATCGAGCGCTCGAGCGGCGGCTGGCGGCTGCAGGACCTCCACAGCACCAACTGCGGCTTCGTCGACGGCCGCGGCTTCGGCAGCGGCGCGCGGACGCCGCTGGGCAGCGCGCGCCGACTCGCCGATCTTTCCCGGCGTCTCGGTGGTCGCCGCCGAGGTCCGCCAGCGGCTGCAGGCGCTGGCCGCGGGGACCGGCCACGTCCTGATCCTCGGCGAGACCGGCACGGGCAAGGAGCGCATCGCGCGCGCGTTCGGGGAGTTTCGCGCGTCGCAGCCGTTCGTGACGCTCAACGCCGCCGAGCTCACCCGCGAGCTCGCGCGCTCCGAGCTGTTCGGCCACGTCCGCGGCGCGTTCACCAACGCGGGCGCCAACAAGGCGGGCCTGGTCGACAGCGCCGGGGACGGCGTGCTGTTCCTCGACGAGATCGGCGAGCTCGCGATCGACGTGCAGGCCGATCTGCTGCGCTTCCTCGAGGACGGCTCGTATCGCCCGGTCGGCTCGACCGAGCTGCGGCGCAGCAACGCGCGGCTGGTCGCGGCGACCCACGTCGATCTCGATCAGGCGGTGCAGCACGGCACGTTCCGGCGCGACCTGCTCGCCCGGCTGCGCGCGAGCAACCCGCCGCTCAAGCTGCCGCCGCTGCGCGAGCGGCGCGAGGACATCCTCGCGTGGACCCAGCTGTTCTTCCGTCAGGCCGGTCGCGACATCGACGAGCCGTGGACCGCCGGCGCGCTCGAGTGTCTGCTGCTGTATCCGTGGGACGAGAACCTGCGCGGCCTCGGCGGCGCGGTCAACCTCGTGCTGACCCGGACGTCGTCGTTCCCGTGCAAGACCGAGCATCTGCCGCCCGAGGTGGTCGAGCATCGCGCCAAGCTGCGCGGCTCGCCCGGCACGCGCGCCTCCGGCGAGTCGACGCCGCAGCGCCCCGACCCGAGCAAGGCCGAGATCGAGACCGCGCTCGTCGAGACCCAGGGCAACATGCGACTGGCCGCGCGACGCCTGGGGATCCACCGCCGCAAGCTCTATCGCCTGTGCGAGCGGTTTGGCATAGCGCATGAATCCTTCCGTGCTGAACCCCAACGGAAGGACGAGTGACGTGGGTATGACCACTACGACAGGCGGGGACTGCAACTTTGGCATGGTGGCGTCGGTGACCATCAAGGCGGTCGACGAGACGACGGTGACGTTTGCGGCACGTAGCAGCGGTATGTCGGGCCACCCGAATGACAATCTGCTGCGAGATTTCACGGTGCCGCTGACCGAGGTGTACGCGACGCCGATCAAGGGCGCGCCGGCGCCGGTCGCGCTGGTACCCGGGGCGACCGGGCCGATCTTCCTGTCGCGCAACGGCTGGAAGACGACGACGGTCGACGGCTTCCGGATCTACGGCGCCGACCAGGCCGTGTTCAAGTGGCCGGACTGTGCGGCGACGCCCAGCCCGCCGCTGACCCGGCTCAGCGTGGTGCCGCGGAGCATCCGGATCGAGGGCCACGTCCGCGACCAGGCTGCGTTCTTCCATCTCGAGCTGCTCGGCCCCGACGCGGCCGAGGGGCAGGACCTGGTATGGACCGGCGCGGACTTCGTCGACGTGCAGCTGACCGAGACCGGCGCGCGGCGGCTGCGCGTCGCGCCGGGCGCGGCGCCGGTCAAGATCTGGCCGACGCGGATCGTGGTCGAGGGGTCGCCGTCGATCGATGAGGCGGTATCCGGTGAGGTCGACGTGCTCGACGGCGAGCTGGCGGCGGCGGTGCAGCACATCCGCTACAGCGTGCCGGGCGCGCCGATCGCGCTGTCGCTGACCCAGGACGGCGTCAACGCGTTCCATGTCACGCCGCAGGCGGTCGCCGAGCTGTCGGATCCGCGCGAAGCGCGCAGCTGACGGTCAGCGCTCGCCGCTCGCGAGCGAGACCGGCGCGTCATGGTCGGCGCGCCACAGGAGATCGATCAGCGCCGCCGACAGCTGCGGCGTCTGATCGACGACATACGAGGTGTCGCCCCAGCGCAGGTAGCGGCCGCCGCACAAAAGCTCCGCCGGCCCGCGATCGGTCTCGACGTGCAGCTCGGGCAGCGCCGATTGCGGCGGCTCGGTCGCGATGTACTTGCAGCTGATGCGGATCGGGCGCCTGGCCTCGCGCGGCGCGCCGACATCGAACATCGGCAGCAGCGAGCGCGTGATCGCGCGCAGCTCGAACGACTGTGTGGTCTTGAGCCGGCCGCCGCGTACGGGATCGACGCCGAGCTCGGTCCATACCGGCGGCATCGACTCGGCCCAGCGCCAGCCCTTGGGCCGCCGGCGATGCTCGCCCGGCGCGTACCAGCCGCGCGCGTCGAACTCGTCCGGCGCCACGACGTCGTCGGCGCCGCGCACCGTGCAGCGCAGGAGCTCGGCGAGCGTGTAGGTCAGCGTCCGGCCGTTGACCGCGTACCCGAACGACGACGCTGACCCCACGTTGCAGCCGACCAGCATGACCTCGGAGATCTTGCCGGCGTACTTGGCGATCAGGCCGAGCGACGACGGGTTGGTATCGAGCACGTAGTGAGGAAACTTGAACGCGCGCGTCACCATCTCGGCATCGGGGATCCACGATGCGCCCAGCGACAGCATGCCGGAGATGCTGTGGCCGATGATCTGGAGCCGGATCGCGCCCTTGAAGTGATCGGTCAGGATCTTGCCAAGCTCGATGTCGAGGTCGCGGACGCTCGCCGCCCGTACGACGCGGTTGGCGGACGCGTTCTTCGTTGCCAGCGTCTGCAGCGCCGCGTCGATGAAATTATTGTCAGTTGGCCCACTCGTGCCCGGCGGTGGACTGGCCACCACGGTCACGATCTCGGGCTGGTCACTCAACATCATGGCGATTCCCCTGGTCTGAACAGCTTCCACCCACGCCGGCCCGGATGCGCCGGCGACTTCCAGGACAGCTCC
>VBLP01000113.1:0-10364 GCA_005887925.1 Deltaproteobacteria bacterium | reverse complement strand
CCCCGGCATCCGTTGGCAGGGTTCGCCGACGAGGCCGCAGCGCCGGTGGCGCGCCCGGTGGGGATCGGCGTCGCGGTGGATGCAACACTTGCCACCACGACATTCGTGTCTGACCTGCGCCGGCGTCAGGAAATCACGGTGACAGATCTACGACACAGCGGAGTCCGAATGTATAATAACCAACTCTCGGGTCGCGGTGGTTGCGATAGATCGTGGTCGTCTGCTCGCGCTCCACGGGTGAGTCGGCCGCGCCGCCGCGCAGCGCCCAGAGCGGATTGTCGCGGTCGGACTGTCCGTCGCGCGCGATCCACTCGTAGACGTTGCCGACGAGGTTGAGCACGCCGTAGGGGCTCTGGCCGCAGGCGAGCGAGTCCACCGGCGCGATCCAGTCGAAGCCGTCCTCGGTGCCGTCGAGGTTGACGCATGCGCGGCGCCACGTCGTGCCCCACGGGTACAGCCGGCCGGGCGCCGGGTTCGGCTGGCCGCCCACCTGGGTGCCGCCGCGCGCGGCCTTGACCCACTGCGCCTCGCTCGGCAGCCGCTTGCCCATGTACGCGCAGAATGCCTGGGCCTCGAACGCGTTGACGTTGGTCACCGGGTAGCGCGGATCGGCCTGATGGACGTACTTGCCGGTCGGCGGCGGGTAGATCGGCCGCCGGTAGCCCGTGGTCTTCTCCAGCCGGGCGAACGGCTCGTAGGCCGCGTTGGAGACCTCCCGGCGGTCGATGGCGAACGCGTCGAGCTCGCGGATCTGCTCCTGCTCGGTGTAGTCGTTGTCGCCGTACATCCCCGAGCGCGGCTCGCCGGGGCCGCCGTACACGAACGCGCCGGCCTCGACCGTGGCGGTGTCGCGAAACGTCGCCTCGCAGGTCGGCACCCACACCGTGATCAGCTTGACGTCGTCGGTGTGATAGCCCGGGAACGCCTGGATCCGCAGCCAGGACGGCCCGCACGACCTCGGGGTCTCGCCGCGGCCGGCGATGCGGAGGAACAGGGTGCCGCCGGGCGCGCGCAGCCGCTGCAGCCGCAGGATGCCGATGTCCTGTGGATCGAACACGCGGGCGAGGTCGGCGGGCAGCGGCTCGCCCGGCTGATCGAGGTCGTCGGACCGGGCGCCGTACAGCGCGACCGACAGGCGGCGCGCGGCGGACAGGCCGGCCGGCACGCCGACCTGATCGAACGGGATGATCGCCAGATCGGCCGTGCCGGTGTTGTTGTCGATCAGCTGCTCGCGCGCCAGGTAGCGCGCGATCATGAGGAACGCGGGTACTGCGACGGCGAGCGCCGCGGCGGCCGCGATGCCCAGCCGGATGCGGCGGCGGCGGCGCGCGACCTCGTGCTTGCGGTCGCCGGCGGCGAAGAACTCCTGGACCCGCGCGGGCAGCACCAGGTCGAGCTGCGCGGCGCGGTGGCGCCCGGTCGTGAGCTCCTTCTCCGGCCAGGCGTCCTCGATTCGCTTGCCGCGGCGCTCCCAGACCCGTGCCGCCTCTTGCCAGTCCTCGACCAGGTGACGCTCCTCGCGTGACTCGTCGAGCCAGCGCGCCAGCTGCGACCAGGTCTGGACCAGCGACTCGTGGACGATCTCGATCACCGGCGCCTCTCCCGCGAGGTTGCGCTGGACCAGCAGTCGCGCCGCCAGCAGGCGATCGAGCACGGCGCCGCCGCCCGCGCCGACCGCCGCCAGCAGCGGATCGCGCGCCACCGTGCGCCGCGTGGTCCCGACCACCAGCTGGAGCAGCAGCTGCCGCGCGATGCGATGCTCCCCGGGCGACAGCTCCGCGAGCGCATGATCGGCGTGTCGGGCCAGCGCGCCGGCGAGGCCGCCCATCTCGCGGTACGTCGCGCGCAACAGCCGCCGCCGCGCGGTGTCGCGGCCGTCCCACAGCGTGCGGCATGCGAACTGCAGCAGCGGCAGGTCGGCGACCTCGGCGCTGCCGACCTCGGCGAGCAGGTCGTCGACGATCGCCGGATCGTCGAACTCGTAGTCGTAGCGCGCGAGCGGGCCGGTGATCGTCCGCCGCAGGTCGTCGACGCCGAGCTTTCTGACCACGAACAGCGAGCGCAGCCCGGCGAGCTTGCCGACGAAGTCGTCGCGCACCGTCACCACCACGCGCACCGGGTCGAGCGGGTCGTCCACCGCCGACAGGAGCATCTGCAGGAAGCGCTCGCAGTCGACCTCGGCGGCGCCCTGGGTGAACGCCTCCTCCAGCTGATCGACCGCGAGCAGCACGCGGCTGCCGCGCATCCCCGCGATCGTCACCAGCCGCGCCGCGAGCAGGGTCGGCGTCTCCAGGAGGTCGGCGCGGAACGCCTGGATCCGCGCCTTGAGCTGGGTCTCGGTCGGCCGATCGACGCGGTCGTCGCTGATCGCCGCCAGCACGTGGCGCGCCAGCGCGCCCGCCGGATCGCCGCCCGGCCGCAACGCGATCACCGTCCACGGCTCGCGCGCCCGCAGCCGCGGGATCACGCCGGCGTGCAGGAACGACGACTTGCCGGTGCCCGACGGCCCGACGATCGGCAGCTGCGGCACCTCGCGCAGCCGCTCGACGAACGCGTCGATCTCGAGCTCGCGGCCGAAGTAGAACCGCGCGTGCTTCTCGTCGAACGCCGCCAGCCCGCGGTACGGGCCATCCTCGGCCACCGCGTCACCGCGGCCGTCGATCGCGCTGTCGAGCACCCGCGCCCACTCCGCCGCGCTCGGCCGCTGCAACGGCTGGTCGAGCGATCGCCGGATCAGATCCACCACCGCGGCCGGCACGTCGCGCCGCTCGATCTCGAGCGCCGGCGCCAGCGCCGGGCTGCGCACCGCCGCGTGCCGCGTCTCCGCCGTGTCGCCCAGCGGGTGCTTGCCGGTCAGCAGCACCTCCGTCACCAGCCCGAGCGCCCACGAATCGACCCGATCGGTCAGCGGCTCGCCGGTCCACTGCTCGGGCGCCATCTAGTCCGGCGTCCCCGAGAACGTGCTCGCCGCGTTGTCGCCCGTGCGCGCGATGCCGAAGTCCACCACGCGGACCCGGCCATCCTTGCCGATCATCACGTTGCTCGGCTTGAGATCGCAGTGGTACACGCCGTGGTCGTGCGCGTGGCTCAGCCCATCGGCGATCGCGCGCGCCAGCCGCAGCACCTCGTCGACCGCGAGCGGCCCGGCCCGCATCCGCTCGCGCAGCGTATCGCCCTCGACGTACTCCAGCGCCAGGTACAGCCCGCCCCTGTACTCGCCGAAGTCGTACAGCTGCACCACGTGCGGATGGTTGAGCCGGGCGATCGCGCGCGCCTCATGCAGGAACCGCTCCGTCGACAGCCCGCCGCCGCGCTCCGGCCCGACGATCTTGAGCGCGACCGAGCGCCCGAGCACCACATCGCGCGCCAGGTAGACCTGGCCCATGCCGCCCTGGCCGAGCAGCCGCCGGACCTGGTAGCGCCCGACCGTCTCGCCGAACGTCACCTCGATCTCGTCGTCGGGCTGCGCCGGCCCCGACGTCGGCGCAAGCGATTGCGTCGGCTCCTCCGACAATGCGTCCTCTTCGCGCGGATCGTCCTCGCCCATCCCCGACTCCTGCGGCAAGCCTAGGTGGGAACCGACGAGCCCGCAAGGTCAGCGCGGCCACAGTTGCGCGCGTCAGCGGCGCAGCCCTCGCTCCTCCATGCGTGCCAGCCGCTCGGCGCGCTCCTTGCGGCGTGCGAACGCGTGCGCGACTCGCTCAGTGCTTGGCAGAGCCGGGCTTGGTCGTCTTGCCGGCCTGCGCCGCCTTCACGGTCTCCGGCAGGAGCTCGTTCATCAGGCCGCTCATCCGGCTCTTGAAGCTGCCGCCGAGCACCGAGTCCTTGCCGTCCATCATGGCCGCGAAGCCCTGCTTGGCGACCAGCGCGGGATCATCCTTCTTGTCCTGACCGACCTTGGTGTCCGTCAGATCGGCGCGCTCGAAGAAGTTCGTATCCGTCGCGCCCGGCTGGAGCACCGTCACGGTCACGCCGGTGTCCTTCAGCTCGTAGCGCAGCGCTTCTCCGAACGACATCACGAATGCCTTGGTCGCGCCGTACACTGCCTGATACGGATTGGGCGCCGTACTGACCACCGAGCCGGTGATCAGGATCCGGCCCTGGCCGCGCGCGATCATGTCGGGCAGTACGCGCTTGGCGAGGTGGAGCGTGTGCATGCAGTTGAGCGCCACCATCCTCAGCTCGTCGGACAGGTCGGTGCTGACAAACGCGCCGCCGACCCCGACGCCGGCGTTGAGCAGCAAGGCATCCACCGGGCGGTGGTGCGAGCGTATCGCTGCGTACAGCTCCTCGACACCCTCGTAGGTCGCGAGGTCGGCGCGGACCGCGTACACGTTGCCCGTCGAGATCGCGAGCCGAGACTGCAAGTTCTCGATCTCGGCTTCCTCCGCACAGCCGAGGACGTCGAACTCGTGCTCGAGGCATTGACGCGCGAGCTCGAAGCCAATGCCCGAGGACGCGCCGGTGACAACCGCTAGCTTGCGTTTGATCTCACTGGCCATGACAGCGCTCCTTGCATCCACCGTGCGCATCGAAGAGTGCGGCGGACCGGCAACGCCGAATGCGTGCCCTGCGCGCCGACACCTCGACACGCACAGGGGTGTCGTCGGGGCGCACGCTCGGCGCGCAGCCGGTACATTTCCGAGTCGCGCGAGCGCGACGAGCGATCGACGACCATCATCCCTGCGCGCTGCGAGCCACGCCACGACGACGGATCACCATGAGCTCATGGCGCAGAAGCCGGCGCTGCGCACGCGGCACGCGAAAACCGCGCATCGCCAGCCACGACGCGCCTGCGCACGGCCCCGTCCATCGCGCAGGTGCGCCCCGACGACTTCGAGGGTCGACGCCACCCAGACCAGGCCGAGATCCTCCAGCAGCAGGTGGCGTGCGCGTGACAGGGTGCGGGCGATGAGATAACTGCGGTGCCGTATCGGCTGGCCCCGCGGCGCCTCCGCAGCTCGAGGTGTTGCCAGAGCACGACTTCATCCAGTGTCGTGCCGACGAACACGAAAGGCCAGCGATCGAGGTCGTCGATCAAGTCTCGATACAAGGGATCCTGGCCGCACAGCCGCGCGGCGTACTGCGGCGTGGAGAATGTCAGCGTCGCCGCACCGTCGCGCACGTCGCCGTTGAGGTGCACGACCGCCAGACCATCCGCGGACTGGCCGCGGTCACCCCGGGTCGCGGAGATGCTGCGCAGGGCGGGCGCAGCTCGTGCCAGTCGCCCGAGCGCGGTCTCGAGATCGTCGACGTTGAGCGTATAGATCCGGCGCCACGGCAGCGCGAACCACTCCACGTAGCGCTCGATGTCGCAGAGCTCCCCGATCCGGAGGCGCCGAGCGAGATAGCGCTCGAGCTCCTCCGGCGCGCGGGCGAGCGCCACGTCGTAGAGGTCCGGCAGCGTACTGTCGTCGGGCGGTCCATCGCCGAACAGCACTGCATGGAGCTCGCGCCGCATGGTTTCGGAGTCGGGCAACGGATCCCCGGCAGTGTCACGCGCGCCGAGCGAGAATCCGGCCCCGGTGAACAGGATCGCATCGCCGCTGCCGATCACCTGTTCCAGCTCGCCGACGATCGCCGGATCCAGCGCTGGATCAGCCACGCCCTGATGCGGCCGCCCCACCCCGGATTGCGCTGTCGAGACCACCTCCCGATCGAGGGACGCGTCGGGCGGCTGATGTCGCGAGCCCTTCGTCAAGCCAAGCAAGCCGCGTGCGAACCTCGCGCGCATCCCCACGCCAGCGAATGAGCACAGTGCCACAGCGCACATCGACCGAGCGCCTGGCCGCAGCGTGGCGCGTCTGCCGCCCTACTTCGTTCCCTACTTTTCCCCGGCTCCGTGAAACGCCTGGACACGCCGCGAAACGGTCGTCAATGTGCGACACGGACGCTGCGGGCGTACCCGAAGTGCGAAGCATTGGCTGGCGAATCAGGTACCCGCAGGGTCGTCCCGTCAGCCCCGTAGAGCGCCAGCCCATGCCAGCTATGCATGCGAGCGCTCTGGCGGGTCCAATGCTCGGCGGAGATCGAGAACAGCCACTCCATCGGATCTGCGCCCAGCCGGCTCGCGCTTCCACCACGGTGCTCGGCGCGACGGTGAGTGAGATGCCCGGCAGCGCCAAGTCGAGCTTGCTTACGACCTCATGGATCGAACGGTTTCGGAACAGCGCCATCCCAATGACCAGCCAGACCACTTGCTCCGCCGGTAACCGACGCGTACGCAGCGTCGCCGTTCCGGTAGCTTCAAGCGCCTGCAAGACCCATTCGGGGTCGATGTCGCGACGAAGATCCTCGAACGCCTCAGGGCTGATTTCAGCAACGGCCTCGAGCAACTCACGAAGACGCATGCGGCGACCTCCACGGAGATCGCCGCACAATGATCCTCGGTTCGCTGCGAGCAAGGGCGCTCGCCACCTTTCGGGAAACCGAAATCAGATCGAACGGTTACGCGCTAACCGATCGGCATTGCGGCTAGCCGCGGCTGCCGTCGCGAGCCGGCGACACCCGCCCGCTCCGCGCCTGGGGCTACCCGTGGTCGGACGCGATCGTCGTCGCCGGCGCGCTGGCGTTCCTGCCCGGCGTACGCCGACCAGCGCTGGCTGCGGCCGGCGCGCCGCGAACAGCGGCGGTGAGCGTCGTCGCCTGGGACGTTTTGTCCGCTTGTCGGCACGCCACGCTGGGCGCATTGTCGGCCTGCGCTTGCACCGAATGGTCAATCCGTTTCTCTTGGCAAGAAACATCGGTGTTATATGGGTGCACGGAGAAATCTTGAAATGCTCCGAGAAGACCTCCAAGAACTGGAGGACATTTACACGGATTGCAAGGAGAGTTCGTCCGAAGAAGAGGTGAATGAAAACACACGGGAAAGTTATGAGGGAATCTGCGATGAAGTAAAGAACAAATTGTCATCTCTGATCGGAATAACACGCGGCCATCTAAAGGAAGTGCGCCAGGCTTTCAAGCACAGCAATATCAAGGGGCGACGGGTAATACTACAAAAATATGCGGATGTGACCGTCGGCAAGAAGACTGATGCGTTCGCGAAGAGCATCCAGGCCAAATCTTGTTTCAGTAGTGTTGTGAACAGTGTTGATACGGAATTGGCTCAGGCAGCATATCAGATCAGTGGTGGCAACGGTGAGACGCCGCGGCCGGACGATCGACGTATCATAGATCTATCAATTTGGTCTTCCATGAATACCTGGCCGTTCACAAAAACGGAGCAACACGATGGGACGCTCCATGCGCTACTAATCAGGTCCGAGGCGCGTATTCTTAAATATGTCAACGAGAACAAGCCGAAGCTTGGACGCGGTCTAACGTCGGCAGCTATTGACTGGATCAGTGAAATCAAACATTACAAGGGTCACTTGGGAGCGAGGGTTACTACGAGTCGTTCACAGCAGGCCGGGCGCCGAAGTACGCTGCTCAGATTGAGTTCGGCTTCCCAGAAGGATGTTCGCCATAAGTTCAACTATCTCACCATCAAGATTCATTTTAAGAATCGCGATGTGTCAATGAGCATCGGCGAAGATGGCGACGGCACTAATGACGAGGATGAGGAGGACGATGCGACAGACTCACTTCAGACGGCGGTGTTTGTTGTCGTCAAGGTCGACGACGAACTCCGCTGCGAATACATCGCCTACGAACTGACCAATGGAGGAAAGAAGTTTTTCAAGCTGACGACCATCACGTTGTAGCGCGTCAGGTGGCTCGCTGGTGATCCGGGGAGCGCTACTCCGGCTCGCGCGGGCGGTCGGGTTGGTGGCACCACTCGCCCGACGTAGAGCCTGGCGCCGCCCAGGCCGGCGCGCTCCATCGCGAGCAGGTGAGGCTGGAGACGATCCTCCCAGAACGCGGCGCCTCGATCGCGTCGGACGCGATCGAGAACAGGTCGAAATGGCTGTCATGCTGGGTGATTGGTGCCGTACGTCTCGCGCGGTTCACGATCGCCGGCTCGCGCTTGTCGATGATCGTCTCCAGGTGACGGGCGTGCCGGCGGCCGCGCCGGCCGATGAGAACGCCGATCCCGCTGCACCGATCGCGCGTCGCGCGCGCCTCGGCGACCTCTTGAGCTACTACTACCGCCCCGCGGCGTAAACCAAAGCACACGCGATGATCGTGCACGTCGCCGATGACCGGGGTAGGACGATCGGCGAGGCACCGCCGGGCGCCAGGATCCCGCGCGACCAGTGCCATGGATTCCGATCGAACCCGCCAGGCCGCGATTCGGTCCGCGCGTTTCAGGAAGTTTGGTTTCAACGCGTTCCGCCGCGATCGATATCTGGCACAGGACGGGGTGCGTTAGCTCGGCCGCCGCCCGACGGATTACCTGTCGTGCTCGGCCATCCTGCGAATCCCCCTCTGCTGCCCTTGCCGCCACCGGCCTCCACGGCCACCACTCGATCCACCTTTGCCCATGGCTCATTTGCCCATGGTTCATTCCTCGCGGCGCCGTTCTTGGCGCGTTCGGCAAAGATGGTCATCCGAAATTGCCCCGTCAATGTCCGACTGTGTGCGCTCGCTCGCCCGGCCAGCTGACCGCCATCGCAGCCTTGACGGAGATGCCGCCCCGGTGTTGTTCAGGATGGACGATCGCGCCACGGTGAGCGTGCCCGGCGGAGGCGACGATGCCGCCCCGGCAGGTTCTGTTCGTCAGCAGAGGCGGGCCGCCGCCAACGCCGTGGAGCGCCAGGTCGGCGAGCTAGCGCGGCGCTCGCTGCGGCGGCCGAGGTCGAGCGCCTGTTGCCGGGCTTGAGATCGCGATGGGACGATGCCCTTGCCGTGTGCGGCCCCAAGGGCTCCGGCAATCTGCCGGCACAGCGCAGCTGCGCGCGTCTCGGGTCGTTGCTCACGCCGTCCTCGCTGCTGCGCCGGCCGACTGCAGCGTGGCCCGACTCGGCATGGTGGTGACCTCAGCCGGCCCCGACGCGGATTAAGTACCGGGGCGTTTGATCCGCGGCTGCAGCACGGTGGGCGCACCGAGTTCCAACATCGGCGACTTGCGTGCTTCGCTCGGCAGTTGTGCGAGCCGAAAGAACAGTGGGTAGTTCACTACTACGCCGCTACCGTCGGGCGACGGGGAGAACGATATGCTTGCAATCTCCCCTGCGACGCAGTAGTTGACCGCATCGCCTAGGCCCGTAGCGCTCGAAGACACGACACGGCCTTTCCCCGAGATGACAAAACTCACCTGGACCTTCCCTTCAAGGTGCGGATTGATCCGGAGCTGGTCCTCGTAGCATCGCCGCAGCAAGTCAACGTTGTTGAGCACGGCGCGCCGCACCTGTCGCTTGCCGATCTCGTCGGCGGATAGTTCAGAAGCGGTTGCCGGCCCCCTCGCAGCGAGTGCGTAGCGCGGTTCCTCGATCGCCGGCGGCTGCCGGAATCGGCTCGGCGCGCGCTCCTCCGGTGCGCTGCGATGAGGCACACGGCTCTCAGGCGCCAGCTTCTGGACGCGCGGATGCCCCGACGCACGGACCGGAGCGCCACCGTCATGTGCGTCCTTCGCATTCTTCGTCAGCAACGCGGGCGCTTCGTCCTGCCTGACCGGTGCTAGCGTGGGCTTGCCGACGTCCGTGCTCGGTCGAGCCGGGCTCGGTACGAGCGATGGTGGGACCTGCTCCGTGCCGTTCCTGCGACCGACATCGCGGAGCCAGACGATCGCGGCGACTGCTAGCGGGGCGATCACCATCAGCGCGATGACGGCCGCGACCATGCCGATTCGCAGCATCTGGGATCGCGCGAGCGGCGGTGTCCTGCTGTTGTCCCGCCGCTGCGTGACGGGCCGCTGCGCCTGGAACTGCCGGCTGCGGCGCTGCTTGGCCGAGTTCCCGGCGCTCTCGCCCTCGACGACGGAGATCTCGCTTTTCTCAGGGTCGCGCTCCTGGCAGTCCGCGAACTTGCTGGGCAGTGAGGTCAGCTCCAGCGCCTGGACTTCCGCGTTGAGATAGGCCGACGTCGGCGGTGCAACGTTGCGCGCCATCGGCCGGCCCGCTGACGCGGCGCCGGCGGCAGCCGATCCCGGCGACGTGCCAACCGGCGCGATGCCGGCATCCACTGCGCCTGGTCCTACTGCTTCCATGACCAGGCGCAACCGAGCCTCGATGAGCTCGGCGACCTGTTCCGGCGTCCGTCCGCGCACGTCCGGGACGATCGCGTTGAATGGAATCCCGTCGACGTTGCCGTCGCCGACGCGGATCGGAAAGACTCGATCTCGCTGTCGCGGATCCTTTTCGGCGCGCGCTTGCATGAGCCGCGCGCGGATGGCTTCGTGCTCGAGCCTCGTCCACGCTTTGCTCCCGTAGGTCGCCGAGACACACAGGACAGCTAGCTCGCACCCAATGCCATAGATGCGC
>VBLP01000593.1 GCA_005887925.1 Deltaproteobacteria bacterium | reverse complement strand
GCCATGACGCGCGTCCTCCTAGTTGGCCTCGTCTTGCTCGCAACGGCTTGCGGGAACAAGACCTTCCCGAGCCTGTGCGCGAACCAGGTGCCACCCCCGGCCGGATGCAACACGCCCTGCGATCCGGCACCCGGGGCCACCAACGCCTGCACACCCGGATACCACTGTTCCGCCGATGGCAAGTGCGACACGGTCTGCACGCTCGGCGGCGGCCAGTGCGGCGGCGGCTACAGCTGCACCGCGGACGGCTACTGCGTTCCCGATGGCAGCGGCAAGGGCAGCAACGGGGACATCGACGCGTGCCCGTCGGCGCACTTCACCGCGACCAAGACCACGCCGACCGTGCAGCTGCTGCTCGACCAGAGCGGCTCGATGAACGATCCCTACGGCGGCACCACCCGGTGGCAGGCGCTGCGCAATGCGCTGATCGACCCGACCAGCGGCGTGGTCAAGAACCTGGCGAGCAAGGTCGTGTTCGGCGCGACCTTGTACAGCGCCCGGTCGTCGAACAACGTCAACCAGCCGCCGTGTCCGCTGCTGGCGTCCACGCCGGCGCGCGCCCTCAATAACTTCAACGCGGTCCAGAGCCTGCTGCAGGTCAACCCGATCCAGGACACGCCGACGGCCCCCTCGATCGACGCCGTGGTCGCCGACTTCGCCGCGCGCCCCGCGATGCAGGGATCGCCGCCGATCATCCTGCTCGCCACCGACGGCCTGCCGGACACCTGCCAGAACCCGAACCCGGCCAACGCCACCGAGCAGGCGGCCGCCAACCTGACCAGCGTCCAGGCCGCCCAGCGCGCCTACGCCGCGGGCATCAAGCTGTTCTTCCTGTTCGTCGGCAACGACGCGGCCGGCGACCATCCGCAGCAGATGGCCAACGCGGGCGCCGGCCTCGATCCCGTCACCGGCAAGGCCAAGTTCTACGTCGCCACCGATCCCACGCAGCTGACCCAGGCGTTCAATGACATCGTCGGCGGCGTCCTGTCGTGCGACCTGAAGCTCAGCGGCCAGATCAACCCCGATCAGGCGATGAACGGCTCGGTCACGCTCGACGGCAGGCCGCTGACGTTCGGCACCGACTGGAACGTCGATCGCGACGGCGTCACGCTCCACATCCTGGGCAACGCCTGCACGATGCTCAAGGCCGCCAACAACCCGACGGTCGACGCGACGTTCTCCTGCGGCGCGATCATCTTCTAGGTAGTAGGTAGGCAGCGGGCAGCAGCCGCCGCCGGCAGCCGGCGCTACATCAGCGGCCGCACCATCCTGAGCGCGCGCTGGCCGCGGTCGTAGCTCGCCGAGCCATCGACGACGCGGAAGCCGGCGCGGGCGTAGAGCCGCTGCGCGGCGATGTTGGGACGTGGGCGAGGAGCTTGGAGCCGATGCCGCGGCGCTGGAACGCCGGCAGCACCGCGAGCGCGAGCAGGTCGGCGACGACCTCCGCGCTGGGGCTTCCGCCTTCCATGTAGAACCCGAGCATCGCGAACCCGCGGCCGCGGCCCTGTAGATCGTGATCGATCCAGGCCAGGACGCCGGGCTGCTCGAGCCACGATGGCAAGATCCGCGTGTAGTCACCGAGGTCGCGATACGCCTCGGCGCCGATCGCGATGATCCACGGATGGTCCGCGACCTCAGCGCGACGGATCACGACCGCTAGCCGGCGAAGCCGCCGCCCTGCACGTCGCTGTCGCGTGCGCGAGCCGGCGGAGGAGCAGCAGCAGCCGGCTTGCGCTGCGGCAGCGCGGTCATCGATGGCGATGACGCGGAGCGCAGCACAGCGCTGTCGCCCAGGACACCCGCGAGCGTGCGCAGCGTGTACCGGCCGGGCGACGTGCGGGCGAACAGCGACGTATCGCCCTTCTTCTTGCTGTCCATCGACAGGTCGCGAGCAACGACAGTATCTGGAGTCTTCAACTTGCTCGGAAGGCGCGCACCGGCGCGCTCCACGATCTCGCGGACCGACATCGGTACTGCTGTCTCGCGCAGGATCTCTTCCACCACAGCAAGCGTACTCATGACCGTCGTGCCTCCCTCGAGAAAAGCCGTTTGCATTTGGAGCGTCGAGACGGGGGCCATCCTAGCGCCGCGAGCCTCCGGAACCAGTCTTGACATCCCTTTTTTTTCTGAACCGAACGCGACGCGAAGCTATCGCTGCCCGATCCGGGATTTTGCTGCCTCCCGGCGCGACCGACCATGCGGTCGCACACCCGCGCTGCGGCCCCGGCGCGGCGCCCGACGACGATCCGTGTCATCCGGCGTCATGCTGGTCCGCCGGAGCACAGTTCGCTGCGCGGGTGACGCGCGACTGCATCACCTCGCGCGCCCGGATCGCCGCCGCCGGGCCACGGCGCACAGGCTCGGCGAGCCGGCGAAGGCCGAAGCGCCGGTTTTTGGGATACGCTGTTCCAACGTTGCCGTCGACGCGCGCGCTCATTCACGCCCCGTGGTCGGACTTCAAGTACGTCCAGAAGCTACCCGAGCCCGAGGTCATGCCGGAGACCCGGATCGGCAAGGCGATCCACAAGGCGCTCGAGCAGACCCTGATGGGGACGCCGCTCGGCGAGGCGACCGCCGCTGTCCGCGCCGAGCTGCCCGGCGAGATCGAGCAGCTGCGGTTCGACGCGCTCGCGGCCGGCATTCCCGCGTTCACGACCCGGATCGGCCAGTTTCGCCGGCGCCGCCGGGTCGCGCGCCAGCTCGTCGAGTACTCGCTCGCCGTGCGCGAGGACCTGTCGTCGACCCAGTTCTACAGCGGCGACGCGTACTACCGCGGCGTGATCGATCTGGGGTTCCTGTTCGAGGACGACGCGATCGCCCTGGTCGACCACAAGACCGGCCACCGCATCCCGGGGACGTCGATCGCCGATCAGCTCGAGGGCTACGCGGTGCTGGCGGCCGCAGCGTTTCGCCACGTCCGCACGTTCTGGCTCGGCCTGCACTGGATCGCCGAGCGCGCCGTCGAGTGGAGCCCGCCCGCGCCGCCCGAGATGGTGATCGATCGCCTCGTTCCCGACCTGTTCGACAACATCGAGGCAGCGGCGCTGGCGATCGACGACGGGCCGCGGCCCAATCCGGGGTCGTGGTGCGATCGGTGCAGCTATCGCGAGCTGTGCCCGGCGAGCCGGGAGCTACGCTACGAGCCGGTCGAGTACTACGAAGATGACGAAGACTAACGAACGCCTCGCGCTCGTCGAACGCCAGCGCCGGTTCGAGTGGGAGCTCGCGCGCGCGGTCCAGACCCAGGTTGCCGCCCGGTTCGTCGCCGGCAAGACCCACGACCTGCTCAACCTGATCCAGATCGTCCAGCTCGCGTCGCACGAGCTGTTGCGGCGATGCAACACCGACGCCGGCGAGTTCATCGCCGACCTCCAGAAGGCAGCGAAGGACGCCCAGCACCAGCTCACCGAGCTGATGGCGGTGGCGCGACCCGAGGAGATCATCGTCCCGGGGGCGCACGTCGGCGCCGCGATCACGGCCGCGGTCGAGACCGTGCGCGCCGCCTCGACGATCGCGGTCGATCTCCACCTCGCGGTGCCGCCCGAGCTCGCGACCCGGTGCTCGGCCGAGGAGCTCGAGCACCTGATCTACGGGCTCACCCTCGACGGCGCCAGCCCCCGGGCCGAGGCCGAGGCCGCCGAGCCCGGCCCGATCGAGCTATACGTCCGCGAGCGCGTGATCGACGGCAAGCCGTGGCTCGAGATCGTCTGCGGCGCGCGGGTCGAGCCCGCCGGCGACCACTTCGATCTCCACGCGGTCCACGCGATCGCGGCCAAGAACGGCGGCGAGCTGGCGCACAGCGAGCGCCGCGGCGGCGGCACCGAGCTGGTCGTCGCGCTGCCGGTGGTGGCCGGATAGCTACCGGCGCCAGCGCAGGACGCGCTGCGGCCACGGCGGCATGCCGTCGTCGCGCAGCCGCGCCGCGTCGCGCGCGATCAGCCGGGCCAGGGCGACGAGCCGTGCGTGGAGCTCGTCGGGCGCGCCGGTCGGCCCGAGCGCGACGCTGCCGTCGTCGCCGAGCTCCGCGGCGGCGGCGAACTCGGCGTCGCGCGTGTAGATCACCGCGCGGTAGCGGGCGCGGGCGCCACCGGCTGCCGGCTCGCCGTCGCGCTCGAGCAGGTAGCGCGCGCCGTCGGTGGGATGCAGATCGCGGGGCACTACTCGCCGAGGTCGGCGGCGAACCGACTGGTCACCGCCGCCGCATTGCCCCACTGCGCCTTCTTCCACTCGACGTCCGACGGCTTGCCCCAGACGTCGTCGCGCTCGCCGGGATCGCGCGCGAGGTCGTAGAGCCTGGGGGTCTGGGTGCCGATCAGCTTGAGCTTCCAGTGGCCGATCCGGCCGCCGTGCGCATTCTCGTACTGCGACACCACCGACAGCAGCGGATAGCCGCCGGTGCCGTTGGCCAGCCCGACCAGCGACATGCCCTGCCACTCGGGGTCGGCCGGGATGCCGAGCGCGTCGGCGACCGTCGGCATGATGTCGATACCCTCGGTGCCCTCGGTGATCCGCGCGGCCGGGAACAGCGCCGGGTAGCGCACGAGCAGCGGCACGTGGATCAGGATCTCGCGCTCCGAGCCGCCGTGACCGACGCGGCCATCCTCCCACAGCTCGTCACCGTGGTCGGCCGTGATGACCAGCATCGTCTGGTCCCACACGCCCCAGCCCTTGAGCCGCTCGACCATCTGGCCGAGCAGGTCGTCCTGGTAGCTGACGTTGGAGTCGTACAGCGCGCGGATGTGGTCCTTCTCGTGCTCGTTGAGATCCTTGGCGAACCCGGTCGGGCCATCGTCGCCGAACTCGGCCGCGAACCGGCCCTTGTAGCCACCGTCGTAGCGGTCGAGCCAGGGCTGCTTGGCGCGCCAGGTCACGTGGGTGTCGATCAGGCCGAGGTAGAGGAACCACGGCTGATCCTTCTTGGGCGCGACGAACGAGAAGCCGTGCTCCATGATCTCGCCGCCCTTGAGGCCGAGGCCCTTCTCGATATGATTGGCG
>VBLP01000592.1 GCA_005887925.1 Deltaproteobacteria bacterium | reverse complement strand
CCGCCGCGACCGCCGCCTTCTCGAGCGCGCGAAACCCCGGCGTCGTCTTGCGGGTGTCGACCACGCGCGCGGCCGTCCCGGCGACCGCAGCCGCGTAGCGCCGCGCCAGGGTCGCCACGCCCGACAGCCGCTGCACGAAGTTGAGCGCGGTCCGCTCGGCCGCGAGCACGCCGTGCGCCGGGCCGCGCACCGCGGCGAGCACCGCGCCGCGATCGACGTGCGCCCCTTCCGGACACCGCAGCTCGAACTCGCTGGCCGGCTCGACCATCGCGAACACCGCGGCCGCGATCTCGACCCCGAACGCGACGATCGGCTCGCGCGCCACCATGTCGGCGACCACGTCCGGCCCACCCGCGCGCGCGCCGCGCGCACCGCCGAACACCGCGCGCGAGGTAGCGTCGCGCAATCGACAGGAAAACGCGCCCGAGATCCTCGTCGAGCGCGAGCTCGATCAACCGGCGCACGGCCGGGATCGCCGCGAGACCTCCAGGGGCGCGAGCCGCCATGCGCTCGGAGCATACACAACCGCGCGCACGAGTCGAGCCCGCTACCCGCTGTCAGCCCCACCGCGCGTGCTATGCTTCGTCCGTGGCGGCGGTCCCGACCAAGCAGCTCGTGCGCCAGCTCCTCGACGAGCTGCCGGATGACTGCACGCTCGAGGAAGTGCAGTACCGGCTCCATGTCCTCGACACGGTCGCGCGCGGCCGGGCGGACGTGGCGGCGGAGCGGGTACGTCGACACGAAGATGTCGCGGTGGAGCTCGGGCGGCGATGGGGCAAGAACCCAGACCAGTGATCTGGGCGATCACGGCGCTCGAGGACCTGATCCACGTCCTCGAAGATGTCGCCACTCGAGTTCCCGGTGTCGAACGGGATCTGTACGAGGAGGTCATGACCGCCGCCGCGTCGCTCGCGACCTTCAGCGAACGCGGCCGCTGGGTACCCGAGCTGGGCGACTGGCGAACGCGAGAGATCTTCGTCCGGGGACTATCGCGTCATGTACGAGGTCCACGAAGATCGCGTCGCGATCGTCGCCTTCGTCCATGGCCGGCGGGACTTCGCGACGTGGTGGCGTGAACGCCACAAGCGTTGATCGGGGACTTGCGACTCCATCGAGGCGTTGCGGCGTCGCAGGCCCGGAGCCATGGTTGTTGCATGACGAGCTCGGAGCAGCTTCCCGCCACGCGGACGGCGTGCGTCGTGGTCGGCGCTGTCCCCGACGAGGTCGCTGCGGTCGGCAGCAGCGACCTCATCACGCTGCGCGCGAACAAGCTCGGAACGCTGGTCACCGGCCGGCCCGGCGACCTGGTGATCGACTACGCCGCCGAGCTCCCCGGCCCGGTCTACGACGTGATGTACAGCGCGCAGACCGGCTGGTTCAGCGTGACGGTGTTCCGCGGCCTCACGCCGCCGGTGCGCTGGGACAACCGGCCCGGGACCAACCCGGGCTATCGCCGGATCGACGATGTGCTGGGCGCGACGTCGCCGGCCACGATCCTCGACGCGCTCGACATCCCGGCGGGCGCGCTCGGCTACCAGAGCGCGTGACCGGTGCGCCGGCGGCCGCGGCGATCGCTCAGGCCCAGCGCGGCGTGGCCCAGCCGCGGCGGCGCGCATGGCGGAGCAGCCGGGCATCGGGGTTGACCGCGATCGCGGTGCCGACGCGCTCGAGCATCGGCAGGTCGTTGTAGCTGTCGCTGTAGAAGTAGCTCGCGGACAGCTCGACGCCGTGGCGCGCGGCCCAGCGCTCGGCGAGCGTGACCTTGTGGTGGCCGAAGCAGAACGCCGCCGGCCGCCCGGTGAACACGCCGGCCTCGACCTCGAGCTCGGAGGACAGGATGTGCTCGATGCCGACGCCCTGGGCCACGGGGCGCGCCGCGTACTGGGTCGAGCCGGTGGCCAGGACGATCAGGTGGCCCGCGCGGCGGTGGTGCTCGATCGCGACGAGCGCGGCCGGCGCGACCTGGGGCGCGACGTGGTCGCGGTACCAGATCTCGCACTTGGCGATCATCTCGGCCTCGGAGTCGCCGCGCAGATCCTCGACGAGCCGGGTGAACACCGCATCCATGTCGAGCACGGCGAGCTTGTAGAGCGCCTGCCAGTACATCGCCTTGGCCAGCATCCTGGGGGGCAGCTCGCCGCGCCGGTACAGGAAGCGGACCCAGCTCATGCCGGTCTCGACGCGGAGCAGCGTGTTGTCCATGTCGAAGAACGCCGCCTGGCGCGGCTCGTGCGCTGCCACCGTCACGGTCATCGCGTCACCGCCTGCTCTAGCACGCGCGCCAGGATGTTGGAGCCGCCGTGCGTCACGGTCGACGCGACGATCGACCCGGTCGCCGATCGCATCCAGCCGAACACGAGGCCGGGAAAGAACGTCGCGAGCGCGCGCGGGTCGCCCTCCCTGGGCAGGTGGATCACCGCGAACGCGACCGCCGACAGCACGAGCGCCACGCCGACGCCACCGCCGAGGATGCGCCGGCGCGGCGGGAACCGCCGCTCGAGCCGGTCGAGCAGGAAGCCGCGGAAGAACAGCTCCTCGGGCAGCCCGACGACGATCCACTGCACCGCGCACCACTCGAGGCTCAGCGTGCCGGCCGGCGGCGGGTTGGCCTCGAACAGGGTGAGCCGCGGCCAGTGCCACCCCGCGAGCCCCGCGTAGTGGCTGCACATCCGGTGCGGCGCGAGGTGCGACAGCACCGCGGAGTGGCACGCGACCTCGTAGAACGCGAAGAACGCGAGCGCGAACAGCGGGATGATCACCGCGATCGCCACGCCTGCGATCACCAGGCTCCGGCCGAGCGGGTCCGCGCGGAAGCCGTAGTCGCGGAGATCCTCGTTCCGCCGTCCCGCGATGTAGAGCGGCGCGTAGAGGAACAGCACCGACACCAGCGCCGAGCCGACGTGACCCACCAGCGGCCACGTCAGGTTGATCCGGACCAGCCCCGTGACCAGCACGGCGACGACCGCGAACGCGACCGCGGCGTCGCGCCACGCACGCTGGCCCGCGGCATCACTGGACGCGGGCCCGGACCGCTGGTTGGACTCCGACGTCACCGCTGCCCTGACGGTACTCGATCCCCGGCACCTCCGTGTGCCGTCGGCGCACGCCGATCGACCGTAGATGGGCAGACCAACTCACGGTAATTATGCAGAAATTGCAGAGATTGGCTTGCGCGGATCGTGCGAGCGCGCGATACACTGGCCATGGACATCCGCCAGATCCGCGAGCTGCTCGGCGAGCAGGCCGCACTGCTCGACCATCACTGCCGGACCATCGCCGCCAGCTCGCTGATCCTGCCGTCGCCGACCTACGTCGACGACGTGGTCTCCCAGACCGACCGGACGCCGCGCGTGCTCGGCGCGCTGGCCCAGGTCATCAGGGCATCGAGCACTCGGCAGGGGCGTCGTTCGCGCCCAACCCGGCGATGTTCGATCCCGAGAACATCGTACGGCTCGCGATCGCGGGCGGCTGCAGCGCGGTGGCTTTGACCTACGGCGTGCTCGGCAGCCTGGCGCGCAAGTCAGCGCACAGGATCCCGTTCATCGTGAAGATCAACCACAACGAGCTGATGTCGTATCCCAACACGTTCGATCAGACGCTGTTCGGCGATGTCCGCCAGTGCTTCGACATGGGAGCTGTGGCCGTGGGCGCCACCGTGTACTGGGGCGCTCCGGAATCGCGCCGCCAGCTCCACGAGATCTCGCTCGCGTTCGCCGAGGCACATCGCCTCGGCATGTTCACGGTGCTGTGGTGCTACGTGCGCAACAACGCGTTCAAGACCGCGCAGGGCGATCACAGCCTGTCGGCCGACCTCACCGGTCAGGCCAACCACCTCGGCGTCACGATCCAGGCCGACATCATCAAGCAGAAGCTCCCCGAGCTGAACGGCGGCTTCAACGATCCGGCGCTCAAGGGCTTCGGCAAGACCAACAAGAAGGTGTACTCGGAGCTGACCACCGATAACCCGATCGACCTCACGCGCTACCAGGTCGCCAACTGCTACATGGGCCGCGTCGGCCTGATCAACAGCGGCGGCGCCTCGGGAGAGAACGATCTGCGCGATGCCGTGATGACCGCGGTGATCAACAAGCGCGCCGGCGGCATGGGGCTGATCGCGGGGCGCAAGGCGTTCCAGAAGCCGTTCAAGGAGGGCGTCGAGCTGCTCCACGCGATACAAGATGTGTACCTGTCGAAGGACATCACGATCGCCTGAGTAGATACCGCGGCGCTGCGCGCGGTCCGCCGATCCGCCGCGCCGCCTGGCCGCCTGATACAGTGCCGCGAGATGCCCCGGCTGGGTGAGCTCCTCGTGGCAGCCGGCCTGCTCACCCCCGAGCAGGTCGAGCAGGCGCTGCGGGCCCAGGTCCTGTGGGGCGGCCGGCTCGGCACCAACCTCGTCGAGCTGCACTACCTCGAGCTCGATCCGCTGTCGGCGATGCTCGGCCGCCAGCAAGGCATGCCCGCGGCGCTGGCCCGCCACTTCGAGAAGGCCGACCCCGCGCTGCAGCGCCTGCTGTCGGCCGACATCGCCGAGCGATTCTCGTGTCTGCCGCTGCTCAGGATGGGCCCCGAGCGCCACGTCGTGATCGCGTCGCTCGGGCCGCTGTCGCGCCGCCAGCTCGCGGTGATCGCCGGCGAGATCGGCGTCGAGGTCCCCCGGCTGGTGCCCGCGATCGCCGCCGAGCTGCGGATCCGCTACCAGCTCGAGCGGGTCTATCGGATCCGGCGCACCGCGCGGTTCCTGCGGGCGCGCGGCAAGAGCGTCCCGCCGTTCCCGGCGTTTCCGGTCCTGTCCGTCTTGCCCGAGTCCGAGCCCGACGCGCCGAGCCTGCCGACCTCGACGCGCGAGATGGCGGTGTACCGCCCGCCGGATGTGCGTGACGCGCGCGAGGCGCGCGACGCGAGCGAGCCCGCCGCCGTGCCGGCGCCCGCGGCGGACTTCGACGAGACGGAGCCGACCGACGACGACCTGATCCCGATCGAGGTGGTCGCGCCGACCACATCCACCGAGGACCTCGACGACCTGTCGCGGCACGCGGTGATCGAGGATTATCTCGCGATCCCCGGCGGCCCGATCGTCGACGAGGCCAGCGGACGCGAGCGCCGCCACTACGTCCGCACGATCGCCGACGCGCCGGCGTCCGATCCGGAGGCCCAGGCGCTGCTCGCCCGGATCGCGATCCGCAAGGTCGCGGTCGGCTCGGCGCCGCGGGTCATGGCCGGCGCCACGCTCGGCGAGGCGACCCGCGCGATCCGCCGCAGCACCAGCCGCGATCGCGTCGCCGACCTGGTGATCGACACGCTCGACCGCTTCGCGCCCGCGTGCGACGCGGCGATCCTGCTGGTGATCCGCGGCGCGACCGCGATCGGCTGGAAGGGCTTCCAGCGCGCCGGCGCCGGGCTCGGCGAGATCGCCGTCCCGATGGACAGCGGCGGCCTGGTGCCGCGCGCCGTCGAGCTCAACGTCACCCTGCGCGGCTCGACCGCTCAGATCGAGCCGCTCGACGAGCTGCTGCTGGCCTCGCTCGGCCGGGACGACGGCGATCTGGTCGTCGTCCCGATCTCGATCGCCGATCAGGTGATGTGTGTGATCGCGATCGCCACGGCCGAGAATGCACCGATTGCATGCGCCGAGCCGATCGCGGCCGCGGCCGGCGCCGCGTTCGCGCGGCTGATGCGCGACGCCAGCCGGTGAGATCGGCTGCCCCTTGACCGGGTCTGCCGGCTTTGGCAGTGTCCGCGCGATGACCGCAACCGACGAGGGCGAGCACCCTGGAACGCCGCGTCGCAAGCACCGACACGACCTCGGCCACGAGGATCACGGACCGAAGGTGGCGGCCGGCACCACCCGCGCGATCCAGGCCCTGCTCGGCCTGTGGATTGCCTTGACCCTCGTGCTGATGCTGTACGCGCTCGTCGACAGCGCCCGACCGCGTGTCCCGGCACCCGGCGCGGAGGCACCCGCGACCCACCGGTGATTTTTCGCAGGCCCGGCGCACCGGTCCTACCGTTCGCCGCGCGAATCGGTCATGGTTGGCAGATGTGCGTCCACCGGGGTCGGGCCGCGGGCGCCGGACCTTTTCCATGATTCCGGACGACGTGATCGCCCAGATCCGCGACGCGGCGGACATCGTCGCCGTGATCCAGCAGCACGTGCCGCTCAAGAGAGCGGGCACGAGCTGGAAGGGGCTGTGTCCGTTTCACGGTGAGAAGACCCCATCGTTCAACGTCGTCCCCGCCAAGCAGTTCTTCCACTGCTTCGGCTGCCAGAAGCACGGCGACGTG
>VBLP01000591.1 GCA_005887925.1 Deltaproteobacteria bacterium | reverse complement strand
GCCGAGCGCTTCCAGCTCGGCTACGCCCCGCAGGACTGGACCGCGCTGGCCGATCACCTCAGGACCAAGCGCGCCGATCTCGAGCTGGCGGTGCGGATGGGGCTGATCGCGCTGCGGCAGCGCGGCGGCCACTACGACCGCAACCGCGATCGCCTGGTCTGCCCGGTGATCGTCCCCGGCGGTGAGATCGCGGGGTTCTCGGCGCGCCTGGTCGGCGCCGCGGCGCCGGGTCCCGATGGCAGCGAGCCGCCCAAGTCCATCAACAGCTCCGAGAGCGCCGTGTACAAGAAGGGCAAGCTGCTGTTCGGGCTCGCCCAGGCGCGCGACGCGATG
>VBLP01000126.1:3186-16274 GCA_005887925.1 Deltaproteobacteria bacterium | reverse complement strand
GATTGCGTACGCGCCGGTGAACCAGTCGACGATCGCGGGATCGAGCGCGAAGCCGTCGGGCTCGCCTGGCCCGAGCTCGATGCGGCGGACCAGCTCCCACCGCGCGAGGGGTGACTCGGGCGTGACCACGCGGCGCACACCGTGATCGAAGATCGACGCGATCAGCGACTCGGTTGGCAGCGCGCGCCCGCACGCGGCGACGAACGCGCCGGCGAGCTCGGGCGAGATCGCCGCGGCCAGCGCCGCCTCGACGACGTCGACCTCGCGTGCATCGAGCCCGAACATCTCGGCGAGCCGCTTCAGCCGCGGCGTGACCTCGGACAGGCCGGCCTCGATCCGCGCGCGCGCCTCGGCGAGCTCGCGGCCGCGCTCGTCGGATGCGCTCCACGCGCGCCACTCGTCGCGCTCGATCCAGCGGTCGCGCCAGCGCGCGCCGTCGCCGCTTGCGCAGGTCTCGGCCCACGCGATCTGCTGGTACAGCACGAGTCGCACGCGCGCCGCGATCGTCTGCAGCTCGCGATCGATCACGGGATGTGCACCCACTGCGGCGCCGACTCGGCGCCGTTGATGATGATGCGGAACGGCAGATCGGTGCCCGACACCGCACCGCCCGGCAGGCACATGTCGATCTGGGTCTCCGAGACGACACGGAACTGCCCCGGCGACAGCGGCGCAGCGTGCTGGACCAGCACGACATCGGCGATCGAGCAGCGCACGTGGTCGGTCGGCAGCGAAGGGTCCGCGAACAGGCCGCCGGTCACGCTGAACTCGCCAGTCGCGCTGACCGCGCCGACCGTCGTCACCGCCGGGACGATCTGGAACGGCGTCTCGTTCGACGGCACCACCGTGGTGTGGGTCTGGCCGCCGGGGAGCTGGTCGATGCGCGTGATCGCGATCGACGCGGTATACGATCCGGGCAGCGTGGGCCGGGTGTCGATCAAGCTCTGCACGGTCGCGTAGACAAGATCACCGGCGCCGTTCACGCCCCAGGTCGGACCGACCGGCACGTCGTCGGCCCAGCCGGGTCCGCGCACGCGGAGCTCGATCGCGCCTCCACCGAGGCCGCTGCCGATCAGCGTCATCTCCTGGCCGATCGCGACCTGCGCGGGCTGGACCTCGACCGAGCGCGCGCTGGTCTCGCCCGGGATCGTGAACGTCACCGTGCTGCGGCTCGTCGACAGGCGGGGCAGCCCACCGATGAAAGTCTCGATGCCGGTGGTCAGCACGCGGCTGACAGCGGTGGACGGCTCGTCGGGCTCGATCAGGATCACCGAGACCTCGTAGTACGCCGACAGCCGCAGCGGCTGCGATCCGGCGGTCCAGTAGCTCACCGCCTCGTTGACCGGCACGTGGCGCAGCGCGAGCTTCAGGGTGTTCTCGTCACCGATCAGGCTCGGATCGAGGATCTTGTGGCCTGCGATCTCGGTGAAGTCGTCGATGATCGGGTGATCGTGCATCGCCTTCAACACCATGCCCATCAGGAGCTGCTCGCGATACGCGCCGTGCGGCTCCTGCATGCTGCTGTGTGCGCTGACGATGTAGTGCAGGTTGACGCCGAGCGGCACGAACCGCGGATCGTCGGTGGGACGCCTGGACCAGGTCAGGTTCTTGTACGCGGCTTCCTCGACGACGTGATACAGGTAGATGCCGATCGAGTTGTCGGCCTCCTGCAGCTTGTCGGGAGGCAGGCTGGTGACGTTGACCGGCTGCGACGGCTTGACCGGCGAGACCTTGACGAACTCGTCGACGAGGCGCACCAGCGACCGGGTGGGCAGCGAGAGATCGAGCAGCGCCATCCGCCGTCCTCAGCTCTGCCCCAGCCCGAAGCCGCGGTGCAGGATGGTCGACTGCGCGGGTGCGGCCGCAGGTGCGGCGCGGCGCACGATGATCGGCGCGGGCGCGGCCGGCGCCGGCGCTGCGGGCACGACCTCGACGACGACGCGGCCGATCGACAGGAGCGGCGGCGGCGGAGGCAGCGGTGGGCGCTCGGATGCGGTGTGCGGTTGCAGCATGGACGGCGGGCGCGGCGGCGCCGGTGCGGGCGGTGCCGGCGGCGCGAGGCGCGGCGCCAGCGCGGGCGGCGTCGGCGGCGCGAGGCGCGGCGCCAGCGCGGGCGGCGTCGGCGGCTCGAGCCGCGGCATCAGCGCGGGCGGCGTCGGCGCGAGCGGGGTCGGCGCGGCACGCGGCGCGCGATCATCGGCGCGCGGCGCGGGCGGCACGAGCGGCGTCTCGGAACGCGTGGCGCGATCGCCGGTGCGCGGCGCGGGCGGCACGAGGCTATCGCGATCTTCGGTGCGCGGCGCGGACGGCGCCGGCCCGGCTGCGCGCGCGGCGCGCGGCGCGCTCGACGCGGGCGTCGTGGGCTCGACGCGCGGCGCCGGCATCGCCCGCGGGTTCGCCGGCGCGGCGAACGGATCGCGAACGTCGCAACGCGGCGCGAGCGGCGCGAGCGGTGTGTCCGCTGGCGCGGTGCGATCCGCTGCCGGGCGCGTCGCCTCGCGGACGCCCTTCGCCTCGAATGGATCCTCATCGCCGGCTTCGCGGCGCGGCGCGATCTGCGGCTGCAGCACGCGCTGGGGCGCGGCGGCCCGGTCGCCGGTTGCTCGGTCGATCAGTCGGTGCAGATAGTTCCGCACGGCGACAGCTACGTCCTCGCCTCGCGCTCGACGAGATCGACGTACGAGCGCCGCCGGTTGCGCGGCATGCTCAGGATTTCGGCGAGCGACCAACCGTAGCCGCGCGCGACACGCCCGCACTCTGCCCACGCAGCGTCGATCGCGAGATCCATCACCGGCGCGAGCCGCTCGAGCAGCTCGCCGAGCCGCTCGGCGTCGATCGCGCCGCGCTCGACGCAGCGCTCGATCAGCGCTGCCGACGGATCGCGCGCCGCGCTCGAGACCAGCTCGTCCTCGCCGTTCGGGATCCGGATGCAGGTGCCGTCCTCGAGGGCGAACCTGCCGTCGCCGACCCGCGCGACGCCTTCGTAGCTGGGCTCGACCGTCTCGATCAGCTCGTCGAGCCGGAAGTCGACGTCGAACGTCTTGCCGCAGGCGGGGCAGGTCGGCGCGGCCTGGATCCGCGCGCCGACCTCGCGGACGTAGATCGCCGCGAGGATGCGATCGCGATCGGCGGCGCACAGCCGGCTCGCCTCGCCGGGGCGGACCGCGGCGCCGGGGGCGTCGACCAGCAACCGATCGACCAGCGTGATCGCAGTCCATGTGTCCACGTCCTCGACCGACTCCTCGTCGTCGCCGCGCAGCTCACGGAGGTACGCATACCCCGAGCGTTCGCTGCATGTGAGCGGCACGCGACGCATGGATCACCGCTCGGTCGGCTCACCCTGCGACGGGTCCAGCTCCCAGCCTTCGTTCTCGATCTTCATCATCTCGATCGCGACCGCGTTGGCGTTCGCGTCGAGCTCGGGCAGCGCCTGGTACTCCGAGACCCAGCAGTTGTAGACCTTGTAGGCCTTCGCGACCTGGCCGTTCTCGTTCAGGAACTCGATCGTGAGCGGCTTGCGGAAGCCCTTGAGCGAGATCTCGCCGGCCGAGCCCACATCGTAGATCAGGTTTGCCCACTTCTGGAACTCGTCGTCGTGAGTGAGCCCGCGCTCGACGGTGATCGACTCGAACGCGCTCTGGCCGGGCATGTGGCGCTGCGTGCTCGGGTCGTTGCCCTCGCGCCACTTGATGACCTCGGTGGTGCGCTTGAGCGCGCTGATCTTCGAGACGCCCGCCACGATCTTGTTGTCCCACTTGATGCGGAACTTGAAGTTCTTGTACGGGTCGCTGCGGTGGCTATTGACGCTGAACTTGGCCATGGCTCGCTCCCCTGATCAGGTGGGGATCGCCTGCGCGATCTGCTGGAGGTACAGGACCACAAACTCGGCCGGCTTGAGCGGCGCGAACCCGACCCAGATGTTGACGATGCCCAGGTTCTGATCGTTGGCCGTCGTGGTTTCCTTGTCGCACTTGACGAAGTACGCGTCGCTTGGCCGGCCGCCCGCGAACGCGCCCTTGCGGAAGAGGTCGTGCATGAACGCCCCGACGTTGAGCCGGATCGACCCCCACAGCGGCTCGTCGTTGGGCTCGAATACTGCCCATTTGAGGCCGCGATACAGGCTCTCCTCGATGAACAGCGCCAGGCGCCGGATCGAGATGTACTTGTACTCGGACGCGAACGCGTCGGCGCCGTCCATCGTGCGCGCGCCCCAGCTGATCACGCCCTCGGGGAACAGCCGGATCGCGTTCACGCCCATCGGGTTGATCGCACCGTTCTGCAGATCGGACATCAGCACGTCGACGCCGAGCACACCTCGCACATCGGCCTCCGTGCCGGCAGGCGCCTTCCACACGCCGCGATTGGCGTCGGTGCGCGCGTACAGGCCCGCCATCGCGCCCGCCGGGCCGATGATGTACTCGCGTCCGTTCTCGACGATCTTCACGCGCGGGAAGTAGACCGCGCTGTGATCCTTGGTCAGGCCGATCCGCAGCAGGTTGACGCCGGTCGATGCGGTCTGGGTGTCATTCCAGCTGGGCTCGGGATCCATGATCAGGAACGCGCGCTCCTCGTTGCACAGTGCGCTCGCCTCGCCCCACAGATCCTTGAGCGTCGCGCCGGGGGCGGGCGCGGCATCCGGCGGCAGCACGAGCAGGTTGAACAGATCGATGTCGGAGCGTGCGACGTTGTACGCGCTGGTGTAGTCGGCCGCGGCCGGCGCGATGCCGTCTGCACCGGGCGTGCCCGGCGACTGCGCGCCGCCGATACCGCCGCTGCCGAACGTGAAGTAGCGGACGTCAAGGAGGAACCGCGCCGCCATGGTCGCGCCCGCGCCCGGATCGGGCTGGAACGTGAAGCCAGGGCTGGTCACCGTCGCGTTGTCGTCGCCGCTGTTGTTGAGGAACGCGAGGCGGTAGCCCCACAGCTCGGCCTTCCAGAAGAAGCTGGTCGGGTTCGACGCCTGGTACGTGTTCACCGCGTCCCGGATCTTGCCGAGCGTCTCGAGCAGGCCGGTGTTGCTGGGCGGCGTTGCCGAGTCGACCCACACATGGGTTGCGCCGCCGAGCGAGAGCGGGATCAGCTTCGGGACCAGCGTGCCGGTCGTCGGATCCAGCTCGTCGAGACGAATGCTGGTGAGGTCGCTCTTGTTCGCGCTCGAGAACGCGACCAGGTTCGCGGTCGAGATCGCACCGGCCGGACCGAGGCCGGTGTGCGTGCGCAGCGTGATCGCGGTCGGCGCAGGACGCACTGTGGCCCACGCGCCGACCTCGATGCCGCCGTTCGACAGACCGAGGCCGAGCGTCATCGCGATGTCGTTGGTGTCGGCGGACGTGACGCGCACATCCTGTCCCGCCGTCGGCGCCCCCGCGGTGATGCGGAACAGCGTGGTCTCGGCAGGCGCGACCGCGACCGGCGTCGGGCCGGCGAGGACGCTCACCACCACCGGTGGCGTCGACAGACCGGTGACACCTTCGTTGGTGAGCGCGGTGGTGATCGCGGTGGTGATCGCGGTCGCGATGTTGTTGCGCGAGGCGATCCAGTCGGCCTGCGCCGCCGGGACGCTGGCGACGGTCGCGGTCACCGTCTTCTTGCCGGCGATGCTGATCTTGAACTTGTTCTTGCCGCCCGACACCAGGCCGTTCCACCAGGTCGCCAGGTCGGTGTGGGTCGCCCGCTCGATCGGCTCGATCGAGACCGAGTACCCGGCGATCGCGGTCAGGCCGAGGGCCGCGGTCGCGTCGACGAGCTTCGACTTCTGCTGCAGCGTCGTGGCCGCGTAGTTCGGCGAGGCCGGATCCATCGAGAGGTTGAGGAACTCCTCGCGCTCCGTCTTGGTCTTGGTCCCGGTCGGGGAGATCTGCCAGCGGAACACCTCGAGGTTGAAGGTCGCGTCCGGCGCCGCGGTGTTGTAGGTGACCGCGGCGCGCAGCAGATCGCCGAGCGCCCCCGGGTTCTTCGCCGTCAAGGTCAGCACGTCGGTGCCGCCGCTGACGTCGCTCTTGAGTGTCACCGACGACTTCGCCCATCCGCTCGCGATCCGGATGACATAGCAATCCGTGCCACCGTTCAGGAAGAACAGCCGCACGTAGCGCGCCATCGCGCTGACCGTCCCGGCGTCGTCACCAAACGTGCGCAGAAAGTCTGCGTACGTGTTGATCCGGACCGCCTTGAGCATCGGACCGCTGGCGGCACGTCCCACGAACAGCGTGATCGACGTGGAGACCCCGACGATGGTGTGTACGCCGCTCGGAACTTCCTGAACGTAAACCCCAGGATACGTAGGACTCACGGCCATGTTGCGTCTCCTGCGTGTCGAGCAACCATCAGGTCCCCCCCGGCGAAGAATATGGGATCGCCTCGTCCCCGGCCCTTCCTGTTACCACGTCACGGATCGGCCCCACAAGGCCCGCGCAGAAGGAAACGATTGCCGCTCTCCGGTCTGACGAAGTCACGAGCGTGCACGATCTACCGCCTACCGCGTCGTGATCTCGCTACCGGGATGGCTGATGCTGATCCGGCCGACCCACTGGCAGTTGCAGGTCGAGTCCGCGGTGAGAAGCTTCGTGCCCTGGATCGTGGACACCTCCGAGCCCGGTGACCACGGTGCGGTGATGACAGGGATACAGGGTTGGGGCGTCAGTACGCCCTGCGCGGCCGCCGTGGCGGCTGCGACCTGCGGGTTCGCCAGCGACTGACACATACCGAAGGGCGGAATGTTCGTCATCGGAAGAAAGTCCATCACGGTGGCCACGGCCTTGCCATCGGCGGTTGCGGGTCCCGGCTGCAGAACGAGTGTCGAGGGCGAGAGCCCCTGGGTGCATTTCAGCGACGCTCCCTGCAAGACCAGCTTCTTCGCCATGATCTCTCCGTGGCGCTCCGGCGTTGTCCGAGCGCTCGTCCGTTCCTGACCTGTCACTCCGATGAAATGCGGCTGTACCACATATGGATTACCACCGCGCAACCGCCAAAATCTCGTGTTATTGAAATTCCCGCAAAGCCCGTGGCGGCCATGTCCGGTCGAAAAGCGCGTTCGAGCCCCGTTCGCAGCGGACCAAGCACCGCCGCAAGTAGTTGAGACCCCTGTGACCGTGAGTTGGGGGCCGTCGAGGAATCGTTCCAGGCGCTCGACGATGGGTCTGTAACCGAAAACATGACCGAGAGCGCGAGCAGTTCGACAACGCGCCGCCAGGCTGATGTTGGATCGACTGCCGGCGCCGCCCAGATGTACAGGCTGAACCCGGTGGCCAGCACCAACAACGCCACGACAAAGCGTCGGGCGGTTGGTGCCACCCACCACCGGGATTCGGGCAACGAAGATCTCGGGCCGCTGCATCTACGGCCAGTCATTGACCTGAGCCGTTGCCGGGCTTGGCGTCCCCGGGCGCGGGCCCTCCTTCGTGACCGGGTCGGACGGCGTTTGCAGCGGCCGGCCCAACTTGAACGCCCGCCGTGTCATTTGCCGTCTCACGCGTCCCAGGCTTAGCAACCTGACCTTGGCTCGCTGCCCGGAGCGCAACTTGGTCGCCGTGGTCACTGCGCGTCAGGTTCGGCGCCGACTTTAGGATATCGATATGAAACAAGATCCAGATCGATCTTCGAGAATTTTCCGACGCGGAATCGAACGAGTACCAGCGGGCCTATGTTCTCAATGCTGATGATCTCAGCCCGCCGAATCGGCAGGATTGTCATTGTCTCTTGTGAGTGAAAGTTGAGAATTAAACTTCGTCCTACCAAGTTCATCGGGAACTGAATGGCCTTCCTCAACCCCGGTTCGATCCAGCTTGGCCTGTAGCGAAATCGAAACTCGAACCCCGTCGGCAACGACAACAAGTGCGGCAAGTCAAATGTACGGCTGCTGCGAACCCGTCACGGCAACAAGCGGCTTCGCGGTCTCGGGCATGCCACAACGCTACATCTGCTTCAGGCGGATGGCGCGCGTGGTTCGGCCACTAACGGCCACTAACGGTGGAGCCATCACCCCCCGGGGCCGCCCGGCGAGATCCCACCGGTTGATGCCCGAGGGGCCTCTGCGAACCGGATGCCCCGCGGCTCGCGCGATTCGAACCGGCCCCACGGACGTGGGTCGCGGGTAGTGCGCGCGGTCGCTAGACCGCTAGGCAAGCGCGTCTCGCTGATCTCGACGCCATAGGCGCAGCGAGTCGTACCGATCATGCCGGGATCGCCACGTCAACTGACCAGGTTATTAAAGTCCAGGCCCTAAGTTGGGCGAGCAGCCACCGTCCCTACCAGCTCCCTTGCGCGAGCTGGTCCCTACTTCGGTCCCTACTTTTCCGTGGCGCCGTGAAATGCCTGGCTACGCCTCGAAACGGTCAACGTATTGGAACCTGTAGATCTCGAAGTGGTTTCAAGCTCGTCGGAGGTCGTCCGAGATCCGGCCAGACCCCGGACAGGGTCGCGCAGCGGGTGGCCCTGGCGGGTTCGAGTCACGCCCTGGACTGACGATGCGCTCGCGTCGCGGGCCTGGTTGTGGCGAACGGCGGCGGATAGGAGCTCAGTAGTTCAACCAGCGCGCCAGTGCATCCCAGGCCCGGGGCCGCACTCGCCCGACCGGATCGAACGACGCCGCGAGCAGGATCCTGTCGCCGCAGTCTTTCCGGATCACGCCGCGATGAATGATGTCCCCGCCGCGAATGACCACGAGATCGCCTGTCCCCGCCGGGATCGGCGTCGGGCCGGCCAGCTCGAGAATCCTGGGGAACGGATAGAGCACGTAGGGGACCGGCCAGAGCCAGCGGCTTTGCCGCGGTGTCAGCATCTCGGTGCCGCCGTCGTTGTCATTGGTCACCGTGAGCAGCGCACCGTAGAGCCCGCCGTCGAGATGCCAGCGAAACCCCTCGTGCTTGCCGCGATACCACTGCAGGCGCATATCGCGCTTGCGGTCGTCCATGAGCTTGAGCGGTTCCCCGGCGAGCTCCTGGGCGACGGCGAGCATCGGCCCGGCGGCGAAGGCGGCCAGCGCGGGGAAGTGCTCGCGCAGCTCGCGCCCGTTCAGCACGCTGTACGGCAAGTTCATCCCGCCCTTGGCCCCGACGGGCTTGAAGCGATGGCTCTGGGCCACGATGGCGCCGCGCATGGCGGCCAGCTCGTCGGGCGGAAGGAAGTCGCGGACTACACGAAGGTACGTCATGCGTCTGTCCTCGACAGCCGGCGCGCGGTGCGCGCGGCATCGGCGCACGACGCCGAGCGGCCGCGGCGCAGGATGGGCATGCCGTTTTCGTGTCGAGCGATCTCGGCGGGCAAGAACGGCGTTGCGTAGCGATAGCCCGTGGCGCACACGATGACGTCGAAGTCCTGCTCGCTCCCGTCGGCGAAGCGCGCGCATTGCCCGGTCACGGCGACGAGCGCGGGGCGCAGGGCGATCCGGCCCGCGCGCACGAGGCCCTGGAAGCCGCGGTCGATGGCCGGCAGGCGGGCATCGCCGCGGCACAGCTTGGTCCAGCGCGGCACGGGCAGACGCTCGAGGAGGACGGCCCAGTCGTGGAGCTCGCGGCCGAGGATGCGTGGCTGGATCGTGCGCACGGGCCGGCGCGCGGCGTGGGTGGTCGCGAACCCGGCGCGCGCGGTCTCCTCGGCGATCTCGACGCCGCTCATGCCGCCGCCGACGACGAGCAGGCGCGCGCCAGCGAGCTCGGCCGGCCCGCGCCAGTCGCGGGCATGGAGCACGCGCAGGCCCGGCGCGTCGGCCAGCCCGGGGACGTCGAGCGGGCGCGGCGTGTCGAACATGCCGGTGGCAATGACCGCGGCTCGGTAGCGGCCGAGCTCGGCGACGTCGGTGCGGGCGCGGAGCGAGCCGCCATCGCGCGCGAGCTCGGCGAGATCGGCGCGGCGCGGTGTGCGGCCGATGCGTGCCGCGAAGCGCTCGAGGTAGCGCGCGTAGTCGCCGGCGCGCACGTACTCGCCGGTGGCGTCGATGGGCAAGCCGGGCAGGGCCGAGTGCCGCGCGGGCGAGGCAAGCTCGAGCGCCGGGTACATGCGCCGGTAGGCACCGCCGACGGCGCCGTGGCGATCGATCCAGTCGAACTCCAGGCCCGCACGCGCGAGCGCGTCGGCTGCGGCCAGACCCGCAGGCCCGGCACCGACCAGCAAGACCGCGGTGGCCACCATGGTGGGCCACGGTACCATCGTATCGTCAGCGCTGGCCTGGCGTGCGCCCGCCCCCCGCGTCCCCGGCTGTCGGGCACACGGACCGGACGCGACCTCGTCACGGCCCGGGGCCGCACGACGGCCAGCTCGCACCACCAGTGCGCGCAGGACGTGGTGCCCTGTTCGCGCCATCCTCCGCGGTTGTCGAGCTCGCGCAGGTCGGACAGCAAGCGAGGTGTCGCTGCTTCGAGGTGCGCGGCTTGCTCCGCGATGATGATGGATCAGAGGACCCGCGACAAATCCAGATAGTGCGCAGACGTAAGAACCCAGAGCTTGTCGATTAACGAACATTAAGGTCGGCGTGGTTCGCTGTGGTGGTTGTATTGCCGTGGGGCTAAAACACATCGTTGGACAGGCTTGAATTTTGGAGTGACTGGAGATTTTCTGATGCGGGGAGCTCTCTGGTTAAGGCAATCTTGATTGATCGGAGCAATCCGGTGGAGTAGTGATGCTCGAGCTATGGGCAAACACAGCAATGCATCTCGTGTCGTTCATGACCAGCTGGGCACGCAGGCGGTCGTCAAGGACATACACGAAAACCGCCGGCAGCTCGATGAGCGCGCATTCTACCCCGCTCACGATGCCCGCAAGGAGTCGAAGGAGTACGCGAAGGTGCACAAGAAGTTGTGCATAGAAGAAGACCTGCCGTGTCTGGTGTGCGGTGTGCGCAACTCCACGCTGGGCGACGTCAAGAAGAATCGATATCATGCTCGGGCGATGGAGACTCACCATCATGTGATCGAGTGGGCGCTCGCGAACGCTATCGACGTCGAACGTTTCAATAATACGCTGCGACCCAACCTCGCGAGTCGTCATAAAGATGAGCCGATGTATCAGCGAGATATGACCGCGCAGGAGATCCATGACTGGGTAGATCACTCGCCGGATAATCTATGGGTCCTGTGCGATGTCCATCATCGACACAAGTTTCTCGGGATTCATGAGCTCAGCTATCCTATCTGGGGTGCGCAAGATCTGCTCAAGCCGGACTTCGAGGACTACGTGAAGAAGCAGGTCATGGGAGATGGAAACGACCTGTAGCGGAGCGTGAGCCTCTGCGGGAGCCACGCGGCGGCCCGGTGATCGGTCAGCGGGCGCGGCGGGCGAGGACGAGGGCGTGGCAGAGGATGACGGTGGGAACGACGCCGAGGGGCAAGACTGCGTAGGGTGCCTGGGACAGCGCGGCGAGCATCAGGGGATCGCGCGCGATCAGCAGCAGGTACATGGCGGTGGCGAAGACCAGCAGGATGTCGGCGAGGCCGACGACGGTGAAGCTGAGGACCCAGCCGCGGCGGCGGGCGAGGGCGACGGGGACGGCGAGGGCGCCGACGGCGATGTCGCCGATGCCGCCGCGCACGGCGAACTGCGATGGCAGGTGGCCGCGGGCGTACTGCCAGAGGAAGAGGGCGCCGATGATCAGGCGGATGCCGTGGACGGCGATGAGCGGCGGCAGGGGCAGGGCGTCGGCCCAGGCGCGGGTGGGGCCGCCGCGGCGATAGGCGGTGATGGCCAGGGCGCAGGACGCGACGACGAACGCGGGGGCGATCGGCGGTGCCTGGGGCAGCGCGCCCGCGACGGCGAGCACGACGCCGAGAGCGGCCCACAGCACGAGCCAGCGGGGTGGAACGAGGCTTGTAGTAACGTCGGACATCGGAGTCTTCATCGTGGTCGAGAGCCCTTCGAAGAAGCGTGCCGGCGCGATCGCGGCCGGCGATGTCACGCAACTGCGCGAGACCACGATGGCGGACGCGGGGGCGGCGTCGGGATCCCGACGTCGGTCGACCGACGCGGCCCGCGGGTCGCGGTTCGAGGCGATCCGCGCGGCGCAGATCCGGGCGGTGGGGACGGCGTTTCTGCGTGCGCGGCCGCTGGTGGTGGCGCCGGTGGCGGCGGTGAACATCGCGCTGGTGGTGGCGAGCGGGGCGCCGGTGGCGCAGCGGGTGGCGCTGGCGGGGGCGATCGGGGCGGCGCTCGCGCTGTTCGTCGCCGAGCGCTGGTGGCTGGCGCGCGCGGTGGTGCGCGAGGGCTGGCTGGCGATGTCGCTGGCGCTGACGGCGGTGGTGCTCGCGGCGGGCTGCGCGGTGTCGGGCGGGGCGGCGAGCCCGCTGTTGCCGCTGGTGGTGGCGCCGGTGGTGGTGGCGGCGGCGGCGTTCGGACGGACGCGGCCGACGACGGCGATCAGCGGGCTGGCATTCGTGGCGATGCTGGGGCTCGCGGTGCTGCCCGACGGCGCGCCGTTTCCGGCGATCCCCGAGCCGTGGGGCCGCGCGATGCGGGCGTGCTCGTTCGCGGGGCTGCTCGCGCTGGCGTATGCGGGCGTGGCGGGGCTGGTGGGCGCGTACCTGCGCGCGGGCGAGCTGCTCGAGCGGATGCGGGTGGCGACGCTCGAGGAGGCGGCGAGCCGGATGCGCGCGACCGAGCAGGTCGGGGCGAAGGTGGCGCACGAGCTCAAGAACCCGCTGGCGGCGATCAAGGCGCTGCTGCAGATCCTCGGGGATCGCGTCGACGAGCGGGGCGCGCGGCGGCTGGAGGTGGCGCTGGCGGAGGTCGACCGGATGGACGGCATCGTGCGCGACTACCTGGCGTTCGCGCGGCCGCTGGCGGAGCTCGAGGTGGCGGACGTCGATCTGCGTGCGCTGGCCGATGACGTGGTCGAGGTGCTCGCCGATCGCGCGGCGCTCGCCGGGGTCGCGCTGGCGGCGACGGGGCCGGCGGTGACGGTGCGGGGCGATGCGCGGCGGCTGCGCGAGGCGGTGTTCAACCTGGTCGACAATGCGATCGCGGCGACGCCGGCGCGCGGGCGGGTCGGGATCGAGGTCGCGGCGCGCGGCGGCGGCGGTACGGTCCGGATCGAGGACACGGGCGCCGGGATGCCGCCGGAGCTGGCGCAGGCCGCGCCGTTCACGACGACGCGCGCCGAGGGC
>VBLP01000126.1:0-3177 GCA_005887925.1 Deltaproteobacteria bacterium | reverse complement strand
TTCGCGGCGCGGCCGGGTGGCGGCACGATCGCGACCGTGACGCTCCCGGAGCAGCCGTGAGCCGCGTGCTGGTCGTCGACGACGAGCCGGCGATGCGGTTCGCGCTCGCCGAGATGCTGGGCGATCGCGGCCACGACGTGGTCGCGGTCGACGCGGGCGCGGCGGCGCTCGACCACCTCGGCGAGGTCGACGTGGTGGTCACCGACCTGGCGATGCCGGGGCTCGACGGGCTGGGCGTGGTGCGCGAGGCGCGGCGGCGGGCACCGGGGCTGCCGGTGATCGTGCTGACGGCGCGTGGCTCGGAGAAGAGCGCGGTCGAGGCGATGAAGGCGGGCGCGGACGACTACCTGACCAAGCCGTTCGACGTCGAGGAGGTCGCGCTCGCGGTGGCGCGCGCCGCCGAGGCCGCGGGGCTGCGCCGCGAGGTGGCGCGCGCGGCGGCCGAGCGGGCCACGGGCCGTGCGCTGATCGGCGACGGGCCGGCGATGCGTGCGCTGCTCACGCGGATCCAGCGCATCGCGCCGCGCGACGTCACGGTGCTGGTGCGCGGCGAGACCGGCACGGGCAAGGAGCTGGCGGCGACCTTGCTCCACGCGCTCGGCCCGCACGCGCAGGGGCCGCTGGTGCGGTTCAACTGCGCGGCGATCCCGTCGGAGCTCGCCGACGCCGAGCTGTTCGGCCACGCCCGCGGCGCGTTCACCGGCGCGCACGAGGCGCGGCCGGGCTACTTCGTGCGCGCCGACGGCGGCACGCTGATCCTCGACGAGGTCGGCGAGCTGCCGCTGGCGATCCAGGCCAAGCTCCTGCGCGCGGTGCAGGACGGCGAGGTCCAGCCGGTCGGCGGTGCGCCGAGGAAGGTGGACGTGCGCATCATCGCGTGCACGCACCGCGACCTGCGCGAGGACGCGCGCGCGGGCAGGTTCCGCGACGACCTCTACTTCCGGCTGGCCGTGGTCGAGCTCGAGGTCCCCGCGCTGCGCGCGCGCCGCGAGGACATCCCCGCGCTGGCGCGCGCGTTCGCCGCCCGGCTCGCCGCGCGCTGGGCGATCGACGTCCGGCTCGGCGACGAGCTGGTCGCCGAGCTCGCCCGGCGGCCGTGGCCCGGCAACGTGCGCGAGCTCGAGAACACGATCGCCCGTCTGGTCGCCGAGAGCGATGGCGGCGAGCTCGGCGTCGACGCGCTCGGCCGCCCCGAGCCGCTCCCGGCCGCCGACGCTCCCGGCCTGCCGTTCCGCGCCCGGGTCGAGGCGTTCGAGCGCGCGCTGATCGGCGAGGCGATGACCGCGGCGGGCGGCAACCGCGCCGAGGCCGCCCGCCGGCTCGGCCTGTCGCGCGTGACGCTCCTGGATCGCATGAAGCGGCTCGGGCTCGGCTGACCCGGATGCGATACGAGGGACACCCACATATCGCAGTGGCGCCCGCGCACAGCCGCGACGCGCCGCAGCATCATCGGCGTGCCAGGATCGTGTCAGATGTGGAGCGCGGCGATCGATGGTGATTGACGGTCGATCGCGCCGGGTCGACGATGCGCGCGGCGCTGCGACTGCGCCCATACGGATTCGATAGCTGCTTCTACACAGGAGTGCACGATGATGATTCGATGTCTGCCGGCGCGAGTCTCGGTTTCGGCTGCGTGCGCAGCGGGAGCGATGCTCCTGGCCTGCGGTGACAACAATCTCCGGGCGAAGCTGCAGCCGGATGCGTCGCCGCCGGCGGCTGCTTCGCCACTGCCGGCGCTGCAGATCAAGACGCTGTCCAACCGCGCCGATCTGATCTCCGGCGGCGACGCGCTGGTCGAGATCGTCGTTCCGGCCGGCTCGCCGTCGCAGGGACTCCTCGTCGTCGCCGGCACCCGCGATGTGTCGGCGGCGTTCGCCCGCCGCGCCGACGGCCGCACCATCGGCCTCGTCACCGGCCTCGACGTGGGACGGACCGCGATCTTCGCAGACATCGGCGGCAAGCAGCGCGCGAGCCTCGTGGTCACCAACCATCCGATCGGCGGCCCCGTGTTCTCCGGGCCGCAGATCCAGCCCTGGGTATGCGCGACGCCGGCGGTCGAAACTGACGCGAACGGGGCGACCACCAGCGCCAGCGGCCTGTCGACCCGGGCGATCGATGCCCAGTGCAACATCGCCAGCGAGGTCAAGCTGTACTACCGGACGACAGCGCCGGTAGGAACGCCGCCGGCCGGGTGCACGCTGTCGCTGCCGGATCCGAACGGGGCACCGCCCGCCAATGGCTGCTTCAAGCCGTTCGATCCCACGGCGACGGCGCCGGCCGATCTCGCCATGACCACGACCGACACCGGCATCACGGTGCCGTACGTCGTGCGCGTCGAGCGCGGCACGCTCAACCGCGGCATCTACGACATCGCCGTGCTGTTCGATCCGACCCAGGGCAACAAGGACAGCTGGAAGCCGACCGCGCCGCAGACCACGTGGAACCGCAAGCTGCTCTACGTGTTCGGTCCGGCGACCGGACAGCCGCGCCGCCAGCTGCGCTCGTCCCAGGTGTGGGCGGGGCAGGACGAGGCGCTCAAGCGCGGCTTCCTGGTCGCGGTCAGCAGCATGACCGACTCGTCGCTGAACTCGAACCGCGTGTCGATGACCGAGACCCTGATGATGATGAAGGAGCACATCGTCGATGCCTACGGCGAGATCCGCTACGCGATGGGCGCGGGTTGCTCGGGCGGCTCGATCAACCAGCTGACCTCGTCGTCGATCTTCCCCGGCCTGCTCGACGGCATCCAGCCGAGCTGCACCTATCCCGACTCCGAGACCACCGGCACCGAGGTCGGCGACTGCGAGCGGCTGGTCCGGTTCTATGCCTCGGCCGCGTGGACGGGCCTGATGGCCTCGGAGAGCCAGACCGTGGCACAGAACAACGCCAAGCAGGCCGCGATCAACGGTCACCTCGATCAGGTGGGCTGCCGCTCGTGGTTCAACTCGTTCATCGGCGTCGCGCGCCCGGGCAACTACCTGCCCGAGCGGGTCGGTACCGACGGCACGATCACGACCCCCCTGCCGGTGACCAACAACTGCACGCTGCCGGCCTCGATGGTCTACGATCCGGTGACCAATCCGACCGGCGCGCGATGTACGCCCCAGGATCATGCCGTGTCGATCTGGGGGAAGGTGCCGGGTACGACCCGGGCGCCGAGCACGCGCGACAACGTCG
>VBLP01000590.1 GCA_005887925.1 Deltaproteobacteria bacterium | reverse complement strand
ACCATGTCGCGCTTGTAGTCGACCTGGCCGCGGAGATCGGCGGAGGGGTTGCACTCGGCGGCGGCGGCCTTGCCCGCGGCCTCGAGCACGTCGTCGGTCGGCTGCTTGCCGGCGAGCGCGGCCTCGGCATTCTTGGCCCGCATCGGGATCGGGCTGACGTTGGTCAGGCCGATGCGCACGGTCTTGATGGCGGCGCCCGCCAGCTCGAGCTGGACCGCGACCGCGGCGACCGCGTAGTCGCCGACCTTGCGCTCGATCTTGAGGTAGGCGCCGCCGGCGCCCTTGGCTGGCTTCGGGATCTGGATCTCGGTGAGGATCTCGCCGGGTGCGAGGCTGGTCTCGAACAGGCCGACGAACAGGTCGTCGATGGCGATCGTGCGGGTGCCCTTGGCGCCGCGCACCACGACCTTGGCGGCGTAGGCCAGCATCGTCGCGGGGTGATCGTTGGCCGGATCGGCGTGCGCGAGGTTGCCGCCGACCGTGGCCTTGTTGCGGACCAGCGGGTCGGCGATCACCTTGGCGGTGTCCAGGAGCAGCGGATACGACGACGCCACCACCGGCGACGACTCGAGCGCGTGCTCGCGGGTCATCGCGCCGATCGCGAGGTGGTCGCCGCGCTCCTCGACGTACGCCAGGTCGCGGATCCGGCCGATGTCGACCAGGACCTCGGGCAACGCGAGCCGGAACCGCATCGCCGGGATCAGGCTCTGGCCGCCGGCCAGGATCTTCGCGGTGTCGCCGAGCCGACCGAGCAAGGCGATCGCCTCGTCGAGCGTCTTGGGCGCATGGTAGTCGAAGGACGCTGGGATCATGGTTGCTCCGGTGAATGGGGTGAGCGGACCTAGTGGCGCACGAGCAGCCACACGATGACGAGGGCCTGGATCAGGATGATGACGACCAGCACCGATCGCGGGAACATGGTGCTGGCGACCTCCTTGGCGACGGCGTTGGCGAGCGCGGACTGCTTGACCTTGACCGGGGTGAACGCGACCGCCGGCTCGGCCGCCGCGGCGCCCGGCAGCCTGGGCGGCGTGTGCCTGGCGGTCTCGGCGTCGTCGCTGGGCGGCACGGCGATGTAGCTCGGCGCGCCGGTCTTGACCGTCGCCTCGCTCGACCACCCCGCTTCGGCGCCGGCGGCCTCGGTGGATGTCGCGGCTTCGGGCTTGGCAACGCCGGGCTGGGTGGCTTCGCTGGCTTCCACCCCGGCGGGCCCGGCAAGCCCGGCGCGTGGGGCCTCCTCGGCGGGGGCCGCCTCGGCGGGGGCAGCCTCGGCGGGGGCAGCCTCGGCGGGGGCAGCCTCGGCGGGCGGGGCAGGTCGGGCAGCCTCGGCAGGCGGGGCAGCCTCGGCAGGTCGGGCAGCCTCGGCGGGCGGGGCAGCCACGGCAGGTCGGGCAGCCTCGGCGGGTGGGGCAGCGTCGGCGGGCGTGGCGGCGGAGGTAGCTGCGGCCGGTGCAGGTGCGGCTGCAGGTGCCGCGCCTGCCTGCTTGGCCGCCGCCTCGCGGTAGGCCGCCGCGCGCAGCTTGATGTTGGTGTGGAGCCCCTCGAGGCTCTGGGCGACGATCGCGCGGGCCGAGGCCTCGAGCAGGCGCTGCCCGACGCTGGCGATCTTGCCGCCGACCTGGGCGTCGCAGTCGTAGTGCACGCGCGTGGCGTCGCCCTCGGCGGCGAGCTTGACCTGCGCGGTCGCCTTGACGAAGCCGGGCGCGCCGCGGCCGTCGACGATCATCGTGTAGCTCTCGGGCTCGACCTTGTCCTGGAGGTCGACCTTGCCGGTGAACTTGCCCTGGATCGGCCCGACCTTGACCTTGATGTCACCGATGTAATGGCCGTCGACCAGATCGAGCTTCTCGCAGCCCGGCATCACCGCGGCGAGGATGACCGGGTCGAACAGCGCGCTCCAGACCTCGGGGACCTTGGCCTCGAACAGATAGTCGCCTTCGAGCTTCATGGCTCACCTCTGCGCCCGGCGGGATGGGGCGATCGCGCGGCGCGAGTATCACTCCTGGGCGCGCCGTCCGCGAGCCCCGCGCGCGGCTTGTGCGGCCAGGGAGCGCGGACCGCGCCCTTGCGCCGGGGGAGCCGGCCGAGCCGGTGGGCGAGATCGTGGAGCGAGCGCAGGTCGTGGATCGGCAGGAAGTCGTCGATGTGGGCGAGCGCCGCCGCCATGCCGCGGACGTCGGGCGCATAGCCGGCGCGGCCGAGCAGCGGGTTGAGCCACACGATGCGGTGAGCGCGGCGCGCGAGCCGGTGCATCGCCGCCGACAGCCGCGCCGGATCGCCGGTGTCCCAGCCGTCGCTGATGATCAGCACGACGGCGCCGCGGCCGAGCACGCGGCGGGCGTGCAGGCGGTCGAACGCGTGCAGGCACTCGCCGATCCGCGTGCCGCCGGCGAAGTCGGCGATCTCGCGCCCTGCGTGGTCGAGCGCGGCGTCGACGCGACGGATCTGGAGCTGCGGCGTGATCCGGGTCAGCCGGGTGCCGAACACGAAGGGCTCGGTGCGCGCGTGGCGCTGGGTCACGCCGTGCAGGAACTGCAGGAGCAGCCGCGAGTACAGCTCCATCGAGCCGCTGATGTCGGCGAGCACGACCAGCGGCCGGCGGCGCAGCTTGGGCCGCCGGGTCGCGAGCGCGAGGACGGCACCACCGCGCCGGGCGGCGTCGCGCACGATGCGCGGCAGGTCGAGGCGGCCGCCGCGGCGGGCGCGGACCAGCCGGCGCGACCGGCGCAGCGTGACGTCGAGCCGGAGCTCGCGCATCGCGCGCGCGATCGCATCGAGCTCGGCGGGCGTGCAGTCGGCGAAGTCCTTGCGCTGCAGGAGCTCGAGCTCGCTCGCGGCCTTCTCGTGCTCGGAGACCTCGAGCTCGCGCGCGGCGGGCTCGGCGCGCTCGGCCATGTACGCGACCAGCGCGGTGCGGAACACCTTGGCGGGATCGTGGCGCGGCGCGAGCGGCGCCGCCCGGCCGCGCGCCGGGGCCGGGCCGCCGAAGAACCGGGCGAACAGCTCGTCGAACACCGCGAGGTCCTCGCGGCGGCGCACCAGCGTGGCGCGCGCGGCCAGGTAGACCTCGCGGCGCACCAGCGGATCGATCCAGCCGAGCGCCTCGGCGAACGCCGCGGCCTCGGGGGTACCGACCGGCAGGCCGGCGTCGCGCAGCGCGCGCGCGAACCCGACCACGTCGTGACCGGGCCCGGCCGCGCCGGTCATGCCGACTCCGCGAGCAGCTGCTCGACCAGCGGGCCGCGGACCCGCTCGATGTCGTCGTGGTACTTGAGGAGCAGGCCGAGCGTGGCGTCGACCGTCGCGGGCTCGAGCGCGCCGGCCCCGGCATCGGCGACGTGGGACATCGCCTCGGCCCAGTCGACGGTCTCGGCGACGCCGGGCAGCTTCGAGAGGTCCTCGCGGCGCAGCCGCTGGACGAACGCGACGACGCGGCGGCGCAGCTGCTCGCCGAGCCCCGGCACCTTGCGCCGCACGATCTCGACCTCGGTGGCCAGCGACGGATAGTCGATCCAGTGGTAGAGGCAGCGCCGCTTGAGCGCGTCGTGCACGTCGCGGGTCCGGTTCGAGGTCAGGACGACGATCGGCCGGTGCCGCGCCCGGATCGTGCCGAGCTCGGGGATCGTGATCTGGAACTCGCCGAGGAGCTCGAGCAGGAAGCTCTCGAACTCGTCGTCGGCGCGGTCGATCTCGTCGATCAGCAGCACCGGCGCGCGCTCGGCCGCGGCGTCGATCGCCTGGAGCAGCGGCCGCCGCATCAGGAACGCGTCGCGGTAGAGATCGTCGATCGCCGCGTCGTCCGCGGCCGACCGGCCGTGCGCCTGCAGCGCCAGCAGCTGGCGCGGATAGTTCCACTCGTATGCCGCCTGCGCGAGGTCGAGCCCCTCGTAGCACGACAGCCGGATCAGCCGGGTGTCGAACACCTCGGCCAGCCCGCTCGCCAGGAGCGTCATGCCAACGCCGGGGGCGCCCTCGAGGAACAGCGGCCGCTGCATGCGCAGCGCGAGGTACACCGTCATCGCCAGCGCGTCGTCGACGATGTAGCCATGCGCGGCGAGCGCCTCGGCGAGCGCCTGAGGGGTAGTCGCCGGGGAGATCGCCGGCGACGCGGCCGGTTCGCTCACCGCGCCGCTCCCGCCGATGGGGGCTCGAGGTAGCGCCCGGGATCGGCGAGGAACTTGTCCTTGCAGCGCGGGTTGCAGAAATACCAGGTGCGTCCGTCCCACGTGCCGACGTGGCGCGCCGTCGCGATCGTCACGGTCATGTGACACACCGGATCGATCGCCGTGGTCGGCGCGGTGGCCGCGGCCACGGCGGTCACCGGCGCGGGCTGGTCCGCCGGGCGCGCGTGCTTGAGCTGGACGATCTCGGCCAGGATGCTGAGCGCGACCTCCTCGGGCTGGCGGCCGCCGAGGTCGAGCCCGGCGGGGCTCTTGATCGCGTCGAGCGCGTGCGCCGAGACGCCGCGGTCGAGGAGCGTCTGGCGCAGGACCGCGAACCGCTTGCGGCTGGCGACCACGCCGAGATAGGCCGGCCGCATCGCGAGCGCCGCGGCGACCGCGTCCTCGTCGTGCTCGCCCATCGACGCGACCACCGCGGACGCAATCGGCGCGCCGCTGCGCAGCTCGGCCGCCGCGAGATCGACGAACACGCGGTCGGCGCCGGGCAGCGCGGCGGCGTGCGCGGCGTCGCCGTCCGGGTCGACCACGTCGACCAGGTAGCCCATCGCCTTGCCGAGCTGAGCGACGGCGCGCGCGACCGGCGAGACGCCGAACACGACCAGCCGCGGCGCGGCGAGCACCGGCTCGAGGAAGATGTCCACGGTTCCTCCGCTGTGGCAGGTCATCGGCAGCGGCGTCACGCCGGCGCGGACCTGCGCCTCGGGCTCGGGCGACAGCGCGATCAACCGCGGCTTGCCGTCGACCAGCGCCTGCGCCGCCTCGCGCAGGACCTGCGGCCGCGTGCAGTTGCCGCCGAGCCAGCCGTGGTAGCTGCCGTCGGCCGTGATGATCGCGGCGTCGCCCTGCTGCGACGAGCTGTACGGCTCGCGGCGCACGACCACCGCGAACACGAACGACTCGCCGCGTCGCGCCAGTTCTGCCGCACGCTCTAGCAGCTGCTTGTTCACCGGACTCCTCGCAAGCAGATCGAGGTGCAAGGGCACGCGATCCGCGGCGAGTGTACCGGATCGTCCTTGACGTGGGGTTGCGAATTGCGAACAGTCTGTCGCGAAGTCGCCGATCAGCGGCGCGTATCGGGCGCGCGGCCCGTGCGTAGCTCGGCCAGCGCCGCCGGGGTGTCGACGTCGACGAGGATCGCCGGGTCATCGATCGCGAGCAGCCGGACCTGATCGGCGTGGCGATCGATCAGCGCGCGGGCGCCGACATCGCCGGTGAGCTCAGCGATTTCGGCGAAATAGCGATGTGGCCACAGCACGGGATTACCGCGCTTTCTATCGGCGGTCGGCACGATGATCTCGTCGGGATCGCCCGCGCGAAATGCCTCGATCACGGCGTCGAGGTGGCGGGCCTCGAGCCTCGGCATATCGCCGAGACAGACCAGCGCCGCGCGGACCGCGCCGGCGGCGGCGATCCCGGTCCGCAGCGACGTCGACATGCCCTCGGCGAAGTCCGGATTGTGGACGAGCTGGACATCGAGCCCGGCCAGCGCGGCGCGCACCGCGTCCGCCTCGTGGCCGGTCACCACGATCACCGGCCGCGCCGCCGACGCCAGCGCCGCCCGCACGGTGCGCCGGACGATCGGCTCGCCGTCGAGCTCGGCGACGAGCTTGTTGCTGCCCATCCGGCTCGCGCGCCCGGCGGCGAGCACCACCGCGGCGATCCGGTCACCCGCCGCCTCCCCGCGCTCGCCGCGATCGGCCTCCGGCTCGCGCGGCGACGGGCGCACGGTGATCTCGTCGAGCAGGCCACCGACCCCCATCGCCGCCACGTCGCCGGCCGCGACCGGGATGCCGGCGCAGATCCGCTGCAGCACCCAGTCGAACCCCGACGGCTTGAGCGACCGCGCGCAGCCCGGCACGCCGATCACCGACCGCGCGCCGAGCCGGCCGAGCAGCAGGAGGTTCCCGGGATCGACCGGCATGCCGAGCCGGACGATCTCGCCGCCGGCACGCTCGAGGCCGGCGGGGATCACGTCGCGGCGATCCATGATCGCCGAGGCGCCGAGCACGAGGATCGGATCGAGGCCGTCGCGCGCGTGCTGCGCGATCGCCGAGGCGACCGCCGCGGCGTCGTGGGCGACGACCAGCGTGCCGGCCAGCGCGCCGCCAAAGCGCTCGAGCCGGGTGCGCTGGGCGGCGGTCGCGCGATCGAGCAGCACCTGCGCCGTGTCCGCGAACCGGGTCAGCACCAGCCCGCCGCGACAGCCCCGCCACGCCTGCACCGCGATCGCGCCGCGCACCGCCTCGGCCGCCGCGGCGACCGCCGCCTCGCGCGCGCCGAACGGGATGATCTTGACGGTCGCGACCATCTCGCCGGCGCGCACCGGCGCGAGGGCCGGCACCGTCGCCACCGTGATCGCCTCGTCGATCGCGTTGCCGCGCGCGATCGCGTCCCGGTCGACCACCGTGAGCCCGTCGACCGCGGCGTGGAGGTTGGTCCGCCCGGTGTGGGCGCGCTCGAGCCGCGTGCCGGCCCCGGCGAGCGCGGCCGCGATCCGCGACGCCGCGGCGTCCTCGGCGAGCTCGCCCGGCTCCAGCCGCACGCACACGACCTCGGCGTGGCCGCTGGCCGCGAGCGCCTCGACGTCGCTCGCCGACAGCACCCGCCCCTTCTTCAGCACGCGGTCGCCGGCGCGCAGCGTGTGGGCGAGCACCGCGCCGACGGCATCGCGCACCGCGACGGCACCGAACGTCATGTCGCTCCGGCCGCTCCAGGCGCTCCGGTCGCTCCGCGCAGCGCCGCGACGATCTCGCCGAGGATCGACACCGCGATCTCCGCCGGCGTGCGCGCCCCGATGCGCAGGCCGATCGGCCCGTGCAGCCGGTCGAGCGCCGCCGCCGCGATCCCGCGCTCGCCGAGCCGGGTGCGCCGCGCGGCGTGGGTCTTCACCGAGCCGAGGCACCCGACGTAGAACGCCGGCGAGCTCAGCGCCGCGACCAGCGCCGGGTCGTCGAGCTTGGGATCGTGGGTCAGCGTGACCACCGCGGTCCGCGCATCCGGCGCGAGCTGGGTCACCGCCGCGTCCGGCCAGTCGACGACCAGCGCCTGGCCCGGGAACCGCGCCGCGGTGGCGAACGCGCGCCGCGGATCGACGATCGTCACCGCGAACCCCGCGAGCCCCGCCATCTCGGCCAGCGGCTGGGCGACGTGGACCGCGCCGACGATGATCAGCCGGAGCGGCGCGAGGTGAGGCTCGAGCAGCACCGCGCCGCCGGCGGTCTCGATCACCTCGGCCCGGTCGCTGCGGGCGACCTCGGCGGCGGCCGCCGACACCGCATCGCCGGCTCCCCCCCCCGGCGGTCCCGCCGCCGCGCCCTGGCCGTTCGCCACCGGCAGCAGGCGGTGCACGCCTGCCGCGAGCGGCGTCGCGAGCACGACCTGGCGCCGGGCGCGCCGCGCCGCGAGCAGCTCGTCGAGCACCGCGCGCGCGACGCCGCCGCGGGTGTCCGGATCGGGAACAACCGCCTCGACCAGGACCTCGATCTTGCCGCCGCACGCCAGCCCGACCTCCCAGGCCGTCTCGTCGGACACGCCGAACGACAGCACGCGCGAGCCGCCGCTCGCCATGACCTCGAGCGCCTCCTGGATCACCGCGCCCTCGATGCAGCCGCCCGAGACCGAGCCGACGAACTCGGCGGCGTCGCTGACCGCGAGCTTGCTGCCGGCCGGCCGCGGCGAGCTGCCCCAGGTGCGCGACACCGTCGCCAGCGCGACCTTGCGGCCCGCGGCCAGCCACGCCAGCGCCTGCGCCACCACGGCATCGGTGTCGTGCGTCGCCGGCAGCGCTCGCTCGTTCACGCCGCTAGGCTAGCAGGCTGTTGCCTGCGAGTCCTGGCTGCACGCTCGGCAGCGGCGCGACTACTCGACTTTACGATCGCCCAGCGCCTGGGTCTCGCGGGCGTTGTGCGGATGGTGCCGGGCGAGCTCCTCCAGGTGGGCCTTCGAGTCGCTCATCGCGCGCCGCATCACGTTCCAGATCACACCCTCGGTGCACGGCGGCGTGGTCAGCGACCCGGGATAGCGGAACACCGTGCGGGTCTCCGGTAATAGCTCGCTCGGATCGAACGGTTTTCGCAGCTTGTCCTCGGCGCCCACCTTGCGCGGCCACTTCGACCACAGCGCCCCGAGCGCCCGCGACTCGGCGCCCGCGTCGTACAGGACGCCGATCACGGCGAGCTTGCCGTCGGCGCTCTGGTGGACCAGGTGCAGCTCGAGCGGGTAGCGCTCGCCCGCGATCGTGTGCTCGCTCGGCGTGTGGACGTGAAACTGCACGAGCTGGTAGCTCCGGCCGTCGACCTCGATCGAGCTGCCCGGCCCGAGGTTGACCTGCAGCGTGTGGCCGTTGTCGACGATCGTCGCCGGCGTGAGCTGATAATGAAACACGATCGGCCTGGCCGTCCCGGCCCTGGGCTCGATGTCGATCGGCGACTGCGCCTTGCCCTTGAGGCAGGTGGCCCACGCCGGATCGAGCGTGCCCCACGTCGGCGCGCCGGTCTTGCCGTCGTACGACCAGTGCGCCGGGCCCGGCTCCGGTGACGGCGGCGACGGCGTGCCCGGTTGCTTGCCGGTCATCTTGGACACCACCGCCTTCAGATCGGCCAGCGCCCGGTCGTCGGGGCCGGCGTCCGCCACTCCCGCATCGCTGCGCGCCGCCGACCCGACCTCGTGCGAGTCGTGCGACCCGGGCGCCGCGCTGCCTTCGCCCGCAGCCACCGCCGCGCTTCCCGCATCGGACCCCGGGCCATCCGACCCCGCCGCGCTCCCCGCCGCTTCGGCCGCCGCGCCCTCGCCCCCCGCGGCGGCCGACCCCGCCTCGGAAATCGTCTGATCCCCCGACCCCGAGCCCGCGTGATCGACCGGCTTCGCCCCCGACCCCGAGCCCGCCTTCAGCGCCTCGACCTCGCCGCTCAGCTGCTCGACGCGCTCCTCGAGCGCCGCGATCCGCTTGGGCGACTTGAGCTGCTCGCAGCCGGAAGCCAGCACCACCAGGGCGATCAGAACACGGGTCACGCTGATTGCATCGGCCGGAATCGCACTGGATCGAGACCACGCGACATGTCACTTGGCCCCTTGCTCCGGCCCCACCTGAACCTCCACGGGCCGCGCAGCATGCGGCGATGAAAGCCTTGGACGTAGCTACGACTCAATGCTTCCACCACGCGCGACTTTTGCGGCATGAGACGTCGGCGTGTTACGGGAGCGACGTGGAGCTGCTTGCTCGGTGGGTTCTCGGGTACCACGGCTGTACCGCAGCTCTCGCGACGGAGATCATGAGCGGTGAGCGACCGATCAACGCCTGGCCGCCGAGCAGGAATCCGTACGACTGGCTCGGCTCTGGAATCTATTTCTGGGAGCATGATCCGGGACGAGCCATGAAGTGGGCGCAGCAGAGGTACGGCAGCTCCGCTGCGATCGTCGGAGCGATCATCCAGCTCGGTCGTTGCTTCGATCTGCTCGATGTCGACTTCACTTCGAAGCTGCTGCCAGCGTACGAGCAGGAGAAGCAGGAGGCCGACGTGGCAGGGCGTCGGTTGCCTACCAACCGTGGCCGCGACGATGACGTAGGCGGCAGGTACCTCGATTGCCGCGTGATCAACGCTTGCCTGCAAGCGCTACCCAGCTTTCAGGTGGTCCGAGGCGCCTTCCGGGAAGGCGAACCTGCGTTCCCCAGCGGCCAGATCTTTCGAGAGTCTCACATCCAGATTGCCGTCCGAGATCCGCGTTGCATCCTCGGTGTATTTCGGCCAACCTGACCTCGTGAGCTTCGAGTCCGAGAAGCGGCAGCTGGCGGAGGAACTCGACCGCGCGCTGCATGCGATGCGCGCATGGTCGCCCGAGCGCCGTCTTCAGTACAAGGTCGCGCTCGGGGTCAAGGACCGCAACGCAGAGTTCACGCAGGCCTTCGGAGGCGAAGCCGCACCTGAACCGGACAGCGTCGCGGCTCTCCTGATTCCCAGCTCTTCCAGCTTTGGCAGCGATGGGTCCACCGCCGTGCTCAGACTGCTGCACCTCCTCACGCACGGCGATGACATCTGCCTGGATGCTCCGACGGCTCGGATCATCACGGAACGACCCATGATCGTCGACTTGCTCCGCGTGCTGAAAGACGCTGAAGCGGCGGGATTCGTCCGACGCACAGCACCGGACCCGCGCGATCTGGGGGAAGACGATCGTGACTCGCTCGTCGGACTCGCCCTCACGGCGCATGGCAAGCGGCACCTCGAGGAGGTGCTCCGCACGATGCGCGAATCACCAGCACCACGGGTCGTCGCTCGGTAGCCATCCGCTGGCGGCGGCGTGCCGCCCTACGTGCCGCGGATCTGGGTCGCGAAGCTCGCCGCGCTGTAGCTCGGGATGATCCGCGCGTCGACGACGGCGACGCCACCGGCCTCGACCGCGGCGATCGCCTCGTCGAGCGCCGCGGCCAGCTGGGCCGCGTCGTGCGCCGGGCCGAAGCCGTGCGCGCCCTGCGCCCGGGCGATCTGCGCGATGTCGATGTCCGGATCGGTGATGCGCTGGCCGATCCACTTGTTCTCGACAGGGCGGCCGCGCGCGATCGCCATCCGCTCCTGGTGGACCTCGTCGTTGTAGAACGAGCGGTTATTGGCCACCACGATCAGGAGTGGAATGCGGTAATGCGCGGCGGTCCACAGCGCCGTGCACCCCATCATGAAGTCGCCGTCGCCGCAGATCGCGATCGGCAGGCGGCCGGAGCCGGCGAGCGCGAGCGCCGCACCGACGGAGATGCCCGGACCGGCGCCCATGCCGGCGCCGCCGTCCGAGCCGATGTAATCGAGCGGATGCCGGAAGTCCCAGAGCTCGCCGGGCCACGACAGCGATACGTGGGTCAGGCAGACCGCGCGATCGCCGACGGCGCGGCGCAGGACGGCCGCCAGGTCGGCCAGCGCCATCGGGCCGGGCGCAGGCATGGCCGGCAGCGGTCGCGACACCCGGGCGGGCGTTGCGGATCCGGGACGCCGGGCGACGGCGTCGAGCAGCACCGCCACGGTGGCATCGGGGTCGGCCGCGATGAACAGATCGACCGGCGGCAGGCCCTGGTGGTCCATGCTCCAGCCATTGTGGAGGTGGTGGTCGAGCGACACCTGGATCACCGTGCCCGGCCCGCCGCCCGCGGCGCGCAGCACGCCGGCGAGGTCGACCCAGTCCAGGCTGAGGACGAGGTCGGCCTCGCGGATCGCGGCCGGGACGCCGTCGGTCGCGAGCGTGGTCCGCGCGCCGGCGTGCAGCGGATGATCGGTGGGGAACGCCGCGCCGACCTTGAGATCGGTCGCGACGCGCGCGCCGAGCGCCTCGGCCAGCTGCACGCGGCGATGCCAGGCATCGACCTCGCGCGACACGCGGCCGGCGAGGATCAGCGGCCGCTTCGCGCGGCCGAGCAGCAGGGCGGCCCGGGACACCAGCTCGATCGGCGGCGCCGCGACCACGCGCGGCACGAAGCGCTGCGCGTCGATCGGCGGCAGCGGCGCCGGCAGCCTGGCCTCCTGCAGCTCGACGTCGAGGTTGACGTAGACGGGCGCCTGCGGCGCGGTGTTCGCGAGCCAGACCGCGCGCAGCACCGACTCGCGCGCCGCGCCCGGCGAGGCCGGCTGGTCGTCCCACTTGGTGTAGTGGCGAACCACCGCGCCCTGATCCGCCGCGGTGTGGATCCAGTCGACCCACGGCCGGCGCCGCGTCGCATCGACCGGGCCGGTCGCGCCCAGGACCAGGACCGGCATGCGATCGCACCACGCGTTGAAGATCGCCATGGTCGCGTGCAGGAGGCCCACGTTGGCGTGGACCGCCGCCGCCATCGCGCGCCCGGTGACCTTCGCGTAGCCGTGGGCGATCGCGACCGCGCTCTCCTCGTGCAGGCACAAGAGGATCTGCGGCCGCTCGTTGCCGAGGAAGTTGACGATCGAGTCGTGCAGGCCGCGGTAGCTGGCGCCCGGGTTGACCGCGATGTAGCGGATGTCGAGCGCGCGCAGGGTCTCGGCGACGACGTATGAGCTTGGTCACGCCGCGAAGCTAGCAGAAGTCATCAGCGGCGCGCGATCTCGAGGCCAGCCGGGGTGCCGCGACCGATCGTCACCGCGTCCGTTCCAGCCGGTCGGTTGATCACCGTCGCGGTGGCTCTTCCTTTGGCGGCTCGGGGCGAACCACGCCTGGCTCGCCCTTGGCCTCGGACTGCCCGGTATCGGGGTCGACGCCGCGATCGATCAGGACCTGCCGGGCGATCTTCTGCTGGTCGCGGTCGAGCACCGCCATCGCCTTGGTGATCGCCGCCTTGACGTCGTGCGCGCGCGCCTGGGGCACGCGCCTGGCCGTCGCCGCGTTCTCGGCGGCCTGCGCTGGCGTCAGCCCGCCGCCGCCCCCGCCGGTCCCGGTCGCATCCGGAACCGTGATCTTGCCGGCGTCGTCGCTGCCGCGTCCACCGCCGGCCGAGAACCCGACGCCGCCGCGCTTGTCTTCCTTGGCCGGACCGGCGCTCGTCCCGGCGTTGCGCACGATGGTGTCGAGGTACGCCAGCCTCGCGGCGAGCTCGGTGTCGATGTCCCTGAGCTTGCCGCGCTGCTCGTCGCGCAGCGTGAGCCGCGTATCGTCGAGCAGGAAGCCGATCGGTGAGCCCGAGGCGGACGGCAGCGGCGGCGGCGGCTCGTCGGCGGCCGCGGGCTCGGCGGGCGGCCGTGCCTCGCGGCTGCAGCCCGCGCCGAGGCCGCTGAACACCACGAGAGCCGATGCGAGCAGGACGAGGAGGGCAGCTGCGCGACGCATGGTGCCGCACAACGTAACACGGTGCGCGCGGGCCACGGCATCCACCGAAGCTCGGCGCATGCCCGCGCTACGCGGAGCTCGAAGCGGGGAGCCCAGCCATGATCTCGCCGCACCTGGGACACAACGCGACGTTCGTCATGGTTTCACCGATCGGGGCTGGCTTCCACACGATGTGGTCGAAGCAGTAGCTGGCGTTGCAGGCCTCGCAGTACGCGGCTGCTTCGTGCGATCTCGCCTGGGCGAGGTTGGTTGCCATCATGACGTCCACGCCGACCGGCACGGCCACCGCCTTGCCGCAGACACCACAGCTTCGAGTCAAACGCCGCAAGCGACTCCTCCTTCGCGGGCGCTGGCAGAAGACACGGTGCCGAGCCCGCCGCGGCACGCGTCGTTGGAGCTTCATCTGGTCGCCTTCCCGAGCGGGCGATCATGATGCACGAACTGCGCAATGCGATCGATCAAGGTCGCAGCATCGTGATCATCGCGCTCGATCGCCAGGCTCTTGAGATGTGCGAGCACCTCGCGAGCCCGCAGGAACGGGTAGAGCCTGACCAGCATCTGCTCATTGCCGGAGCTCCCGGCGCGGCGAATGACGGCGAGCGCCTCGGTCAGCGGGTTGCAGTCCTGGTTCAACGGCTTGCCGGAAGCGAGGTGACGCAACAGGGCGGAGCGCTCGAGCACGGCTCCGCTGTCGTCCCTATGCGCCAGGTCCTCGAGCCCGGCGATGAAGCGGTTGCTGGTGATGAACGGGAACTGCTCCAGCGCGTCGTACAGATCATCATGCGCGTTGGCGCGCAGCACGGCGAGCAGCGCTGCGCGGTCCCGGCCTTCGTCGTCCGGCTTCCGGACCGAAGGTGCCACGCGGTCCCGGCCGTGGTCCTCCGGCTCCGGCGGCGAAGCGGGAGGCGCGGGAGCCTGCTCGCCCCAGACTTGCTCCGCCCACCCGTGCGCCTCGAGCAATGATGCGGCGCCGCGACGATCGCCCTGCCTCGCGAGGGCGACCGCGAGTGCGAGGGCGGCGGCGCGACGCTGCGGGTGCGAGGCGACGGTGGTTCGCACGTAGCCGTCGACCGCTTGCTGCAGCAGCGAGGTGGCGTCGGCGAGGTGGTTGGCCCCGAGCACGAGCTCGCCGAGGTTATAGAGACACCCGAGTACCAGGGGATGATCCGGCGACAGCAACGCTCGCAGATCAGCCAGCACGTCGCGGAGCACCGCGACGGCCGAGGCATCGCCGCGGCTGGCCAGCTGCAGCGCGTGATTATGGGCGATGACGGCGCGGCCGACCGGATCGGCGTCCGGCGCGCGCGCGGCGATCTCGTGGGCCTGCCCGAGCAGCGTCTCGGCCTCCGACGAGTCGCCCCGGGCGCGCAGCAGCTTGGCGAGGTTGTTCATCGATTGCACGGTATCGGGGTGCTCGGCGCCCAGGCTGCGCGCGCGCCCCGCCAGGGCTTCGCGGTACGCGGTCTCGGCAGGATCGTGGCGCCCCTGTGCTTCCAGCGTGGCCGCGAGGTTGTTGAGCGCGGCCAGAAGCGCCGGATCGTCGTACGGCGCGGTCCGGCGGAGTGCGTCGAGCACCTCTCTCTGCAGCGCTTCGGCCTCGCGCCAGGCGCCGCGGTGAAATAGCAGCCCCGCGAGCGTGCTCGTGGCCTGCAAACGCACGTTGTCGGACCCATGGCCCAGGAACTCCGCATCCACGATCTGCCGGAGCAGTGGCTCGGCCGCGGCGGCATCGCCCAGCTCGAGCAGGCAGCCGGCGAGATTGCTCATCGCCGTGAAGGTCGCGACGTGGTACAGGCCGACCGTCCGGCGAAACGTGTCGAGCGCTGACCGCAGCCAGCGAGCGGCATCGCGTCCGCGGCCAGCCTGGCTCAGGGCGACGCCGGCGGTTCGGGCGGCGCACGCATACGCCTCGCTCGCACGGCCATCGAGCCGTTCCACGATCTGCGCCGCTTCGACCAGCAGGTCGGTCGATGCAGCGTGATGGCCGAGCCAGAACAGCGCTGTCCCCATGACGTCGGCCGCGCGTGCGCGATCGCGATCGCTTGCCACCGACTTCTGCCACAGATGCCAGGCGTCGCGATGCGACGTGACCGGGTGGAACCGCGTGCGCAACCGCTCCCAGGCGGCGATCAGCTCGCCCCGGTGCCTCTCGATCATGGCCGCCAGCACCGCCGGGCGAAGCACCATGTCGTGCAGCTCCGACCACCGCTCGGTTCGAGCGAGCAGGCGAGGGAGCTCGCGAAGCTTGCGATCCGATGAATCCTCGAGGGATTCGAAGTGGCTCGCCAGGCGATCGACCGCCCAGCTGGTGTCCGCATCGGTCGCCGCGATGGCGGCGCGGATCACCTCCTGCATCGGGCCGCGGCGGATGATCAGCTGATGATCCGAGCCGCCGAGAACGGCCTCTGCGGCGAACAGGAACGGCGTGGCGACAGCGCGCGACACGGCGGGCCGATCCGCCATCTGCAATGCCGAGACCAGCTCCTCGGCCGACAGACCGTCCCGGACGGTCACGAGCAGCTGGAGCGCCCGGCGCGCCAGCTGGCAGCCTTCCTCGTAGTCGGACAGCCAGCGCTCGACGATGAGCGCCAGCAGCGCGTCGATTCCCTCGGCCCGCAGACATGCGTCGAGCCTGCCGGGCAGGCGGTCGGCGCTGTCTACGTAGCGCAGCTCGTCGAGCAGCCATGTGAGATAGCGCGGATTGCCGGCGGCGGGTGCGGCGGCGATGCGCGCCATCGAACCGGACGCCAGCGTCTTGCCACACGCCGCGAGGAACTCGGTGACCAGCCTACCGCGCTCCTCCTCGATCAGCGGCTCGATCTCGATCACCGGCCACGCGCGCTGCCGAAGGACGTCGAGGATCGGCCCCGGAGACGCCGACACGATCAACCGGCAAGCCGGATGCAGGTGGACGGGCAGCCACTCGATCCGCGGTAGTGCCGGATCGGCGTCGAGCTGATCTGCTCCGTCGATGACGAGGACGAACCGCCGCTTGTCCGCGGCCTGGTGGAGCAGGTACTCGAACCATCTGACGGCGATCTCCGGCGCCGCAGGCACCTGGCTCTCGAACCCGACATCACGGTGGACCTGCTCGAGCACGCGGTGAATCACCGTGGCCGGGCTGCCGCTGGTCGGCGAGGCGCCGACGACATGCTGGATGACGACCTCACCGGGATGACGCTGGCGCCAGCGGTCCGCCCAGGCGGCCAGCAGTGTCGTCTTGCCGCACCCGCGGTCGCCGGACACCACGAGCGGCGAGCCATCGTCCTCGACATGGCGGTCGAGGAGCGTCTCGAGCGAAGCGCGAGAGACATATCGTCGGACATGGCTGCGCGCAAAGCGCTCGTGGCGCGCGATCTCCTCGTCCAGCGGATCGCCCGCCTGACCGGGAGGACAGAGCTCGTCGATGATCCGGCCGAAATCGGCGAGCACCAGCTCGGCCAGGGCGCCGGGATCGGGGTAGTCCTCTCGGGGAGCGAACGCCAGGGCGCCGTCCCGGGCGCATCGCCGGATCCGGTTCTTGAGGTACTCCAGCCTCGCGCGGCGCGCGGCGGCGTCGGGGCCGGTCTCCAGGAACTCGTCGCGGCGCCCGGCGGGGACGGAGGCGGCATAGGCCGGGTCGCGAAAGTAGAACAGCGCCCGGTTGCACGCGCCGGGATCGTTGAGCACACCGTGCAGGATCTCGAGCTCGGTGACCGAGCAGCCGCGATGTTCGACGAGCCAGGGATGCAACCGCTCGAGGTCCTCGGGGACAGCCGCCGGCACCCAGCCGTAGCGCCCGGCCAGCAGGCCGATGAAGTATGGCCGGCTGCGCTCGATCTCCTGGAAGCAGTAGGGAAGCAACTTGCCTTCGGCCTGCTGCTCGGAGGTGACGCCCCAGCGCAGATCGATCTCGGTCCACGCGATGCCGCGCGTCTCGCAGCGCTTGCGCAGCTGGGGGAAGACCCTCTTGATCAGGACTTCGCGATCGTCCTGCATGTCGCGAAACGTCGACGAGATGAAGACGCAGATGTGCCCCGCCATCAGCCGACGAGCACGCCGGGGTTGAGGATGCCGTGCGGATCGAGCGCGCGCTTGACGGCGGCGAGCGCGTCGCCGAACAGCGGCGGCCGCTCGCGGTCGTACCACGGGCGGTGGATCCGGCCGACGGCGTGGTGGTGCGTGATGGTGCCGCCGGCGGCGGCCAGGGCCTCGGAGGCGGCGGACTTGATCGCGCGCCACTGCGCGAGCTCGCCGCCGGGGCGGAGCGCGCCGACGAAGGTGTAGTACGGCGCCGGGCCGTGGGGATAGACGTGGGTGAACCGGCAGGTGACGACGCCGCCGCCGCAGGTCTCGGCGAGCGCGCCCGCCACGGCGGCGGTGACGCGGGCGTGGAGCTCGGGGAACTGCGTCCAGCTGCACGCGGTCTCGAACGTGTCGCTCATGACGCCGATCGAGAGCAGGGCCGACTGCATGGAGGGCGCGTCGAAGAACGCCTGGCGCCAGGCGCCGGCCACGCCGGTCCGCGAGGCGTCGTCGCTCTCGATGGGGCCGGTGACGATCTCGCCGCCGTGATCGCGGGCGAGCTCGACGGCGCGGGCGAGCCAGGCGCCGAGCGGGTGGTCGGCGGACTCGAAGCCGATCAAGAGGACGCTCTTGCCGTCGAACCGGACGCGGTGCAGGCGGGCCTCGTGGCCGTCGAGCAGGCGCGCGTTGCTGGGCGCAAGGCCGGACTGCGCGAGCGCGCGCGCCGCGGCGACGCCGGCGGTGAAGTCGGCGAACGCGACGCTGGCGCTGGCCCGCCAGCGCGGCCGGGGCACGATGCGCATCCACGCCTCGGTGATCACGCCGAGCGCGCCCTCGGAGCCGAGCACCAGGCGGGCCGGCTCGGGGCCGGCACCGGAGCCGGGGTGGCGGTGGGTCGCGAGCTCCCCGCGCGGGGTGATCATCGTGATCGCGTGGGTCAGCTCGTCGATCCGGGTCGGGCCGGTGGCGTAGTGGCCGCCGGCGCGGGTCGCGAGCCAGCCCCCGAGCGTCGAGTGCTCGAACGATTGTGGATAGTGGCGCAGGGTGAGGCCGTGCGCGGCGAGCTGATCCTCGAGCACCGGCCCCGGTGTGCCGGCGGCGATCCGCGCGAGCCGGCTGGTGGGGTCGACCTCGCGCACGCCCGACAGCGCGGCGAGATCGAGCGCCACGGCGGCGGCGCGGGCGCCGCGGGCGAGCCGGGCATCGACGCCGCCGACCACCGAGGTGCCGCCGCCGAACGGCACGCACGCCCAGCCGCGGTCGGCGCAGACCTCGAGCACGCGCGCGACCTCGGCGGCATCGCGCGGCCGCGCGACGAGGTCGGGCGCTCCGGCGTAGTCGCCGGCGAAGCCCGCGATCAGATCGGGGAACGCACGGCCGCGCGTGCACATCGCGCGATCGCGCGGTGCCTGGGTCGCAAACGCGGCGAGCGCGTCCGGGACGGCGACGGCAGGCGGCGGCACCTCCGGCTCGCCGTCGTGCCCGGGCGGCAGCGCCTGGAGCGCCGGCTCGGCTCCCGGCAGCAGCGCGCGCGCCAGCTGGACCAGCCCGCCGCGGGCGGCGGCATCGGGGAACCGGTCGCGCCAGCCCCAGGCCCACAGGCTGCGGCTGCGCCCGGCATCGCGCCCGGGGTCACGCCCGGAGCCCTGATCGATGCTGCCTTCCCGCATACCGTGTGTCACGGATCGCATGGTACGACGTGTACGGCCAGGAGGGTCCCATGGAACATCTCGTACGGCACACGATCGGTCGCGTACGCAGCAGCGGGCACCGCGATCACGGAGGGCGATGATGCCGGCCCTCGCAGATCTGATGGCACAGGCGGGCCTGGCCGACAAGGCGGTCCGCATCGACGACAACCTGATGCGGTTGCAGTGGGGCTCGGCGTTCGTGATCGTCGGGATCTCTGGCTCCGCGGTGGTCGCGATCGCGCCGCTGTTCCGCGCGGTGCCGCGCAGCAAGGAGCTGGCGTTCTGTCGCAAGCTGCTCGAGCACAACGCCTACATGGGTGGCATCGCGTCGTTCGCGATCCAGAGCGACGGCTGGGTCGTGCTGCACGCCGGCCGGCCGCTCAAGGGCATGGACGGCCAGGAGCTCGCGACCCTGGTCGCCGGCGTCGGCCGGTTCGCCGACCAGTTCGACGATCAGCTGATCGCCGAGTTCTACATGGACCAGCCGGAGTCGACCAACCAGGTCGAGACCTCGGCAAGCCAGCTGCCGCAGACCGACTGACGCTACAGCCGCACCCGCTCGAAGTGCGCCAGCTCGGCGAAATCGTCGAAGCGCTGCTGGATCTGGGCGGTGGTCAGGCCGCGCAGGCCGTCGACCGAGAACTTCTCGACCGCGAAGCTGCCCATCACGCTGCCCATGATCATCGCGGTGCGGATCGTCGACGGCGACAGATCGCCGGCGTAGGCGAGGTAGCCCATCAGGCCGCCCGCGAAGCTGTCGCCGGCGCCGGTCGGATCGACGACCTCGGCCAGCGGCATCGCGGGCGCGGCGAACGCGCCGCCGCCGTGGAACAACAGCGCGCCGGCATCGCCGCGCTTGATGATCAGCGAGGTCGGCCCCATCTTGAGGATCTTGGCCGCGGCGCGCCGCAGGTTGTGCTCCTCGGCGAGCTGGCGCGCTTCCTCGTCGTTGATCATCAGGGTGTGGACCCGGGCGAGGGTCCGGCACAGCTCGTCGCGCTTGATGTCGATCCACAGGTTCATGGTGTCGGCGGCGACCAGGCTCGGCGCGCGGACCTGGCGCAGCACGTCGAGCTGGAGCGCCGGGTCGATGTTGCCGAGCAGGACGAGCTGGGCGTCGCGGTGGGCGTCGTTGAGCTTGGGCTGGAACTGGGCGAACACGCCGAGCCGGGTGTCGAGGGTCTCGCGGGTCGCCAGGTCGGGGGCGTAGCGGCCGACCCAGTGGAAGGTCTCGCCCGGCGTGCGCCCGATCCCCGAGACGTCGACGCCGAGCCCGACCATCTCGTCGACGTGGCGCTGCGGGAAGTCATCGCCGATCACGCCGACGACCGCGACGTTGCGCGTGAAGTACGCAGCCGCGCGCGCGATGAACGACGCCGAGCCGCCGAGCAGATCGCGGTGGAGGCCGAACGGGCCGTCGATGTCGTCGAGCGCGACCGAGCCAACGACGAGCAGGGAACGATGGGCGCTGCGCACGTGCATGAATAGTCGTCTGGTACCATTGCCGTGGAGTGACTGGCAATTCCGACGAGCAGGCGATCGAGGCGCTGGTGGCATCCGGCCGCCATGTCGAGGCCGCCCGCGCCGCGTCGGCCGCCGGCCACCACGCGCGCGCCGCCGAGATCTACGAGCGGCTGTGGGACTTCCGCGCCGCGCTCGAGGCCGCCCGCGCCGGCGGGGACACCGCGCGCGCGCTGCGCTACGCCCACGAGCTCGGCGACGCGGCGGCGGTCGCCGAGGCGATGGCCGCGCTGACGGCGACCGACGACGGCACGCGCACCGCGCTCGACCTCCTGATCCGGCTGCGCCGCCACGCCGACGCCGCGCCGCTGGCCGAGCGGCTCGGCGACACCGCGCGCGCGATCGAGCTGTACGGGCGCGCCCACAGGGCGCTCGACGCGGCGCGGCTGCTCGAGACCCAGGGCCGCGACCGCGACGCCGGCCGCATGCTCGAGCGCGCGCTCGACCTGGCGTCGAGCGCCGAGCGCGCCCAGATCCAGCTCGCGCTCGGCCGCATCCTCGCCCGCCGCGGCGCGTATCCCGAGGCGACGCGGCTTGCGCGACGGCGCGCGCGATGCCCTGCTCGAGCTGCGCGGGCTCGATCCCTCGGCCCCCGCCGACCTCGACCAGTACCTGCGGGGCTGGCGCGACCAGACCACCGAGCGCAAGACCGGCCGCGACCGCGAGGTGATCGCCAACCGCTACCGCCTCGACCGGCTGCTCGGCGCGGGCGCGTCGGGCCGCGTGTTCCTCGCGATCGACGAGGTCGCCGGGCGCAGCGTCGCGATCAAGATGTTCTTCGCGGCCGGAGCGCGCGGCGGCGCGGCGTACGAGCGGTTCGTGCGCGAGGCGCGGCTGGCCAGCACGCTGCGCCACCCGTCGCTGGTCGAGGTCTACGACGTCTCGGTCGAGCGCGGCTTCCTGGTGATGGAGTTCCTGCCCGGCGGCTCGCTCGCGCAGCGCCTGGCGGCCGGCGACCGGCTGACGCCGGTGCAGGCGCGCCGGATGGTGCTCGACGTGATCGCCGGGCTCGAGGCCGCGCACCACCGCGGCGTGGTCCACCGCGACGTCAAGCCGGCGAACGTGTTCTTCGACGCGCGCGGCACGGCCAAGCTCGGCGACTTCGGGGTCGCGCACCTGGTCGACCTCGGCCAGACCCAGACCGGCGGCCTGATCGGCACGCTGGCGTACATGTCTCCGGAGCAGATCACCGGCGCGGCGATCTCGATCGCCGCCGACCTCTACGCGCTCGGCGTCACGCTGTTCGAGGCGCTGACCGGACGGCTGCCGTTCCTCGGCCCGGACTTCGTCGCGCAGCACCTGGGCGAGCCCGCGCCGAGCCCGAGCGCGATCGCCCCCGAGCTCGCGGCCGGCTGGGACGCGATCCTCGCCGGCCTCCTGGTCAAGAACCCGAGCGACCGCACGCCGACGCTGGGCGATCTGCGGCGCCAGCTCGAGGCGCTCGACCTCGGCGGCCAGCCGGTGCTGGGGCCGCGCCGCAAGCACACGACCGGCCCGCACTCGATCGCCGCGCTCGCCGAGCAGGGCGAGGACCAGCCGCGCTACCAGTTCGAGACCCCGCTGGGCCGCACCGCGTTCTCGCAGCTCGCGCGCGCGGTCGACACCGTGCTCGATCGCTCGGTCGTGATCGAGCGGTTCGACGACAGCGACGAGGCGCTCCGCGCGCTCGATCGCGCCCGCCTGCTCGGCCGCGCCCAGAGCCCGTTCGTCCAGCGCGCGCTCAGCCTCGATCGCACCGCCCGGATCGCGGTGTTCGAGGCGCCGGCCGGGGCGTCGCTCGCCGACGCGCCGCCCAGCCTGCCGGCGGCCGAGACCGTCCGCATGCTCAAGCGCCTGGCGCGCGCCGCCGCCGCGATCCACGAGCTCGGCGGCAGCCACGGCGCGATCTCGCCGCGCACGATCGTGCTCGACGACGGCGCCGTGCCGACGGTGATGGCCGCCGGGCTCGGGCCGGTCGCCGACGCGCAGCCGATCGACGACGTCGCGGCGATCATCGCCGTGGTCGCCGACATCGCCGGCGCCGCGCCGAGCTTCGACGCGCTGGCCCGGGCGCTGACCGACGAGGTCGGCGCGCACCTGCCGCGGTTCGCCCCGCCGGCCGATGGCGAGTCGCTCTACGCCGCGGCCGATGCGATCGACATCGCGGTGCTCGCCGCGCTCGGCTCGCGGTGAGCCCGGATCACAGCGCGCGTCGGTCGGCGAGCAGGGCGACGATCCAGATCGCGTTGTCGCCGATCTGGGGGTGCGGGCCCTGCGCGATGCCGACGCCGATCTCGTCGGGCCTGGCGCCGCCGAGCAGGCCGGCACCGTCGACCGCGTCGAGATCCGCGACCGCGGTGATCACGCTGCCGACGCGCTGGTAGATCATGCCCAGGCCGGTGACCTGCTTGCTGATCGCGCGGTAGGCGACGTCGGGCGCGTTGCCGGCGGCGAGCCCATCGGCGAGCTGCTGGGCGAGCCCGTCGAGCGTCGCGGAGTCGACCAGCCTGGGGCGCGCGGCCTTGAACTTCTGGCGCACGACCGCGATCGCCTGCTTGCGGTCGATCCGCGGCGGCACGCGGGTGAACACCTGGGTGATGAACATCTCGCGGCGGCCGGATACCTCGTCGCCGAACACCACGCCGATGCCGATCTGGGTCGCGACCGGCGACATGAGGTTGGCGCGATGGCCCGGGCTGTTCATCAGCCCGTCGTGCGCCTCGTGGACGCCGTAGGCACGGGCGACGTTCTCGAGCACGACGCCGGTGCGGATGCCGGCGGCGCGCACGCGATCGGCCGCCGAGCCGGTGGTCGGCGAGATGTGCGCCACGACGTGCGTGCGGCGCATCTCGTCGGAGTGCGCCCGCGCGACCGCCGCGAGGCCGTCATCCCACGCCAGCGCCGGCAGGCCGGCCGCCGCGCGATCGCGGTTGACGCTGGCGAGCAGGTGGCGCTCGATCTGCTCGGTGGTCGCCGCCGGCTCGTCGTCGCGCGACGGATCGACGGTGACCGACACCGGCGGCTGCGCCGCGCACCACACCGGGAAGTTGGCGAGCACGGTCGAGCCGGCGGCATCGCTCGCGGTGATCTCGATCTGCTGGCGGCCGCGGTGCCCGCCGCACAGAAGCTGCGCGATGAAGCCGCCCGGGCGCCCGGGCCGCAGCTCGAGGCGCTGGGTGTCGCCGCCCGCGTAGGTCACGAACATCTCCGGATCGTGGTAGCGAGGATCGACGACGGCATCGATCGCGACGTTGCCGCCCGCCGCGATCGCCCGCGGGATCGGCAGGGTGGTGACGCCGGAGCCCTGCAGCGCGAACACGACCGCGCCGGTGCCGTCGGGCTTGCGCCGCGCGACGCCGACGCCGAGCCGGGCGGTCGCGCCGTCGCCGAGCAGCTCGGCCAACCGCGGCTGCAGCTCCTGGACGATCAGCTCGGGCGAGCTGATGTCGCCCCACACCACGAGCAGGTGCGGCGATGGCTCGATGATGCCGTTGTGCTGCAGCGCGAACTCGACGAGCGTGTACGCGATCACGCCCTCCTCGGGGACGACCTCGGCGAGCTCGGCGCAGGCCCGGAACAGCCGCGCGTCGGCCAGCGGCGCCGCGATCCCCACGCGCGCCGCGGTGTCGCGCACCGCCGCGATCACGGCGTCGTGGAGCGCGGTGTGCGGCACCGGGGGCGGCGACTCGTTGTAGCGCGCCGCCGGCTCGCTCGCCGGGGCGAAGGTGACCGGCGCGCTGACTGCCCCTGCGCGCGCGCCGCGCCGCCAGCTCGGCCGCTCGCCGATGCGCTGCGGCCCGTGCGCACATCCCGCGACGCCTGCCGCGAGCCAGGCGAACGCTAGCCAGGCGACCGCGAGGCGTCGCATCGCCGCTGATCGTACCACGCGGCGGGCCGAGGCGATCACAGCGGCGAGATCACCCGGTACGCCGGCGCGCCGCGCGTGAACACCTCCGTGATGAACAGCTCGCGCCGGCCGGCGGTGTCGTCGCCCAGCACCACGCCGATGCCGATGTCGGTGACCTCCGGAGACAGGACGTTGGCGCGATGCCCCGGGCTATCCATCAGCGCCCGGTGCGCCTCGTCGAGGCCATACGCGCGCACGACGTTCTCGAGCACGATCCGGGGTGTCAGATGAGCTGCCCGGGTCCGATCGAGCGCTGATCCGGTCGCCGGCAGGATGTGCGCGACGACGTGCGTCCTGCGCATGTCCTCGGAGTGACCGCGCGCGACCGCCGCCACGGCGCCGCTCCAGCGCAGCGCCGGCACGCCCGCCGCGGCGCGGTCGCGATTGATGCTGGCCAGCAGGCGCTGCTCGCCATCCTCCGAGGTCTCGATCGGCGGTTCGTCGCGGGCCGGCTCGACGGTGATCGCCATCGGCGGTACGGCCGCGCACCACACCGGGAAGTTGGCGAGCACGGTCGGTCCGGTCGCGTCGCTCGCCATGATCTCGATCTGATGACGACCCGGGCGTGCGCACGAGAGCCGCGCGATGAAGCCGCCCGGCCGTCCCGGCTCGACCTGAAGGTGCGAGGTATCGCCATCCTGGGAGGTCACGAACACCTCCGGATCGCGGTACCGGACATCGACGACGGCATCGACCACGATGGGTTCGTCTCGGGCCGCGACGCGCGGGATCGGCAGGGTCGAGATGCTCGAGCCCTGCAGCGCGAACACGATCGCGCCGAAACCATCGGACTTGCGCCGGGCGACGCCGACGCCGAACCGGACCACCGCCTCGTCGCGGAGCACCGCCGCCAGCCTGGCCCGCAGCTCGGCGACGAACTGCGCCGGCGCGCCGACGTCGCCCCAGCCATAGAGCAGCCGCACCGCGGGCTCGATGATACCGTTGCGGTGCAGCGCGAACTGGATGACCCGGTTGTCGAGCGCGATCCGGGCCTGGCGGTCCTCCGGGGCGACCTCGGCGATGTCGCCGCACGCCCGGAACAGCCGTGCGTCGGGCACCGGGACCGGCAGACCGGCGCGCGCGGCGGCGTCGCGGATCGCCGCGGTCACCGCCTCACCGAGCGCGCTGTGCGGGACCGACCGCTGCGGGTCGTTGTAGCGCATCACCGCGTCCGTGGTCGGTACGAACGCGACCGGACCGGAGAGCGCAGCCGCCGGCGCCGTCCCCGGGTTCGACGCCCCGGCCATCCCCGACAGCCCGGACGGACTCGGCGCCTCGGGGCTGCGCGGCGCGCGGCCGCATGCCGCGCACACCACGCAGGACGCCCAGCACGCGATGACCATCCATGCGACCAGCAGGCGGCGCATCGCCGCGATCGTAGCATGCGGGCCTCGCCGCGCCGCGGCCGGAATCCGAACCCGACCGCCGTCGCCGCTATTTGCCAGCGCCGCCGGACCCGGCCGCGCCGGCGTGGCCGCATCCCGTATCCGCCTCGCGCCACCCTGCGGCTGGTGCTGAGCTATCGCCGTTCGGGCGCCGGAGCCGCAGCTCGCCCGGGATCGAGGACCGCGCACATCGGGTCGACCGACGGCCCACAGGCGATGGGGTCGAGCTGGCCGCACACGTACTGCTGCGACCGGCTGAACACGATCCCATCGTTCGGGTTCGCGCGGCAATACTGTCCACCGACCTGCGTGAACCGCTGTGCGCAGCTCTCGAAGCCCATCCCGGTGCCATTCCAGCGCGGGCGGGAGATGCACACCGCGCCGTCCTTGGACCAGCTCGCCTCGTGACAGTAGGGGTCGCGGCAGAAATGATCGCGAGCGGTTTCCGGATCTCGCGGAGTCAGGACGTGAACGTCGGTGTTCGGGAACGTATGGGGAACGCCATCCCCACAGTAATCTGCTCGGACCATGCGAATGCACGCAAGGAACCCGTCGCCGAATGCGCTCGGATCGAGGCGCCATGTCCTCGCGCACTTGGTGATTGCCCCATCGGCTGGCTCATATTGCGTATCCGGGGCATTGTTTCGCGCGTCGCACGACAGCGTCACCACCTTGGGGTCGTCTCTCCACGCTCCGGTGCTGTCCCAGAATCCGCGCACGATGGTGACACCTCGGTGATGTGTCGGATCCTTGTCCCGGCGACCGTTGCAGATGCCGGCGCTGTTCTGGACATCGACCTGGCAGGTGACGACGCCCCGGGCGCCGGGAATCTCGGGAACCGCCGTGCACCCGGTCACCGTGATGAGCGGTTGTTGCTGATCGCGGCACACCGCGGTCGGTGCGAGCTGCGTGCCGGGTACGGGCGGAAACACGCCTCTCGCATGCGGGTCGACCGCCGCGAAGTGGAGTAGCTCGAGGCCTGCGCCTTCGAGATAGACGCCCTGCGGCCCACCGATCTCTTCGATGATGGGTCTGATGCATCCTTTGGGCGTGCTCGTGCCTCTACAGCTCTGCGGCGACGGCGACGGAACACCAGGACTCGTGCGCGGACACGCAGCGAGCAGGAACAACAGCGGTGCGAATCGTTTCATGGCTCTCCCCTCAACGCCGATTCTCGCAGCAATCGGCGTGCCATCATCGGAACACTGCATCGGCGCATAACCGGAATCCCATCTCGATGCTCCGCGCGGTCGGCGCGCTCCGGAAGCGATTGTCGAGGCGCTGCTGGATCCGCTCGCGGTACCACGAGGCCGCGCGCATCGACGTCCGCTCGTTCCATCGCCGGGTCTCGACCATCTCCGAGGCGTTGCCCACCAGGTCCTCGACACCGAACACGCTCGCCGACGCGGGGTGGCTGCCGACCTCGTCGGGACCGAACGCGAGGTCGGTCCCGCCGTACGTGAGATCGAAGTTCGCATCGGAGGGCAAGAGCTGCCGGCCGGTGGTGTAGATCCGGCCATCGGCACCTCGCGCTGCCCGCTCCCACTCCTCCTCGCGGCACATCCGCGCACCCGGCAACCGTCCGGTCCGGACGAGCCATGCGGCAAACGCCTGCGAACCGTCCGACCGGGATAGCGGATCGGTTGTCCCCACGCTGCGACATACTCCTGCGTGGTCGGCTGCAAGGCGAGCGTCCAGCCATGGCTGGCATCTCGCCGGAGCTCGATCGCTCCAGGCCGCGAGCGATGCCTGGGCGCGCGTCGCGCCTGCTCGTCGGGCGGCAAGCTGTCGAGCCACGCGATGTACTCGGCGAACGTGACCTCGAAGCGTCCGATCAGGAAACCGTCGAGCCGCAGCGGATGCATCGGCGACACCGACAGTGCGACCCGGAGGTTCTCCTCGTCGGAACCGACCAGCGACTCGCCGGCCGGGACGAACACCAGATCGGGGGGGATCGCGGATGCGGCCGGCAACGACAGCTCGACCGTGCCGCGCTGACCGCGCGCGAGCATCACCGGCAAGCGCACCGCCGCGCGCCCCGCCGCGGTGGCCATGAGCAGGTACGATCCCGGCGCGAGCGTCGCGTGCGCGCCGACGAGCGGTGCCGCGGGGCCGAGCGTCAGCCGCCCCGATGCGTTCGCCGCGAACCGCGCGATCGAGATCGCCGCATCGGACGGGACGCGATGCACGGCGAGCACCGCCTGCTCGCCGCCCCGCAACGACGGTGCTGCTCCGGCGACCAGCAGACCCGACAGCCGCTCGGTGAGCTCGCTCGCCAGCTCGTGGTGATGGAGCCGGTCTGCGAGCGCGAGGCGCACGGCGGTGAGGCGGGCGAGCTCGTCGCGAACGTCCGCGTGCGATGGATCGAGAAACAGCGCCGCCTCGAACGCGGAGTTGGCGTCGGCATACCGCGCGGCAGCGGCGGCGCTCACGCCGAGCACGTGCGACCACGCCGCTTCCGCCTGCGGCCAGGTGCCGTCGCTGGCGCCGACGGCGAGCAAACCCTCTCCCCGGTCGAAGACCACGAGTGCATCGGCGCGCAGCCGCTGGCTTTCTCCATCGAGGCGCCGTGCCTCGGCCAGGTGCTGGCGTGCGCCTTCCAGCTTGCGCGTGACCGCCGCGGTGATCTCGGCGTCGGCACGCAGCCGCGCTGCCACGACGATCAAGCCGGCCGCCAGCGCGATCACCGCCGGCACGGCGATCCGCACCAGCCGTTGCCGCCGCCGCGCCGCCAGCGACGCCGCGAGGAACGCGCGCTGGCCGGGCGCGAGGACGAGGGGATCGAGTGCAGCCACGCCGGCGAGCTGGCGACCTCGCCACAGCCCATCGCCCCGCCGCCCGAGCCGCTCCCACTCGCTGGCCGCGGCTGCGAGCCGCTCCCGGCTCCGCTCGCGCGACGCCTCCTCGTCGAGCCACTGGCGCAACGTCGACCACCGCGCGATCAGCGCCTCGTGCGCGAGCTCGTACATCGCGCCGTCCTCGCTGCCGCGGACCACGACGAGGCGACCGGCGATCAGCGCCTCGAGGATCGCCTGGTCGTGACGCGACAGCTCGCCGAGGTCTCGCTGGGTGAGCGAGGCACGGGTTCGCTGGTGCGTGATCAGGCGGGTGAGCAGGCGCGCGGCGCCGTCTCGCGGCGCCGGAAGCGACTGGATCACCCGGTCAGCATGGCGCTCGAGGGCGCCGTCCATGCCGCCGAGCCGGGCCAGCGCGTCGGCGGGGATCGCGCCGGTGGCTCGATCGTGCACCTCCCACAGCTCGGCGAGCGTGAACTGGAGCAGCGGCAGCGAGCCCTCCGACGACAGCGACGACCGCAGGAGCTCGTCGACCGTCTCGGGCGAAGCGAACGAGACGCCGGAGCGCCGGGCCGGCCCCACGATCACCTCGCGCAGCTTGTCGGGCCCGAGCGGTCGGAGCAGATACGGTGCGCGCGCCACCTCGGACCCGAGCTCCGGAAGCGCAGCGAGCCGGGCGAGAAAGTCACTCCGCACGGTGGCGAGCAGGCGGAGCTGGCTGCCGGCACGGGTCAGCGCAGCGAGCACCCGGGCCGTGACGGCCGCGTGGTCCGCGGCGAGCGTGAACAGCTCCTCGATCTGATCGACGAAGATCACGATGGTCCGGTCCTCGGCGACTCGCGCGAGCGCGCGAACCACCCCGGTCGGTTCGTCGAGCAACCGGGGATGCAGCGATGCCGCAGGCTCACCGAGGAACTGGCCGAGCGCGTCGGCGAGCCGGGTCAGCGGGTCGCGGCCCGGGACCAGACTCAGCACCACCGCACCGCGACCGACGTGGAGCCCGGACTCGGTGATCCACGGCAGCACGCCGGCCTTGCACAGCGATGACTTCCCCGCGCCCGAGTCGCCGGCCACCACCACCACGGCGTCGCTGCGCAGCTTCTCGACGACGGCGAGCACCTCGGTCGATCGCCCCAGGAACACCGCGCGGTGAGACGCGTCGAACGCCTGTAGCCCGCGGTAGGGATTTCCCGTCGGGATCTCGCCCGAGACCGAGGTGTCATCGGCGAGCGCCTCGAGCGCCTCGAGCACGGCGTCGATCGATGCGAAGCGCCGCGCCAGATCGCGCGCGAGGCAGCGATCGAGGATTGCCTGGAACTGCGGCGCGACCGGCGGATCGAGTGACACCGTCGGTTCGCCGGGGAGCGCGCCCCAGCACAGCTCGTGGAGCACACAGCCCAGAGCAAACACATCGCTCTGCCGGCTGGCAAGCTGGCCGGCCAGTCGCTCCGGCGCCATGTAGCGGCGCGTGCCGACCACAGCCCCGGGGCGGCTGAGCTCGAGGCTGGTCGCCGGTGCCGCGCTCGGCTCGCGAGACTGCCTCGCCGGGTCACCGTCCGATTCCGTGGCAGCGTTCGCAGCCGATCCCGGAGCGTGCTCGACGTCGCTTGCCAGGACCAGCGCGCGCTCGGTGTCGGCGAGCTTCGCGAGCCCGAAGTCGATGAGCTTCACCGTCCCTTCCGCCGTGACCACCACATTGCCGGGCTTCACATCGCGGTGCAGGACTCCCGCACGATGGGCAGCGGCGAGACCGCGGGCGAGACCGATGCCGATGTCCAGCACCCGTCGCCACGGCATCGGCCGCTCGTGCTGATCGAGCGACTGCCCCGAGACGTACTCGGAGACCAGGAACGGCCGGCCCTCGACCTCGCCGACGCGAAAGGTGAGGACCACATTGGGATGGATCAACCGGGCGAGTGCTCGACCCTCGAACAGGAAGCGCTCCCGCCGCCGCTCGTCCGGGTCCGGCCCGGCGATGAACTTGATCGCCACCGGTCGATCGAGCAGCAGATCATGGCCGAGGTAGACCAAGCCCATGCCTCCCGCGCCCAGCGGCCGCAGGATCCGGTAGCCGTCGAAGCTCGCCGGTGGCACCCAGCGTCGGGAGACTTCCACCTTCCTCACGGTATCGGACCGCTCACCGCGCTGCAAGCTGGCGTGGGCCATCCGATGTCCGCAACGGACGCAATACGTCGGCCGCGGGCCGCCGGTGCACCGCCGCGGTGCAGGTGCACCTGCCGGTACGCGAACGAAGGGTGGATCCCTGCCATGGCGACGCTGCGTGGCGGGTGCGGGCGGAAACGCAACCCACTACACAGGGACGCACTGACCTTCGGTCAGCGTCCCTGTTCCGCCTCGATCGAGAGGGGGCTTTCCCGCCCCCTCTGGCCCGGCAAAGCCGGTCCATTCACCCCTCCGCGCGTCGCGTCGCGCGGATCTTCTTGGCCATCAACCTACGCGACTATGTTTAGCACGGCAACGCTTGCGCTGTACCCGTGGTTCGCTGCTTGCACCGCGCGATACTTGTCATCGCGGTGTGTGCGGCCGCTCCGTCCGCCAGCGCCAGCGCCAACGTCGGCGTCACCTGCCCGCCGCCGGGTACATGTTCAAAGGCGTTCACGCTGTGTCAGCGCGGCGACGAGGTGCCCTGGTGCGACATCATGTTCAAATGTCTTGATTGTCAGATAGACCCATTCGACAGCACACCATCTCACGATTGATTGGAAGGGAAGAGGGAATAACATGATCGAGCTCTGGAAACATCGAATTCATCGTACTGGATATCGGCTCGCGTCGATCGCCGTGCTGGGCGGTTGTGCCGGCACAGCCATGGACGAAGGTCTCGTCGGAACCGGCCAGGACGAGGCCGCGATACAGGGCGGACAGCTCGAAACCGGATTTCCGGCCGTGGGCGAATACTCGACGGACGGCGGGTTCTGCTCCGGCACGCTGATCACGCCGAGTCTGGTCCTGACTGCAGCGCACTGCGCCGGAGGCTCGCCGGTCTTCTTCACCGGCACGTCCCCGGCGAACTTCGTGTCGCACGCCGTCGATCAACAGATCATACACCCGACCAAGGATCTCATGCTCGCCCACCTGGCGACTCCGATCCTCGACATTCCGCTACTCCCGATCAATCCGGGCGCGCTCCCGCAGGTGAACACGACCTGCAGCGGCATCGGATTCGGGGCGCACCAGGAGAGCGATGGCACGACCACCTGGGAGACCAAGCGGTCTTGCACCGAGCGGGTCGAGTCCGCGAACTCGACGACCATCGCCGTGATCATGGTCAGCGGGATCGCCGATCACGGCGACTCGGGCGGCCCGCTGCTGTGCGGCGGAACGATCGCCGGAGTCGTCCATAACCACACCGATGGAAACTGGCCCGCACACATCCGCGAGAACTACGCGGCGCTGGACATCAACTGGATCCGGTCGAAGATCGGCTTC
>VBLP01000589.1 GCA_005887925.1 Deltaproteobacteria bacterium | reverse complement strand
GGTCTGCCCCTGCGCCGGGAGCCTGCTACCCGGCGCGTTGCCGCTTACCGGGACGGGACTTGCACCCGCTGGATCTTCACAGCGTGACGGCAGGTTCCGGGACCGCGATGGCCCAGGGTTTCTGTCGTCGTCACGACGCACCACGCGCCGAGTGTAGCGGCAAAACCGGCGCCGCGCCGGTGGGCGTGCGCGGTCGATCACGGTCGGGGCGCGAGCTCGCGCGCGACCGCGGCGGCGCTGGCCGCATCGTCGCGCCGGCCGGCCGTCGCGAAGCCATCTGCGACGATCCGCCACGTCGCCGCGTAGCTGTCGTGAATCGCGGTCGGGTACTCGTCGTCGGGCCCCGGCCGCGGATAGTCGAGGTCGAGCGCCGCGAACCAGTCGCGGTTCTGCGCGGCGACCTCGTCGAGCGATGGCCGCGCCTGGCCGCGCGGCAGCACCCGGAACAGCGTCCCGTAGGGATAGCTCGGCAGCGCCTTCAGCACGTTGCCGAGCGCGCGGTCGACCAGCAGCGGCCGGCCGCTGGCGAGGATGTGCTCGGCGATCCCGACGCTCGGCGTCGCCTCCGTCGTCTTCTCGATCGCGATGCCGCGGCGCGCGAGCCGGTCGCGGTAGCCGCGGTCGCCGACCAGGTGCCAGACCACGACGGTCGCGTCGGGCCGCTCGCCCCACGCGAGCTGCAGGTAGCCGGTGCCGAAGAACGTCATGTCGCCCGAGATGATCGCCACCGCGCCGGGCGGCAGGCCGCGCAGCATCCCGCGCAGCGCGTGCTCGACCGCGGGCGTGCGCACGCGCAGGACGTCCGGTGCCGCCACGAGCGCCGCCGCGGCGAACCCCAGCGCCGCGATCGCGGTGGCGGGCCCGAGGCGGATCCGCGCCTCGTACCGCGCGACGACGACATCGAGCGCCGCGGCGACCGGCACCGCGAGCAGCAGCGCCGGCATCAGATGGAACCGCCGCACCGCATAGCCGTCGAGCCCGACCGGCACGACGTCGAAGCGCGCGGCGAGCACCGGCCCGGCGGCGACGAACGCGAGCGCGAGCATCTGCCAGCCGATCCGCGGCTCGCCCTCGCCGGCGCGCACGCAGCGGACCGCGAGCATCGCGACGCCCGCGAGCGCGGGCAGCCACCACCAGGTCCGTCCCAGCGTCGCGGCGAGCCCTGCGAGGTTCGCCGCCACGTGCAGCTGGCCGACCAGCCCGTCGAGGCCGGCGATCGGCGTCCACGAGATCGCATTCTCGGGCGTGACCAGCAGGTACGCGTACGGCGCCAGCCCGGCGGCGAGTGCCGCCACCCCCGCGGCCGCCGCCACCGCGCCTCGCCTCGCCTCGCGTACCCCGCGCACCGCGCCGACGAGGCCCACCGGCGCCGCCAGCACGCAGGTCACGTGATCGGCGATCCCCAGTCCTGCGACCAGCCCCAGCGCCGCGACGCGCCACACTCCGCGCAGTGGCCCGCCGGCCGCCGCGAGGTACACGATCGCCGCGACCACCAGCTGGTTCAGCGCGAACACCTCCGCCTCGCTGCTGTAGCGCATCACCACCGGCCCCGCGGCGTAGATCGCGACCGCCGCGCTCGCCGCGATCGGCCGCGCGCCCCACGCGCGACACGCCGCATGCAGCACGACCAGCTGCACCGCCGCGAGGATCGCCGTCGCGATCGCCGCCGTGTGCGCCGGCGTCGACCCCGGCAGCCACGACGTCGCGCGCAGCCACAGCAGGTACGCCGGATAGCCCGTAGGGTGCGCCACGCCGCCGATCATCCCGAGCGTCGCCATCTCGGCGTTGTCACCGTCGACGATGTGCGGCGGCGCGATCCACACGTACGCCGCGAACGCCACCAGCGCGACGAGCCCGCCGCGCTCGAACAAGAACCGACGCAGCGCGCCTGCCATGCGCCATTCTCGCTCGTCCGCCGGCCTGTTCCAACTCGCCAGATGCATCGAGCGCGGTGCCCGGTCGTGGGTTCTGCGCAGCGCGCACCCGCGGCTGCTCGGCTCGTCGCGCCCCCGACGGGTTCTGCAGATCGCATACCCGCGGTCCCTCGGCTCATCGCGGCCGCGCCGCGACGGTTCTGCAGACCCCACACCCGCGGTCGCTGGGCTCGTCCGCGCACCCCCCCGACGGGTTCTGCAGATCGCACACCCGCGGTCGCTCGGCTCCGAACTCCCCTCGCCGTGCTCAAACAGTCCTCGCGCTGGCTCGACCGCGGACGGACTGCGCGCACGTGCCTCGCCGTTTCTCGTTCGGCGCGTGGGTGCGCTGCGGAACTGCGCGCGGCGAGGGGGTTCGTCGCGAGCGCGCCCGCGGTGGCGCTCGTTGACATCAATCGAGGACTGCCACAACGAGCTGTGCAGACCGCACCCCCGCGTTCGCTCGGCTCGGCGCGGCGCGCCCGCGGTGACGCTTGTCGAGGCATCGACCGCCGCCGCTCGCTCGATGGCGGCACGTCGCGAGCTACACTCGGCTGCGGTGTCGCTGATACAAGCACTTCGAGGACGCGTTGCCGCGGTGGTCGTGGCCGTCTGCGCGTGCGGGCCGCCGCGCGCGCCGGGCGAGCCAAGCTGGATCGAGCGCGACGCCTCGAGGGCGCATGCGATCGCGCCGGGCTCCCCTGCTTCGCCGGCCGGTCCGGCGATCGATCCAGCGCGCATCGACGACACCGACGAGGCCGCCGTGCGCGAGGCCCTCGAGGCCCTCGGCGACCGGGCGCCGGCCGGCAAGCTCGCGCTGCGGGCGGCGCGGCTGGCGCATCATCGCGGTGACGACGCCGAGGCGCAGCGCCTGCTGGCGGATGCCGCGCGTGCGGCCGATGCCGCCGAGGTCGCCGCCGCTGCATCGGCGCTCGCCCGCGAGCTGGTGACCACCCCGGTCGACCCCGCGCTGATCGCCGTGCTGCTCCCGCTGTCCGGACCGTACGCCGGGCTGGGCGGCGAGCTGCGCGCGGCGATCGAGCTGGCGCCGGCGGCGGGGACGCGCTGGCTGTACCTCGACACCCACGGCACGCCCGACGGCGCCGCCGCCGCGGTGGATGCGGCCGTCGTCCGAGGCGCGATCGGCCTCCTCGGCCCGGTCGGCCAGCGCGAGGCGATCGCAGCGGCGCGCGCCGCGGCGCTGCACGGCGTGCCGATCGGGCTGCTCGCGCCCGCCGATGGCGCCGACGCCGGCGCCGGCGTGTTCCGCCTGGTCGCCTCGCCGGCCGATGAGGGCCGCGCCGTGGCCCAGCTCGCCGCGCAGGACAGCTTCCCGACCGTCGCCGTGCTCGCCCCGCGCGACGACGTCGGCCGCAACGCCGCCGATGGGGGCAGCTACGACCCGACCGGCGGCGACGTCGAGGCCGACGTCAAGGCGTTCCTCGGCCTGGTGCCGGCGAAGAACTCGCGGCTCGCCGCGCACCTCGCACGCCACGGCAAGTCCGGCTGGACCACGTTCTCACCCGACGTACCCTTCACGCTGCTCTACCTCCCCGATCGCTACGACCGCGCCGCGATCGTCGCCGCGTTCCTGCCGTACTACAACGTCGAGCTGCGCACCGGCGAGCCGCCCGATCTCGACCGGCTCGCCCGCAAGCACGGCGGCCACATCCCGCAGGTCGTGCAGCTGATCGGCGGCGCCGGCTGGCACCACCCGAGCCTGCCCGTGCGCGGCGGCCCCGCACTCCAGGGCGCGCTGCTCGTCGACGACTTCGCCGGCGATCTCGGCGCCGATCTCGCCGTCGAGTTCTCGGCCGCATTCCAGCGCCGCACCGGCCGCGCACCGAGCACCGCCGCCGCCGAGGCCCGCGATGCCGCCGCGCTGCTCGCCGCCGCGCGAACCCAGGCAGTCTCCGCCGCGAGCACATCGCCACGGGCAGCCCTCCGCGCTGCGCTCGCCCATGCCCGCCTCGACGACGGCGCGTGCGGCCCCGCCGCGATCGCCCCCGACGGCGAGCTCGAGCGCACCCCGAGCGTCCTCGAGGTCCAGGGCGACGCCCTGATCCTCGCACCGTAGCTCGCACAGGTATGCGCTCTGCGCAGCTCGATCGATATGTCAGCAGGCGTCACCGCGGGCGCGGCTGCGACGAACCCCCTCGCCGCGCGCAGTTCCGCAGCGCACCCACGCGCCGAAAGAGAAACGGCGAGGCACGTACGAGCAGTCCGTCCGCAGTCGAGTCAGCGCGAGGACTGTTTGAGCACGGCGAGGGGAGTTCGGAGCCCAGCGCCCGCGGGTACGCGCTCTGCAGAACCCATCGCGCGCAAGGGAGCCCAGCGACCGCGGGTGTGCGGTCTGCAGAATCCGCCGCGCGTGCCCGCGCGGTCTGCACAGCCTCGGCGGCAGTCCTCGGCAACGGCGACGCGACGGGAGACACTGCCGCGCGCGCGGGCGGTGTGGCAGGGTAAGTCGAGATGAGTCGGAGGCTACGATGATCACGCCCGAGCTGGCTCGGATGATGACGCGCTACAAGGCGTGGGCGAACGAGGTGTTCTATGCGGCCGTGGCCGCGCTGCCCGAGGGCGAGGCGACCAGGCCGCGGCCAACGCTGTTCAAGAACATGGTCCACACGCTCAACCACCTGTACGTGGTCGAGCGCATCTTCCAGGGCCACCTCGAGGGCAAGGACCACGGCTACACGGCGCGCAACACGCCGGCGCACCCGCCGCTCGACGAGCTGTGGCGGGCGGTCAAGGCGCTCGACCGCTGGTACATCGACGCGAGCGACGGCTGGTCGGCCGCCGAGGTCGACGAGCCGATCCGGTTCCAGTTCATCGGCGGCGGCGACGGCGTGATGACGCGCGGCGAGATCGTCCTGCACCTGGTGACGCACGGGTCGTATCACCGCGGCTTCGTCGCCGACATGATGAACCAGGTATCGGTGAATCCGCCGCCGGCCGACCTGACGGTGTTCCTGCGCGACGTGCATCGCGCTTGAGGCTATTCCTCGAGCAGCGAGCGCACGCGATCGAGCAGGCGCTTCTTCGGGGCGCCGCCGCCGCTGGCATCGCCGGTGACCTGGGCGAGCTCCTCGATCAGGGCGCGCTGGCGCGGCGATAGCTCGGTCGGCACGGCGATCTGGATGTGGACGAGGTGGTCGCCGCGTGGGGCGGTCTTGCCCGACGCCTGCGGGATGCCGCGGCCGCGGATGCGGAACACCTGCCCGGGCTGCGTGCCCTCGGGGATCCGCATGTTGACCGGCCCGTCGAGCGTGACGATCTCGAGCACGGCGCCGAGCGCGGCCTGCGGGAAGCCGATCGTGTGCTCGCTGCGCACGTCGAGGCCGTCGCGCCGGAACACGGCGTGCTCGGCGACCCGCAGGTGGACGTGGAGGTCGCCGGCCGCGGCGCCGCCCTTGCCGGGCTCGCCCTCGCTCTTGAAGGTCTTGACGCTGCCGTCCTTGGTGCCGGCGGGCACGACGACGGTGAACTCGCGGGTCCGGCCGTCGCCGTCGGGGATGTGGATCGGCTTGCTGCAGCCGAACGCGGCATCCTCGAAGCTGAGCTCGAGCGTGTAGCGCAGGTCGCGGCCGCGCTGCCGGCCGCCGCGCCGGCGGAACAGGTCGTTGAGGATGTCCTGGGCGGCCTCGACCACCGCCGACAGGCCGGCGGTGTCGTCGGGGTTGCCCCAGCGGTCGTAGCGCGCGCGAGCCTCGGGGTCGGACAGCACGGCGTAGGCGTCGTTGATCTCGCGGAACGCCTCGCCGTTGCTGCCCGGGCTGACGTCGGGGTGGTGCTTGCGGGCGAGCTCGCGGAACGCGCGCTTGATCTCGGCCTCGCTCGCGTCGCGCGAGACCCCCAGGACGAGGTAGTAGTCGCGCTTGCGCCGTGCCATCAGGTGCTGCCCTCGGGTGCGGGGTCGCTGGTGGCATAGATCGCCTCGCCGATGCGCTGCGCCGAGACCTCGAGGCGCGCGACCGCGTCCTGGACCTGGGCCAGGTCGTCCCCGCCGAGCGCGGCCCGGCACTCGGCGAGCTCGATCACGAGGAACTCGCGCTCGGCATCCGGCAGAAGACCTCCGAACTCCTCCATGGCTTTCTCGGAAGAGTAGAGCAGGCCCTCGCCTCTGTTGCGAGCCTCCACGATCTGACGCCGAATCACGTCGGCGTCGGCCATCGTGACGGACTCCTCGACCAGCCGCTCGATGTCCTGCTCGGACAGCCCGGTGGTGGGCGTGACGGTGACGCGCTGGACCCGCCCGGTCCCGTGATCCCGCGCGGATACCGCGAGCACGCCGTCGGCGTCGATGTCGAACGCGACCTCGATCTTGGGCACGCCGCGCGGCGCCGGCGGGATGCCGGTGAGCTCGAAGTTGGCCAGCGACTTGTTGTCGGCGGCCATCTCGCGCTCGCCCTGCAGCACGTGGACGTTGACGAACGGCTGGTTGTCGACCGTGGTCGAGAACAGCTCGGTCTGGCGCGCCGGCAGCGCCGTGTTGCGCGAGATCAGCTTGTGGAAGATGCCGCCCATGGTCTCGATACCGACCGACAGTGGCGTGACGTCGAGCAGCAGCACCTCCTGGACCTCGCCGGTCAGCACGCCGCCCTGGATCGCGGCGCCGACCGCGACGACCTCGTCGGGGTTGACCCGGCGGCTCGGCTCCTTGCCGAACATCTCGGCGACCAGGGCCTGGATCCGGGGCATCCGGGTCTGGCCGCCGACGAGGATCACGACGTCGATGTCGGCCTCGGTCATCGCGGCGTCGGCCAGCGCGCGCCGGCACGGCTCGAGCGTCGACTGGACCAGCGGCTCGACCAGGAGCTCGAGCTCGTGGCGCTCGAACACCAGCTGGAGGTGGCGCGGCCCGTCGGCGGCGGCCGCGATGAACGGCAGGTTGATCTCGGTGCGCTCGCTGCTCGACAGCTCGATCTTGGCGCGCTCGGCGGCCTCCTTGAGCCGCTGCAGCGCCATGCGGTCGCCGCGCAGGTCCATGCCGTCGTTGAGCGCGGTGAACGTCGCCAGGAGGTGCTCGACGATCGCGTTGTCGAAGTCCTCGCCGCCGAGGAAGGTGTCGCCCGCGGTCGCGCGCACCCGGAACACGCCGTCGGACAGCTCCAGGATCGAGATGTCGAACGTGCCGCCGCCGAGGTCGTAGACCGCGACGCGCTGGGCGCCCTCGGTCTCGATGCCGTAGGCCAGCGCCGCGGCGGTCGGCTCGTTGACGATGCGCAGCACGTTCAAGCCCGCGATCCGGCCGGCGTCCTTGGTCGCCTGGCGCTGAGCGTCGTCGAAGTACGCCGGCACGGTGACCACGGCCTCGGTGATCGAGTCGCCGATCCAGTCCTCGGCGGTCTGCCGCATCTTCTGCAGCACGAGCGCCGAGATCTCGGGCGGCGAGTAGTCGCGGCCGCGGATCCGGACGTGGGCATCGCCGTTGTCGGCGGCGACCACCTCGTAGGGGCAGGTCAGCACGTGGCGCTGGACCTCGGGGTCCTCGAACTTGCGGCCCATCAGGCGCTTGACGGCGTAGACGGTGTTCTCGGCGTTGGTCATCGCCTGGCGCCGCGCGGCCTGGCCGACCAGCCGCTCGCCGGTCTGCGCGAAGCCGACCACCGACGGCGTGGTCCGCGTGCCCTCGGCGTTGGCG
>VBLP01000588.1 GCA_005887925.1 Deltaproteobacteria bacterium | reverse complement strand
GCCGCGCGGCAGATCGCCGATCTTCTTCCGGGTTGCCTCGTCGAGACCGGAGGTCACGAACTGGACGAGCGTCTTCCGGTCGTCGCCCAGAACGCCGAGCGCCGCGTAACGGGCGCCGACGACCTCCCGCGCCGCATCGACCACCTGCTGCAGCACGTGCTCGAGCTCGTGCCGGGAGAAGATCGCGATGCCGGCCGCGAGGAGCCGTTCGAATCGCTCCCGGATGCGGGTCGCCTCGAGTGGTGAGGTCATCCGTCATAATGCTTCACGGAAAGCGCAGTGACAATTCACGCTGGCGACTGCATTGTTAAGCGGCTGCAGCGCGCCCGCCGTCGCGCGTAACGAGTCACACCATCTACCGCGAGGCGATCATGAGGCTTCTGAGGCGCTCTTTCCCCATTGTGCTGTGCGCGTTGGCGCTCGACGCCTGCGGCGCTTCCCGTACCCCCGTCCCGCTCGTCGGCGCGTCCGGCGATGTCTCGGCGCTCTCCGGGGAATGGGCAGGGGATTACAGCAGCGCGGAGTCCGGGCGTAGCGGGAGCATCAGTTTCACCCTGCGGGCGGCGACCGACTCGGCCTTCGGCGATGTGGTGATGATTCCCGCCGGCCTGGGACGGCCGCTCATGCCGTGGCGTGGCGAGAACATGACCGGGGCCGCGCAGGTGCCGACGCCCACGGTCCTCACGATCCGTTTCGTGCGCGTTGAACAGGGCCACGTGAGCGGTACGCTCGACCCGTATGCCGATCCACAAACGGGCGCGCGCCTGCTGACCACATTTAGCGGCGAGCGCAAGGGTAACACGATCTCCGGCACGTACACGACGCGGCTGCCGTCGGGCGACACGCAGACCGGCCGCTGGAGCGTACAGCGGCGCTAGCGCCGCCTAGACCTTCGCCGTCGCGACCGCGCCGACGATGTCCGTCTGGGAGATCACACCGACGAGCGCGCCGTCGTATTCCACAAAGAGGCGCTGCACGTTGAGGTAGAGCATCTCTTGCGCGGCCTGCCGCACGTCGAAGTCCGGGTCGATCGTCGTCGGCCACGGTGTCATGATCGCGAGTACCGGCGTGTCTTCGGCACGTCGCTCACTTTCCGCCTTCAAGACCTCGCGGGTGGAGAGCACGCCGACGGCGCGTCCGAAGCGGTCAATGACGGGAAGCGCCGACACTTGCGCCTGGGCGAGCTCGACGATGGCATCCGGAATAGTGGCGTCGGCGCTGATTGTCTTGAGGTTCGTTTGCATCAGTTCGGCGACTTTCATGGATCCTCCTCTAGTGAGCCTTGAACATGCCGACCGCCCCTTTGGTCGCATCCGCGAAGGCGTGACTGACAAACGGATACGTTCCTGCCTCGACCAATCGCGTCTCGAAAATCGCGCCTCCACCAACCGGCACGGTGACGGTCTGGACACCCTCGAGCGGGTGCGTCAGCGATCCGTCGAGATACACGCGATCGAAGATCGCCCCCACGACGTGGAAGGCCGAAAAACGGTTGGGGCCGGCGTTTACGACGTAAATCCGCAACGGCTCGCCGACTCGCACGGGGATGGGGTGATGCGCGTACTCGGCCTCGCGGCCGTTGAAGACCACGTAGTCCGGCGCCAGACCCAGGAGCTTGTCCCAGTCGATCACGCGCGTGGAATCGGGCAGCTTCTTCGTATAGAACTCGCTCTGCACGAACACGAATTCCTTCGCTGCCGGACGGCTCTGGCGCGGATCGACGATGATGGCTCCGTACATGCCGTTGGCGATGTGCAGCGCGACCGGCGCGGTTCCGCAGTGATACATGAACGCGCCCGGAACTCGCGCCACGAAGCGGTAATGCAGCGAATCGTGGGGCATCAGATTCACATAGGCGCGACTCGGCGCAATCTCCGCCGCATGGAAGTCGAGGCTGTGCGGCATCGGGGCCTGGTTCACGAGCGTGAAGTCCACGGTATCACCTTCGGTGACGCGAAGGACGGGACCGGGAACGCGGCCGTCGAATGTCCAGGCGTCGTATGTCACGCCGTCGGCGATCGTGATCTTCGCATGTTTGATCGCGATCCGCAGGCGGTGCACGTGTCCCGTGGCGCGCGGCGGAGCCGCCGCTTCGATCGGTGCCGGCTCGGCGGCAGAGCCGATCGGCGCTTCACCGTGTGACACGTCGGCGGGGGCGTTGGTCGGCGGTGTTGCGGGTGGCGGCGTTGGATGCTCGGGCCGCTCGCGGCACGCGAACGCGACCGTGATTGCGACAAGACCGGCGACGATGAGACGACGACGCATGCTCAGCTCCGTTGGAGGTGCGCGGAGCTTAGCTGGCGACGTCTCCCGTCTTCATGAAGGTTTGGTGAGGGATTCTTTAGACCGCCCTCGGTCGATCGCCCCCAACAAACGGAGCAGCCCGTCGAGCATCGTGAGGGGGTGCGGCGGGCACCCAGGCACCCACAGGTCCACCGGAAGGACATCGCCGACGCCGCTGCCCACCTCCGGACTGCCCGCAAACGGGCCGCCGCTGATGGCGCAGGCCCCGACCGCAATGACGAGCTTCGGGGAGGGGATCGCCTCGTACGTCAGCTCCAGCGCGCGCCGCATGTTCCGGTTCACCGCCCCGGTCACGACGATGCCATCGGCGTGACGTGGCGAGGCGACGAACTGAACGCCGAACCGGGCAAGGTCGAAGACGACATTGCCCAGCGCGGTCAGCTCGGCTTCACATCCGTTGCAGCTGCCGGCCACCACCGAGCGAAGGCGCAGCGAACGCCGGAACAGCTTCTGCACGCGCTGGTCGAGCGCGCGGGCGAGCTCGACCTCGCCGGTGGCGGTGATCAACGCGTCCCGTGTCGACGTGGCCATGCGGTAATCGCGGCTGTATCGGCCCTCCTCCGGGCTGAAGAGACACGCGCCGAGATCCGAGGACCCTTGGGGCCGGCCGCGGAAGCGCTCCGGAAAATCCACGCCATCAGGGAAGCGGATCGTCCGGATCCCCTGTCGCAGTCTCGTTCTGAGCCAGGTCAGCACAGCACGCCGGCTCGCATTAGAGATCGTGCCCCGCGTACGACAAGTTGAAACTCTTGTTGCAGACCGGAAAATCGGAAATCTCATTGCCGGGCATCGCCACCCCGAGGGCCGTCCAGTTGTGGAAGGAGGGATCGGTGACCTTATGCCGGCGGACGCGCCCGGCGTCGTCCGTGATCACGACGTGTACGATCTCACCTCGCCAACCCTCGACCATCGCCACGGCCAGCTCGTTCGGCCGCAGGGGCCCGCAGTCCACGCGCACCGGTCCCTTGGGAAGTGCGCCCAGCTGCTCGATCGTGAATTCGAGTGACCGCTGGATCTCGAGCCGCCGGACCAGGGCGCGGGCGAGCACGTCGCCGGCCCACAACGTGGCGACCGGGATGTGGGCGAACCGGAAAATCCCCCAGGGGTGATCGTGCCGCACGTCGCGCGGCAGCTCGCACGCCCGGGCGACGGGCCCGACGAACCCGAATTCCACACACGCGTGCCGAGGTACAACGCCGACGCCTTCGAGCCTCGCCTGAACCGATGCCGTCTCGAATAAGAGAGTGAGGACCGGACCGAGCTCTTCGCCGAGGTGCTGCAACCGGTCGCGCATCTCGGCGGCCATGGTGGGCGTGATGTCGAATGCCGCGCCCCCGGGCCGCACCAGACCCCTCCCGTAGCGGTTCCCGGCGAGCGTCATCAGCAGGTTGAGAACCTCGCCGCGCATGCGGCCCAGGTATGACGCCGCCGGCTGGAACGCGATATCCGCCGCGATCGCCCCGAGATCACCGATATGATTCGCCAACCGCTCCAGCTCGAGTGCGATGCCCCGAATTGTTTGTCCCCGCGGGGTCTTGCGACTCCGGGCGAGCGCCTCGAGCGCCCCACAATAGGCACCACCGTGCCCGATCACGGTATCTCCGGCAATCGACTCCGCGACGAGCATCCCTCGATCTCGCCCCAGGCGTTCCAGCAGTCCTTCCACGCCACGATGCTGGTAGCCGAGCACGATCTCGAGAAACAACACCTGCTCGCCGTGCGCCTGAAACCGGAAATGGCCGGGCTCGATGACGCCAGCGTGCACGGGGCCGACGACGACTTCATGGACTTCGTCGCCGGCAATCCGAAAGAAGGGGTAGCGCTCGCGGTCCGATACCTCGACGTGGCGCCCGGGCGCGAGGTGATCGGGAGGATGCCGCCGCAGCGGCGTGAGCGAAGGGTGACCTTCGGGCACCAGGCCGCACTGTT
>VBLP01000587.1 GCA_005887925.1 Deltaproteobacteria bacterium | reverse complement strand
TGGTGCTCGCCGCGCTGCCGGTGTTTCGCGTCGCGCGCCGGCTGACGGTGGTGATCCCGGCGTTCGGTCCGGTGTCGCGCGTGGTGGTGCTGGTCGCCGGGGCCGCGATCGCCGGCACCACGGCCGGCCTGTTCATCGTGTTCCGCCGCCTGGACTACCAGGCGCTCAACCTGATGTCGCTGTTCATGCCCGCGCTGTTGCCCGTGGTCGCGATCGCGATCGCGGTCGTCGCCTACGGCCCGCTGTCGGGGCTGCGCGAGCGGATCCCGGCGCGCGGCATCCTCGCCGCCGCGGGGCTGGTGATCGCGGTCGTGCTGCCGCTGGTCTCGTTCGGCGCGCCGTCGGAGGCGACCAGGTCCGCGGTCACCGAGCGATCGTACGTCGGGGCGCGGATGATCGCGCTCCTGCGCCGGTTCTCCGACCACGACGGCGACGGCTACTCGGCGTTCTTCGGCGGGCCTGACTGCGACGACAGCAACCCCGAGATCCACCCCGGCGCGTACGACATCCCCGGCAACGGCATCGACGAGAACTGCGTCGGCGGCGACGCCGTGCTCGATCCGCCGCCGGCGCCCCCGGCCGAGACCGGCTCGGGCTCTGGCTCCGGCGCTGGCTCTGGCTCCGGCAGCGCCACCGCCGCGGACCCGCCGGCGGTCTCGGGGGGCAAGAGCGTGCTGGTGATCTTCGTCGACACGCTGCGGTTCGACCGGCTCGGCGTCGCGGGCTACCGGCGCGACGGCAAGTCGCTGACCCCGCGGCTCGACGAGCTCGCGGCGCAGTCGGTGCTGTTCACCCGGGCCTATGCCCAGGCGCCGAACACGCCGCGCTCGGTGCCGTCGTTTCTGACCTCGCGCTATCCATCGCAGATCAAGGTCGACAAGAAGTTCAAGGACTACGCGACCGTGGCCGACGACAACGACACGCTGTTCGAGGGCCTCAAGGCCGGCGGGTTCACCACGATCGGCGAGAGCTCGCACTTCTACTTCTGCGACCGCAAGCGGTACCCCGAGTCGTGCAGCGACGTCGCGCGCTGGATCAAGACCAACATGATCCAGGGCGCCGACGAGTGGGACAACACCGGCGCGCTCAACATCCCGGAGTCCAACCACGACACCGCCGGCCCGCGCATCCTCAAGAAGACGATCGCCCGGCTCGGCCAGCTCGCCAGGGCCGACACCCGGTTCGCGATGCTCGTGCACCTGTTCGAGCCGCACTCGACGTACATGGAGCACGAGGGCTACCGCTACACCGAGCGCGGCACCGCCGGGCTGATGCAGAAGTACGACTACGAGATCGCGTTCGACGATGGGCTGATCGGCCAGCTGCTCGAAGCGCTCGACACCACCGGGCTGGCCAGGACGACGACGGTCGTGGTGATGGCCGATCACGGCGAGGCGTTCGGCGCGCACATCGTCGCGGGCAAGCCGGCGTTCTTCCACGGCGACTCGCTGTACAGCGAGGTGCTGCACGTGCCGCTGATGTTCCGTATCCCGGGCGGCAAGGCGTGCCGGCGCGACGACGTCGTCCAGCTGATCGACCTCGCGCCGACGATCGCCGCGCTGTTCGGCGTGGCGCCGCCGCGCAGCTGGCGGGGCCGCAGCCTGGTCCCGGCGCTGGCGTGCCAGCCGCTCGAGCCCCGGGCCGCGTTCTCCGAGATGATGCCCGCCCCCGAGTGGGATCACGAGGCCAAGTCGATGATCACCGCCGACGGCAAGCACCACGTCTACTACCGGATCAGCGACTCGAAGTGGGAGATCTACGACCTCGAGCGCGATCCCGACGAGAAGACCAACATCGCCGACGCGCCCGGCGCCAAGCAGCTCGAGCAGGCGCTGGCCGCGTGGATCGAAGGTCCGCTGGCCGCGGGAGGTGGCAAGTGAGCCAGGCCCCAGCATTCAAGAACCCCAAGCCGACGGTCGATCTGCTGATCGAGCTCGCCGACGCCCCCGGCAGCATCGTGTTCGTGGTCCGCCGCAACGAGCCGCGCGGCCTCGCCCTGCCCGGCGGCTTCGTCGACGACGGCGAGTGGGTGGCCGACGCGGCCGTGCGCGAGGCCAAGGAGGAGACCGGGCTCGACGTCGAGCTCACCGAGCTGTTCCACGTCTACTCCGACCCGCGGCGCGATCCGCGCCAGCACACGGTCTCGGTCGTGTTCCTCGCGCGCGCCAGCGGCCGCCCGGTCGGCGGCGACGACGCGGCCGACTGCGTGGTGTGCGCGCCCGACGCCGTGCCCCCCGGCACGGCGTGCGACCGCCGCCGCGCCGCTGACGCCTGCGCTCACCGCAGGGCCGCCGCGGCGTCGCGGCCGAGCGCGAGGTCGCGGTCACCGGCGAGCTCGACCAGCTCGGCGACGATCACGGCGTGCCGCGGGTCGCCGGTGGGGGTGGCAGCGAGCAGCGCCGCGCGCAGCTCGACCTCGCGCGGGTTCCAGCGCGACGCCACCCAGAGTCGCGCGATCGTGGCGGCGCTGGGCCGGCGGCGATGGTCGTCGAGCGCCGCGCGTGCGTCGGTCGGGTCGCGGTCGCCGAGCGCGCCGCCGACCGCGGCGATCCGCGCGCGCCGCGCCGCGAGCGCGTCGGCCTGGGCGTCGCGACCGAGCGCCCGGCTCGCCGCGATCGCCGCATCGAGCGCTGCCGCGAGCGCCTCGGGGCCTGCGAGGTCGATCGCGCTGCGCGCGGCGTCGAGCGCGTGGACGTAGCGGCCGGAGCCGATCAGGGCCCCGGCGACCGCGGTCCACACCCCCGCGGGATCGCCCGATGCCGCCGCCGCGGACGTCGCGCTGACCAGCGCCGCGTCGGCGTCGCCCTGCCGGGCCTGGGCCTCGGCCAGCCCGCGCAGGAACACCGGCTCGGGGCTGGCGTCGACCGCGGATTGCCAGGCCGCCCGCGCGCGCGCCGGATCACCGAGCGCGTCGTACAGCGCGCCGAGCGTCGCCTGCATCGCGGCGGCATCGCTCGCACCGGCGATCGCCTCGCCCGCGAACCGATCCGCGATCGCGGGGTCGCGGGCGAACCCGGCGGCGATCGCGCGCAGCGGCTCGACCGCGGTGCCGGGCACCACCAGGCTCGCGTGGCGCGCGGCCGCCTCGGCGCGGGCGTCCCGCGCATCGCCCGCGAACGGCGCACGCGGCGCGGCGATCGCCCGCAGCGCATCCGCGTACGGCGCACCGTCGACCAGCCCGGCGACCTCGGCCGCCCCGGCGCCCGCCAGCTCGCGCTCGGCCGCGATCACCAGCCGCTGGTCCGCCGGCGCGCCATCCCCCGGCGGCGGCGCGGCCGCGTCGCGGCCCACGAGCCGGGCGATCACCGGCTGCGCGAACCCCGGCACCGCCGCGAGCTGCGACGGGGCGGCGAACGCCGCGAGATCGATCCGCGCCGCCAGCGCCGCGCCCCACGACGCCTCGCCGCGCAGCGCCTGGTGCAGCGTGATCACCACCAGCGCCGCCGCGTCCTCCGGATCGTGGACCGGCGGCGCCAGCGGCGCCAGCAGGTACGCCCGCTCGCGCGCATCATCTCCCGCGACGGCCCGCGGCGAGCACGGCGCGAACGCGCAGCGCATCGCCCCGGTGAGCTCACCCTCCGGCACGCCCGGTCGATCCAGCGGCATCCACCACCGCGCCGCCACCAGGTATACCTCCTCGAGATCACCGTCGCGCGGCGGCGCCGCCAGCGCATGCCACGCCGCGAGCTCGTCCCACGCAGCCCGCCTCGCGCCCTGCCGCCACAGCCACACACCGAACCGGCCGCGCTGCTCCGGCGACGCCCCCGGCCGCGCGCCGAGCCGCGCGTCGTCCTCCCCGGCATCGGCCGCGAGCACCCGGCGCCCCGCCGCGCGCACCTCGGCAACGCTGTGGCGCAGCGCAGCGATCGCGCCGGCGATGCGCGCCCGGCGCAGCTCGTCGTCGCCGATCGCCGCGCCGAGGCTGCGCGCGCGCAGGAGGTCCGACTCCGCCGACGCCGCCCCGCGCGCCAGCCGCGCTCGGCCGCGCGCCGCGATCAGCCGCGCCAGCCGCGCTCGATCCGCGTCATGCCAGCGCGTCCCGAGCGGGCCACCCAGCGCGACCACCACCTCGAGCACCTCGATCGCCTCACTCGGCCGCGCGATCCGCTCGGCGAGCTCGGCCAGCGCCAGCCGCGCGCCGACATCGCGCGGATCGTTCGTCACGCGGATCACGAGATCCCGGCGCGCCTCGATCGACCCGCGCGCGCGCAGCAGCGCATCGACATCGACCGGCGCGGGCGCCCGCACGCCGCAGCTCGCCACGCAGGCGAACACGACGCAGCGACCACGGATCACGCCCTATCTTGGCCCGGCCCGTCCACGGCGATCAATTGATCCATCCAGATCGCGGCTCGCGACGAGGAGGGAGACCTCCAGCGAGTCGATCATCGAGTGCACCAGCATCGAGCGGTGGTGCTGGGCTGCGCTCAGATCGCGGCGCTGGCGATCCGATCGATCGCCTCGCAGAGCGCGCCGGCCTCGGCGACGAGCGCGCCGGGCGACGGCGCGAGGCCCAGCGCGCGCTCGACGTCGTCGGCGAGCGCCTCGGCGGCGACGTACGCCGCCTGCGCGCCCGGATCGTGCCACAGCGCCGATGGCGGATGCCCGGAAAGGCGCGCATCCGGCCCGGGCAGCTCCGGCAGCGTCCGCTCGATCTGATCCAGGATCCCGGCCAGCGTGCGACGGCGGGCCCGCGCCGCGGCCGCCAGCGGGCTGTACCACGCATCGGCGTCGCACTCGATCGCGCGCGCGACGTACGCCGCGATCGCCTCGTCGACCGCCCGCGGGATTCCCCCCGCCAGCCCCAGCGCAGCGACGGCGTGACCCAGCTCGTGGAGCACGGCAAAGCGCTCCGCGGGCGCGGCGATGCGCGCCGGGATCGCGATGATGACCTCGCGGCGCGGCTCGATCACGAACGTGCGGGGCGTCGCGCCCGCCGCCCGCTCGAACCGCAGCGTGCCAGCGACGCCATGACGCGCGCGGATCGCCTCCCATGCGCGCGCGATCGCCGCATCGTCGACCAAGACTCCGTCGGGCTCGAACCAGCCCGCGACAAGAGGAGGCAGCCCGGCACTGCGAGCGCCTTTCACGGCCTGCTCACCGTGCGGCGCGCTTTCCGGTTGCACCGCGCGGTCCGGCACAGCGATCGGCTCGCCGGTGAGCGCCGCGTCATCGCCCGCATCCCGAGCTCCCGCGAATGCTCGATCCGGCAGATCGCGCTGGGCACCGGCCAGGGATGCATCCCGAGCTCCGGCGAAGACACCGCCCGACGTGTCGCGCTGGGCATCCACCAACGGTGCGTCCCGAGCTCCGGCGAATGCTCTGCCAGGCAGCTCGCGCTGGGCACCGGCCGAAGCCGCGTCCCGAGCTCCGAAACATGCTCCGCTCGGCAGGTCGCGCTGGGCACCGGCCGAAGCTGCGTCCCGAGCTCCGAAACATGCTCCACCCGGCAGGTCGCGCTGGGGAGATCCCTGTGCGTCGCGCACCGGCGGCAGCGCTGTGCGGAGATCGCGCAGGCTGCCATGGAGGCGATGCATGACATCGATCGCGCGGCGGCCAAACCGCGCCCCGGCCGCTGCGTCGCGGGCCGCAGTCAACGCCGACAGCGCGAGCCAGGTCCGCGGGGCCGAGCGCGCCGCGCACACGCCGGGGTCGGACTCGATCGCGATCGGCGCCGCGAGGCGGAGCAGCGCGAGGCCGCGGTCGGCGAGCACGGGATGCGCGAGCGCGGCGCGCGCGGTGGCCAGCGTGGTCGCGCGCAGCAGCACGTCGGGCGCCGGCGGCGGCGGCCGGCCGTGCGCGTGGGCGCGCGCGAAGGCCCGCAGGTGCGACGGGAGCGCATGGGCGAGCTCCGCCTCGATCCGGTCTAGCCGGAGCTCGATGGAGAGCAGCTCGCAGGCCTCCATCGGCGGGTACCTCGCCGCAGTAGCTCGGACCGTTCGCGGCGTCGGAACAACGCTAGCACGCGCGCTGGCAACGCGCGTCTCGCCCGCGCCCGTCACCGCCGCATCGCGACCGCCGGTGACGTCACGCCCGCGGCGGGTGAGGCGGCGCGATGCCGAGCCGCGCCAGCTCGGCCATCACCAGCTTGAGGTCCGACCATGCGGCGCGCTTCTTGTCCGGATCGCGCAGCAGGTACGCCGGATGAAACGTCGGCATGATCTTGAGGCTCACGCCGTCGGTGGCGCGCGCGTAGTCGTGGAACTTGCCGCGCAGCGCGCTGATCGGTGCGTTGGTGTCGAGCAGCTGGTTGGAGGCCGGCCGGCCGAGCGCGACGATGATCCGCGGCGCGATCGCGGCTATCTGGGCGTGCAGGAACGGCATGCACTGCGCGAGCTCATCGGGCTGCGGGTTGCGGTTGTTCGGCGGCCGGCACTTGGTGGTGTTCGCGATGTAGACCGTCGCGCGCGTCCAGCCCATCGCCTCGATCATCTTGTCGAGCAGCTGGCCGGCGGGGCCGACGAACGGCTCGCCGCGCTTGTCCTCCTGTTCTCCGGGCGCCTCGCCGACGAACATCAGCGGCGTGTCAGGTGAGCCGACCCCGAACACGATCGATCGCCGCGTGGTGTGTAGCTTGCAGCGCGTGCAGTCGCCGAGCTCGGCGCGGATCTGGGGCAGCGTCTTGCGGCCCAGCGCGATCGGCGCGTCGTCGGTCGCGACGGGCACCGCGTCCTCTGCGATCTCGATCGGCGCGCGCTCGGCGATCGGAGCCCCGGCCGCAGCGTGGCCAGCGTCCGGGGACGTCCCGGAGTCCTGCGAGGCGCTCGGATCGCCGAGCTCCGGCGCACCGGACGCAGCGACGCGCGGGCTGGCGCCGCCGGGTGCGGCCCAGGTCCCCAGCATCGCGTGGCGCAGCAGCTGCCCGCGCAGCTGGCGGGTCAGGTCGCGCAGCTCGTGCGCGTCGTCGGCCGTGCCGTCCATGGACACGGTATGCCACCATCGCAGCGCGGTACTCAACCGATCGCGCCGCTCTTGGCGATCGCGCCATCTGGCGATCTCGGCTGCTCCCGGCGAAGCGCGATGGCCGCGCGAGCTACGGCTTGGGCTTGCTCGGCGCCGGCTCGTTCTCGGGTTCCTTGACGGCCGGCCCGGTCTCCGTGGCCCCTGCGCTCGGCTTGGCCTCGGCGCCCTCGGGGAATGTCAGATAGGCGTAGTACATGCCGTCGGCCTCGGTCGCCGTGCGCACCGTCGCCTCGCGAGCTTCTCTGGCATTCTTGAATGCGATCCGCGCCTCGATCCCGGCCGGGCGCGCCTTGCGATCCTTGGTCGCGCGGGCCGCGCCGACGGCGCGTGCGACGATCCCGGACAGCGGGTTGTCGAAGAACCGGGTGTCGATCTGGCGCCACGTGTTGTGGCCGAGATGGGTCAGGCCGAGGTGGACGACGAGCGCGCCGCCCTCGACGCGCTGGCTGACGTCGAACGGCGCAACGGACTGGAAGAACACCTCGGCGCCGCCGTCCTTGGCCGAGAACCCGATCCAGGTCAGCGTTCCCTTCGGCGGCGGCCGCTTGGGGCGGGCCGGTTTGCCAGAGGTATCACGGGGCTGCACGTCGCCGGGCGTGACCCCGCTGTACTGGCCCTCCTTGTGCGGGGCGGTATCAGCGTGCGCCGCCGCCGCGAGCAGCAGGATCACGAGAGCGCCGCGCATGGCCAGATCGTACGGGCTGCGCGCTCCCGGTGCAAATTCGCGCGTATGATGTCCGAAGATGCGCCACGTACGCGGCGTACTGTTCGTCGACTACGTCCGCATGCTGCGGTCGCAGAAGTCGGTCGACTGGAACAAGCACCTGGCGCCCGAGGACCTGCCCTATCTGCGGATGCACATCGATCCCGCCGAGTGGTACCCGATGGCGTCGTTCGAGCGCATGGGCAACGCGATCCTGGCGACGGTCACGCGCGGCGAGCTGTTCCCGGTGCAGCTGTGGGGCCGCTACTCCGCCGCACAGCTGCGCGCGGCGAACCCGATGCTGCTGGCGCCGAACAACCCGCCCGAGACGCTGTCGCGGTTCCGCGTGCTGCGCCAGACGTTCTTCGACTTCGACGCGCTCGACGTGCCGCTGCTCCACGACGACGAGGTCCACATCGTCGTGCGCTACTACATGGGGACGCCGGCCGAGGAGGCCGCGGCGTACCAGACGATGGGGTTCTTCGAGGGCCTGCTCGAGCTCGCCGGCGCGCGCGACGTCCGCGCGATGTTCCAGGACAAGTCGTGGGAGGGCGATCCCCGCACGCTGCTCGTGATCCGCTGGACGCCGCCGTCGCCGCGGTGATCGCGGCTACCGCGACGACTCCCCCGGCGCCGGGGGCCCGGCCGGATCGGTCACGAGCATCGGATCGGTCGGTGCGCCCAGGAGGAGCGTCCGCGCCTCGCCGACCAGGAACAGCGAGCCGGCGATGACGATCGGAGCGCCGGCAGCTGCCGCGAAGACCGCCGCGAGCTCGGGCGGCGGCATCGCGCGGTCCTGGCGGTAGCGCGTGGCGACCACGGCGCGGACCACCGGGGCCAGCGCCGCGGCGATCGCGGCGACGTCCTTGTCGGCGGAGACCGCGGCGATCAGGGCCGGCCGCTCGCCGCTCGCGCGCAGGGTCTCGGCCAGCGCGGCGGCGCCGTGCGGGTTGTGCGCGCCGTCGAGGATGATGCGCGGCACGCCCGGGACCCCCGTGGGATCTATCACCTCGAAGCGCCCCGGATGCTTCACGCTCGCGAGCGCCGACGCGACGATCGGCAGGCCGAGCGCCCGGACCGCCGCGATCGCCGCCGCCGCATTGCGCCGCTGGTGCTCGCCGGCGAGCCCGAGCGCGGGGACCGCCGCGACGGCGGCCGCGTCGACGATGCGCGGTTCCGCGCCGGCCGCGCGCGCGGCCTCGACCAGGAGCGGCACGGCCTCGGCCACGCCGGACGCACCGATGATCGCCGGCCTCCCCGGCTTCCAGATCCCGGCCTTCTCGCCGGCGATCCGGGCGATCGTGTCGCCGAGGATCGCCTGGTGATCGAGCGCGACGCCGGTGACGACCGCGACCGCCGGATCGACGACGTTGGTGGCATCGAGCCGGCCGCCGAGCCCGACCTCGAGCACGGTGACATCGACGCCGGCGCCGGCGATCGCCAGCACCGCGATCGCGGTGATCTGCTCGAAGAAGGTGAGCTCGTCGCCCCCCGCGCCGGCCACGCGCTCGGCGGCCGCGACGATCTCTGCCTCGCCGATCATCGCGCCGTCGATCACGATCCGCTCGCGCAGGCACGACAGGTGCGGCGACGTGAAGCTCGCGACGCGCTGCCCCGCCGCCGCCGCCAGCGCCGCGATCATCGCGACCGTCGAGCCCTTGCCGTTGGTGCCGCCGACGTGGACGATCGCGCCGAGCCGGCGGTCGGGCGCGCCGAGCCGGTCGAGCAGGGCGCGCACGCGGTCGAGGCCGAGCACGACGCCGAACCGCCGCGCCGGGAGCAACCGGGCCAGCAGCTCCGCGTACGTCACGTCCGCCTCAATCGGTGGCCGGGATCTCGTGTTCGTCCGTCACCATGCCGGTCCGTCGCTCGGGTTCGCGGCCGTGCTCGAACCAGCGCAGCGCGCGCGCGAGCGTCGCCTAGAGGTCCTTGCGCGGCACCACGCGATCGACCATGCCGTGCTCGAGCAGGAACTCCGAGCGCTGGAAGCCGGGCGGCAGCTGCTGGCGGATCGTCTGCTCGATCACGCGCGGCCCGGCGAACCCGATCAGCGCGTCGGGCTCGGCGAGGATGATGTCGCCGAGCATCGCGACCGACGCCGCCACGCCGCCGGTCGTGGGGTGCAGCAGCACCGAGATGTACGGGACCTTGGCCTCGCGCAGACGGCTGCGCGCCGCCGAGGTCTTGGCCATCTGCATCAGCGACAGCACGCCCTCCTGCATCCGCGCGCCGCCGGAGGCACAGAACATGACCGACGGGCGACGGTGCCCGAGCGCCCGCTCGAACTGCCGGGTGATCTTCTCACCCACCACCGAGCCCATCGAGCCACCCATGAACTCGAACGCGAAGAACCCGGCCTCGACCGCGATGCCGTCGATCACCGCGGTGCCGGCGCGGTAGGCGTCGCCGGGGCCGACCTTGCGCGTCGTGGCCTTCACCTGGTCGATGTACTTCTTGCCATCGACCCGAAAGCCCAGGGGATCGCCGCTCTCCAGATCGCGGTCGTGCTCCTGCCACTTGCCGTCATCGACGATCAGCTGGATCCGCGTCTCGGTCGGCATCCGGAAGTGGTGCTGACAGCTGGTGCAGACCCGGAAGTTGGCGTCCAGATCGGCCTCGTACAGCGTCGTGCTGCATCGCTCACACTTCGTCCAAATCCCCTTGGGGACAGACTTTTTAGGCTCCAAAGCCAGTCCCTGCGTGCGCGACCACCAGGCCATGGCGCGCTAGATACCAGAGGGGCAACCCCCCGTAAAGCCGCGTTTGCTCCCGAAGCGATGAATTCTCGACGACTTTCTCTCGCGGCCGGTGCGCGAACCTGGTAAGCAGCATGGGGAAAAATGCAGCGCATTCAGGGGGCATAGAGCAGAGTTATTGCGACCGGCCCTCTGTCGCCTTCATTCCGTCTTCCTTGTCCTTCAGGGTCGTGAGGTCTCCGATGTCTTCGGTCCTAATCGTCAATGAAATCAGCACTGAGCGCGAGGAGATCACGCGCGCTCTCGAAGCCGAGGGGTTCACGGTGGTGCAGGCGGCGTCCGCTGGCGAGGCAGTCCGCGAGATCTGGGGCGGCTCCTTCCTCGTCGCGATCATTCCGACGTTCCTCACCGGCACGACGAGCACGTCGCTGCAGCAGCAGCTCACCCAGATGGCCCCGGAAATCGAGACCCTGATCCACGGAAAAAACGACGAGCTACCCGCGCTCGTCCGCAAGGTGATCCAGATCCGGGACGGTGAAGCAGCGGCCTGACGCTGCACCGCCTCCGGTTACCTACCCAGCCGCCCGGTTTCGCTCGATACATCCCGCTCCGCGGATGCGTTCGAGCATTGCCGCGGCGCCGAGCGCGGATCGTTCGATCGAGAGGTGCTTCCCCGTCGCCTCCGGGCGTCGCGTCGCGCGGTCGGTCGAGCCCGTGATCGTCCTCAGTCGGTCGAGCGCGCCTCGAGCGTGGCGAGCTCGAGGAACTCCAGGAGCCGGCCGACCTCGGGGACCAGGAAGCCGTCGCCGCGGATCCCGGCGTCCTCGGCGCGCAGCACCAGCTGCGCCGCGCGCAGCCGATCGAGGACCTGGTCGACCTCGTCGACCGCGAGCTCGGCGCGCTCGGCGATCTCCGATGCGCTGCGCGGCACGAAGACCGCGGTGCCGTGCGGCAGCTCCGCGCCCGGACGCGCCCGCGCGATCTGCTCCTCGGCCATCTGCCGCAGGCACTGGATCACGCGGTGATTCGGCGTCGGCAGCAGCAGGAGCTCGACGTGGTGGTTGGTGCTGTCGAGCCGCGCCGCGAGCGCCTTGATCAGGCGCAGCGCGATCTCGGGCCGCGCGCGCAGCATCGCCTCGAACGTGGTGCCGTCGATCACGAGCAGGCGCGCCGGGCTGCGCACCACCGCGGTCGCCGACCGCGGTCGCCCGCTGAGGATCGCCATCTCGCCGAAGAACTCGCCCGACGCCAGCACCGCGAGCACGCGCTCGACGCCGCCGACCGCGCGCCGGATCTCGATCTCGCCCGACAACACGATGTACATGTCGTGGCCCGGTTGGCCCTCCTCGAACACCACCGCGCCGGCCGGGAAGTCGCGGGCGAAGCGCTCGAGCGCGTCGTTCACGCTGGCATCATCGCATGGTTGCGTGGCGCAGGATGTGAAGCAGGCCGCGGCCGAGGGCCCGCGGCGCCCGCGGCGCGTCGCCCGGCAGCGCCACCTCGTCGCAGCTGAGCCCGAGCTTGACCGCGCGGACCAGCATCTCGACATCCCAGCCGTCGCCGCGGTCGCGCATGCCGAGCGCGATCAGCGCCGGGAACCGGATCGCGCGCACCGGGCCGACGCCGGACCAGCGGTGGCGATACACCGTGTCGATCAGCCGGGTCACCAGCTTCTCGCCGAGCGGCGGCCGGCCGGGCTCGACGCCGAGCACGAGCTCCATCCCGCGCTCGGCCACCGGCGCGATCAGCGCGGGGATCGCCGCGGCCGCGCGCGCGCGATCGGCAGGGACGAACACGAGCAGATCGGGCACCCGCGGCAGCGCCGAGAAGTGCGCCTGGGCCCGCAGGCACGCCGCGCCGTAGCCCGCGCTCGGCTCGCGCAGCACCAGCGCGCCCGCGTCGCGCGCGATCTCGGCCGTGCGATCGGTCGACGCGCGATCGACGACGACCACCGAGCGGATCGCACGGTGCGGCAGCTCGCGCAGCAGCGCCGCGAGGCTGACGGCGTGGTCGCGCGCCGGGACCACGACATCGATCAGCGGGGCCGACACCAGCTCCAGCATAACCGGTCGCACGGCCCTCTGGCGACGCGCGATCCCGGACCGGCGACGTTCCCGGGGAGCCCGGCGGCAGCGCCCCCAGGTGTGTGGTACACGGTCCGGCGATGGCGATCACGTACAAGGATGCCGGGGTCGACATCGACGCCGGCGAGTCCCTGGTCGACCGGATCCGGCCGATGGCGCGCTCGACGCAGCGCCCCGAGGTGCTCGGCGGGATCGGGGGGTTCGCGGCGATGTGCCGGCTGCCGTCCGGCTATACCGAGCCCGTGCTGGTCAGCGGCACCGACGGCGTCGGGACCAAGCTCAAGACCGCCCTGGCGACCGGCCGGCACACCACGATCGGCATCGATCTGGTCGCGATGTCCGTCAACGACGTGCTGGTCACCGGCGCCGAACCGCTGTTCTTCCTCGACTACTTCGCCAGCGGCGCGCTCGACGTCGACACCGCGGCCGCCGTGATCGCCGGCATCGCCGAGGGCTGCCGCCAGGCCGGCTGCGCGCTGGTCGGCGGCGAGACCGCCGAGCTGCCCGGCCTGTACCACGGCCGCGACTACGACCTCGCCGGGTTCTGCGTCGGCGTGGTCGAGCGCGCACAGATCCGGCCGCGCACCGATCTCGCCGCCGGCGACGTGGTGATCGGCCTGCCGTCGGCCGGCCTGCACTCCAACGGCCACTCGCTGGCCCGCAAGGTCGTGCTCGACCTCCTGCAGCTGCCGCTCGACGCGACGCCGGGTGAGCTGGGCGGCGCGAGCATCGCCGACGAGCTGCTCCGGCCCACGATCATCTACGCCGGGGCGTTCGCCGCGCTCCGCCGCACCGCCGCGCCGTGGAAGGCCGCCGCGCACATCACCGGCGGCGGGCTGATCGAGAACCCGCCGCGGATCTTCGCCGACGACACGCTCGCGATCGAGCTCGATGCCGGGACGTGGCAGGTCCCGCCGATCATGACGCTGATCGCGCGGGGCGGCGTCGCGCCGCGCGAGATGTACCGGACGTTCAACATGGGGCTGGGCATGATCGTCGCCGTGCCGCCCGCCGCGGCCGCCGGCACCGTCGCCGCGCTCGCGGCGTGGGGCGCGCGCCCGGTCGGCGCGATCGTGCCGCGCGCCGGCGGCGAGCCATCGCGGATCACCGGCGCGCCATGAAGTTCGGTGTGCTGGTGTCCGGCACCGGGACCAACCTCCAGGCGCTGCTCGACGCCCGGGCCCGCGGCGAGCTCGCGCCCGCCGAGATCGCCGTCGTGATCTCCAACGTGCGCGACGCGCCCGCCCTCGCGCGCGCCACCACCGCCGGGGTCCCCGCCGAGGTCGTCGAGCACCGCGGGTTCGAGCGCGCCGAGTTCGAGCGCCGGCTCGGCGACGCGCTCGCGCGCCACGGCGTCGAGGCCGTCGTGCTCGCCGGGTTCATGCGCGTGCTGACCGCGGCGTTCGTCGCGCGCCATCCGCTGCGCATCATCAACACCCACCCGTCGCTGTTGCCCGCGTTCCCCGGGCTCGACGCGGCGGCGCAGGCGCTCGCCCACGGCGTCAAGCTGACCGGCGCCACGATCCACTTCGTCGACGCCAGCCTCGACGGCGGGCCGATCATCGCGCAGGCCGCCGTGCCGGTGATGGACGACGACGACGCGCGCACGCTGCACGCGCGGATCCAGCGTGAGGAGCATCGTCTGCTGCCGATCATCGTCCGCCGCTTGGCGGCGGGTCAGCTGTCGTGCCAAGGTCGACTCGTGAGGGGCTGTGCCGAGTAACTCGTACGACCTGGTGGTGCTCGGCGATGACCTCGCCGCGCTGGTGTGCGCGACCCTGTGCGTGCGGCGCGGCCTGCGCACGCTGCTGCTCGGCGACGATCGGCCGGCGCGCTACACGCTCGGCCCGCACAAGCTGCCGATCGAGCCCGCGTCGTGGCCGATCGCCGCCGGCTCGGCCGGCGAGCGCGTGCTCAAGGAGCTGCACGCCGAGCTCGCGCTGCGCCGCAAGCTGCGCGAGCCCAAGATCGCCGCGCAGCTCGTCGCGCCCGAGCTCCGCATCGACCTGGGCATCGATCGCCTCGCGCCCGAGCTCGAGCGCGAGGTCGGGGCCGGCGCCGCGCGCTGGCTCGCGCTGTGGGAGCGCGCCGGCGAGATCGGGCGGCTGTTCGATCCCGTGCTCGCGGCCGAGCATGCGTTCCCCGGCGTCGGCTTCTTCGAGAAGCGCGAGCTCGCCCGTCTCGTCGAACCGGCCGCCGAGGCCGCGAGCAGCTGGTGGGCCGAGGCCCAGGGCGACCCCGAGGCCCGGCAGTGGCGCCCGCTCGCCGCGATCGCGCTGCGCCACCCCGCCCCCGCGCCGATCGCCGCCGCGCGCGCCATCGCCGCCTGGCGCACCGGACCGGGCGCGCTGCGCGGCGACGGCGACGCCATCCGCGAGCTGCTCGCCGAGAAGCTGACCACCGCCGGCGGCGAGATCCGCGCCGGCCGGGTCACCGACCTCGGCGTGTCGTGGGGCAAGCTCACCAGCCTGACCCTGCACAACGGTGACGAGATCGGCGCCGCGCAGGTCGTGTCGAGCCGGTCGCCCCGCGAGCTCGCCGAGCTGCTCGGCAAGAAGGCGCCCAAGCGGCTCGCCGAGCTCGCCGACAGCGTCACCGTCGCCGGCCATCGCTACACGCTCAACGTCGTGCTCGACGAGGCCGGCCTGCCCGAGCACATGGCACCCACCGTCGCCGTGATCACCGCGCCCGACCGCGATCCCGTCGGCGATGCCGCGTTCTCGATCCACCTCGGCGAGACCGACGACGCCGGCCGCGTGGTCGCCACCATCGCCGCGATCCTCCCCGCCGATGGCCCCATCGATCCCGATCACCTCCCCGCGCGCTGCGCCGCGCTTCGCGCCGCCCTGTGGCAGCGCCTCGGCGACATCATGCCGTTCTTCGAGCGCCACCTCGTGCTCGCCCACTCGCCGTTCGAGGCCACCGCGCCCCAGGCACCCGGCGGCCGCGGCAGCTACGACGTGCCGCGCCCCCTGCCGCTCGCCATGGCCCCGATCTGGAGCGGCCAGCTCGCACAGACCGCCGACACCGGCGCGCTGCCCTACCCCTCCGGGCTCAAGAACCTCACCCTCACCGGCGACCAGATCCTGCCGTGCCTCGGCGTCGAGGGCGCGCTCGTCGCCGGCTGGAGCGCCGCCAAGATCGCCTGTGCGATCGCCGGCAAGAAGAAGGACTACCTGCGCGACGAGGTCGTCGGCGCGGCGTGAGCGTCCGTGGGATGGAGCCATGATCCCCATGCATCCGAATTCCCACGCATCCCGGTCAGATTCTTCTGGAAGAATTCCTGACCGCGATGGCAATCTCGCAAACGCGGCTCGCCGATCATCTCAAGGTCCCCCTGCAACATCCCCATGAAGGGCCTGCTCGAGATCAGCGAGCTCGTCAATGGCAAGCGTGGCATCACACCGGAAACGGCCTGGCTGCTGGCGGCCGCGTTCAAGACGTCCCCAGACTTCTGGATGAACCTCCAGATGCAACATGATCTCGCAAAGAATCGGCCGACCAGCATGCTCGCAGCGATTCGATCGACGCGCAAACCGTCGCTGCGTGGACGACATCGCACGACCACCGGTCATCGGTGAACCACGCCAGCGTTGTCCCGGCGACGCTGGTCATCTCGGGCTTGAGCTGTGTATTTGTTGCTGCGGCCGTAGTCACAGAGGCCGCCGCGCCTCCCAAAAATCATAACCTCCCGAACCGCCAGATCGCTTGCTGCTCAAATAGAGAACACATCCGTCGGTAGTCAAGTACACAGGGGCGTCGTTGTCGGAACTGTTCACATTCGCCGCCGGCACCCCGGTGCCGAAGGCTTCGTTCTTCGACAAACGCGTCGAAACGAGGACATCAATAGCGAAACCATTCGCGTAATAGAGTGTGAGTTCGTCTCGCGACAACACTGGGTTGTATACCGGAATTGTCGACGCGACCATGGCAGGACCGAATACCAGGGGCGTGTTCTGGCGTCGCGCTGAATGAAGTTGAAAGTTCTGAAAATCGAGCCAGTACAGCGTCTGACCATCCGCCGAGATCACCGGAGCAAGGGCGCTGGTGAGGCCGGAACCACCAACGTTCACCAGCGAGCCACCATCGAAGTTGCTTTGCGCGTCGGCACGCAGCGCGGCGTATACACCGATGTTGCCGTCCGAGGTCTGGCGATGGAAGTAGAGCACGAGCGCGTCGTTCGTCGCAGACGGGCTGTACTCCGCTCCGTCGGCGCTGTTGATCGCGGCGACCATCGGCGACACCGTCGGGGCTCCGAATGCCTGCACCGCTGAACCTCGCGTTGCAGTGCTGAGCATCGTGCCCGGATTTCCAGCGGTCACGCGACCAAGGAACGCCGTGAGCTCGTCGCCACTCAACGCGAACGTCACTTCGTCGAACGACGAGCTCAATGCGGATAGCACGATTGGCGTCCCGAACGGCTTGCCTGGATCGCAGCGCAAATTCGACGGTGCATCCGCGCCCGTCGTGCTCCCATCCATCATGGCGTCGATGCCTGGAATCGCGTCGTCACCGGGCACGTCGGCCGGTCTAGGAAAACCACAGCCACCGGTCGCGGTAGCAAAGCCGCAGATGATCCAGAACAGAAATGGTCCACCGCTCGTTGGTCGCATTGATATCCCCGGCGCTATCTTCGGAGGGCCGGCCGATGTCTGCAACCCGGCGACGGCTGAGAACCATGCTCGGACTCGTGCCGCACCGGCGCGATGGCGAACCATCGCGAGTTAGCTCATGCGCACATGACGGTGACCATGTGCGTGTGGCTCGAGTCGCCGAGGTCCGAGGTGGTAGTGACCGATGTGTTGGCCTTGAGCTTGGTGAACATGTCGACGGTCACCCTCACGTTATGTGTGTGATCCGACGTTCCCCGGATGTCGTAGGACTTCTCTGCGCAGGCGGCGACGTCGGCCTTGCTGACCACCAGAACGTGGCCGTGATTGTCGCCGATCGCGCTGGTCGTGCCGTTCATCGTGCAGCTCGCGGCGGAGGCTGCATCCGGTGTCGGGCCCGAGCTGGCGTCGGGGTGCATCGAGTCGCTGCCGCTGCTGCTGCACCCGACGACCATCGCGATGCCGGCGACGCCGGCCGCGCCTCCGATCAACCGCTCCAGAAACTCCTTGCGTGTGATCTTCATCGTGGACTCCGTCGGTGATTCAACCTGATGAGGAAGTCAGGTTGGCCGAATCGCATTTCGAGCGGCGTGCCAGAACTTCACCGATGGCCTGGCATGGCGACTTGCGTCAGCGGGACGCGCCGCCGGGCAGCGCGCTACGTCGCCGGTAGCGCCGGAGGGCAGCTGGGACGCTACGCCAAGCGTGGCAGGCCGAGGCGCTCGGCGAGCTCGAGGTCGTCGAGCACGAAGATCGCGGCCTCGGCCGGCGGTGCTGCGAGCGCGGCGCGCAGCATCGCCGCAGCACCGCGCGCCCGCGCCTCGATGACCAGCGCGCGGCGATCCGGAGCGTCGTGAGCGACGAGGATCGCGCCGTTGATGCGCGCGAGGCAGCGCTCGGCGACCGCGGTGAGCGGCTCGTCACCGGCGACCACGACGCACGGCCCGAGCAGGGCGACGGGACCGGGCTCGCCGACCAGTGTGCCGGTCAGCGGCGGCAGCTCGTCGAAGACGCGCAGGAGGAGCGGCGACAGCGCGACCCGCGAGCCGGCGTAGGTCGCGACGCCGCGGTCGGCGAGCTCGCCGCGGCCGAGCGCCTCGTCCCACTGGTGATCGAGGAGGCGAGCGACGTCGACGGGAGCAGCGCCGAGCTCACCGCACAGGTGCGCGCCGTAGAGCAGCCACAGCACCGGCTGGAGCGCCGGTGCCAGATCGAACCGCGCCATCGCGGCGTCGATCGCGGGCGCGACGGGGACGCCGGGATCGAGCGCGCCCGCGGTGATCGCGCGCGACCACGCGACGATCTCGTCGCGCCACGATGGCAGACTGGCGCGCTCGGAGGCAGATCCGCGCGCCGGCGCCGCAGCGAGCTCGGGGCTGGACTGCTGCTGCCGGACGTCGCGCCAGGCCGAGAACCGCGCGCCGACGGCGGGCATGGTGCGCGCGGGTGCGGCCGGGGCAGGTCTCGGCGGCGCGGGCTGCGCCGCATGACGAAACAGCGCCGCGGGCGCGGCGGTGGGTGCCGGCGCGGCAATGGTGGCCGGCGCGGCGGTGGGCGCTGCCATGCGGGCAACCGGCGATGCGGCGGCGACGCGGGCGAACGGCGGGGCGGCGAACGGCGGGGCGGCGAACGCCGGCGCCGGCGATGGCGATGGCGATGGCGATGGCGGCGCGGTGACGGCCGGCGCAGCGGGCTCCGGCGCAGCCGCGGCCCCGAGCGTCGAGCCGGCGGCCGGTACGGCGGTCTCGGCGTCGCCGTCGCGATCGGCCCCGGCGAATGCGGCGCGACCCGGCGGACGCGGACCGGCAGCGTCGGCCGGCGCGCGCGCCGCCGCGGCGGCCTCGGGGTCGATCTCGCGGCCATCGAGCGGCACGAGCACGATCGGCCGGTGGGCCTGCGCCGCGAGCACGGCGACCATCCGGCCGACGATCAGGCCGATCGAGTCGATCCGGTCCAGACCCTCGGGGTCGAACGAGCGCAGCCGGGTCCGGCCGTCGAGATCGACCACGTAGAGCCGGCCGGTCTCGGCCCCGATGCAGGCGACGATGTCGCTGCGCGGCTGGCTCGCGATCGACGCGATCGGCTCGGGCAGGTCGTGCGCCTTGGGCTGGCCGCGGTTGACCAGCGGGATGACGTCGATCCGCGCCGGCTCCTGCTGCGTGATCATCCACACCAGGCGATCGCTGCCGCCGACCGCGGTGATCGCGGCGACGCGCGGCAACCGCAGCCGGCGCTTGGGCATCCGGCTCTGCGGATCCCACTCCTCGATCGAGCCGGACAGCGCGACGACGAACTGACCGGCCGCGGCACCGGCCGCGAGCGGCACCGCGCGGGTCGGGAACTGGTACGGCGTCAGGTGCGACTCGCCGGCGACCAGCACGGCCGCGCCGAGCGAACCGACGACCAGACCGGCCGTGCCGACCGTCGCGTACAGCCGCATCGGCGACTCGAGCCGGATCTCGGAGATCGTCCGCGGGCCGTACGGATCGAGCAGGTGCGCGGTGCTGTGCGCGGCGTAGCGCGACAGCACGAGCAACCGCTGCGGCGAGCCGAGCCACGCGACCTCGCTGGCGGCGGCCTCCGGATCCACGCCGATCTCGGCGAACGCCGCGCCGCTCGGGATCTCGAGGATCGTGACCCGCGAGGGCTCGTGCACCAGGGCGACCGAGCCGTCGGCGGCGACCGCCACCCGCGGCGGCTCGACGGGCGTGAATCCGCCGAGGCGTGACGCGGGATGCGCGACCATGGCCGGATCTAACCCCAGAGCTCGCCCGAGATGGCCCGGATCGCGAGAAGTTTCGCGAGTCGAGGCGCCGTGATGAGGGTCGAGCCATCGCCGCAGCCGACCGCGCCGGCGATCTCGTCGACGCTGCCGCGCGTGACGCGCAGGAGGTGACCGCGCGCTCGAGCCGCAGGTCATGGACGAACGCGACCGGCGGCTTGCCGAGCACGGCGCGGAGGCGCCGCTGCAGCGAGCGCTCGCTGGTGCCGATCGCGCGGGCGGCGCTGGCGAGCGCGAACGGCTGGGCGAGGTGGCTGCCATCCGGCCTCGAAGCGCCGCACGCCACTAGCGGCGACCGCGACGCCGGCCTAGTCTCGCCGCGCACCCCTTCCAGGAGATCTCGATGTCGATCAAGGTCGGAATCGTCGCACTGCTCGAAGCCAAGCCCGGCAAGGAAGAAGTCCTCGGTGATCTGCTGCGCAGCGCCCAGTCCCTCGCCGCGCAGGAACCCGGCACGGTGGTCTGGTATGCGTTCCGCGCAGGACCGAGGAGCTTCGGCATCTTCGACGCCTTCGCCGACGATGCCGGCCGCGACGCCCACCTGCAGGGGCGGATCGCGGCGGCGCTCCTCGGCCGCGCCGACGAGCTGCTCGCGTCCCCGCCGGACATCCGCAAGGTCGATGTGATCGCGGTGAAGTGACCTTGTCGCCGCCGGCGTCGCGCCGTCCGTCGCTGCCGGCCCGATTGTATTAAGATCGCTACAATTGTCTCGACAACTATACCCAGATCCTTACAATTGCTCGGATGGGTCGGCAGCTCGCGCAGCGCGGGGAAGGCTGGCTCGCGTTGAGCGGGCTGGTCGGCGCCGGGCTCGCCCTGCCGCTGGCGCGCAGCGCCAACTCGCCCGAGTTTGCCTCGATCCTGGCGGTGTCGTCGATCGCGCTGCTCGCGGGGCAGCGCTGGGCGATCGCCGCGGTCGTGCTCGCGGAGCTGTTCCTGGTGCCGACGGTGTGGCCGCGCGCGCTGGAGACCGGATGGATCTCGCGGCTGATCGTGTTCGCGACGCTGGTGGCGATCATCCCCGGCGTGCGGGCGATGCCGCGTGCTGCGGCGGTGCTGGTCGGCATGATCGGCCGGGATCGGACGGACCGGCTGTGCCGCCGCACCCACATCGGCCTGGTCGCGATCGGCGTGTTCGCCGCGCTGATGCCGCTGCTCTGACACCGCGGCCTACCCACCGCTGATCGTGAGCCGGTTCGAACGATACAGGCGGGCTGCCTCAAAGGGTGGCAGTTGTCGCCAACACTGGTGGCCGCTAGAGTAGGAAAACGTGGGGGTGGTTGCGTGAATGGGGACAGGTGATGGCTCAGTCCCGACCTGTATCGAAAAAAGGGTATCGCATCCACCATTCAAAAGTGGCGGCGATCAGTCGAGGTAGGTGTCATGGACCCTGGTTCTCGCAGAGGCGATCTTCTGGTCTCGTTGATCGAGCGGGCGAAAGACCGGCGCCAGGCGATGGTCCGCCGCCGCCGGCAGCGCCGCGACGCATGGCTTGCAGCGACCGCGATGCTCGGTGCGTTGCTTGCGCTGCCGCTCGCCCAGACGACCTGGCATGGCGCCGAGGTCGCGGCGGTGCTCGCGATCGCGGCCGCGCGCGTTCCTCGAGGGCGAGCTCGAGTCGCGACTGGTCGCCCTGGCGACGCTGGTCGCGATGGTGCCGAGCCTGCTCGCGATGCGGCGCGCGGCGGCGGTGCTGTCGGTGCTGACCGGGCGGAACCACCCGCGGCTCAAGCGGCGATGGATCCACGCGGGGCTCCTGGTGAGCTGCGTGGTGGCGGTCGTCCTGCCGTGGATGTAGGTGGCCGGCCCTCAGCCGACCCAGATGCGCGCGTTGTAGAACATCCGCATCCACGGGCTGTCCTCGCCCCATTCGGGCGGATGCCACGATAGCTGCGCGGTCCGGAACACGCGCTCGGGATGCGGCATCAGGATCGTGATCCGGCCATCGGCGTTGCTGAGCGCGGCGATGCCGCCCGGCGAACCGAGCTCGGCCCTGACCTCGCCGTGCGCGGTCGCGATCGGGACGCGCGAGCCCGCCATGTCGCGGAGCAGGATCGACGGGCCCGGCTCGATGCGCACGAGCGCCAGGCGAGACTCGAACTGCTCGGAGCGGTTGCGCACGAACCGCGGCCAGCCGGTGGCGCCCGGGAGTTGATCGGCGAGCTCGGCGAGCGCCTGGCAGCCGTTGCACACGCCGAGCAGGAACGTGTCGCTGCGCGCGGTGAACCGGGCGAGCGCGTCGCGCGCCCGCGCGTTGTAGCGGAACGTCGCCGCCCAGCCGCGGCCGGCGCCGAGCACGTCGCCGAACGAGAAGCCGCCGCACGCGACGGCGCCGCGGCAGTCGGACAGATCGGCGCGGCCGGCGACGAGATCGGTCATGTGGACGTCGATCGCGTCGAACCCGGCGCGGCGGAACGCGGCCGCCATCTCGATCTGTCCGTTGACGCCCTGCTCGCGGAGGATCGCGACGCGCGGCCGCGCGCCGGTCGCGATCAGCGGCGCCAGGGCCGGCGGCGGGCCGAGCTCGAAGCCGAGCTCGGCGGTGAGCCCGGGTGCGTCGGGCGAGAGCCGCGCGGCGTGCTCCTCGGCGGCGCACGTCGGGTCGTCGCGCAGCCGCGCGATCTGGTGGCTGACGTGCGACCACCGGGCGCGCAGCGCGCCGCGCCGGGCATCGACGACGCGCCGGCCGGCATGCTGGATCACGATGCGGTCGCCGGCGACCGCGCGGCCGATCGGGTGGACGATCGCGCCGGTGGCGGCGAGCCGGGTGCGCACGTGGTCGACGTCGTCGGCCGCGACCTCGACGATCGCGCCGAGCTCCTCGCTGAACAGCGCGGCGAACGGATCGGCCGCGACCGCCGTGGTGTCGAGCGCGAGCCCGAGGCCGGCCGCGAACGCCATCTCGAGCGCGGTGACCGCGAGGCCGCCGTCGGAGCGATCGTGGTACGCCGCGAGCCTGCGCTCGGCGACCAGTGCCTGCAACTCGCCGTAGCACGCGGCGAGCCGCCGCGGATCGTCGAGATCGGGCGGGACGTCGCCGAGCTGTCCGAACACCTGGGCCAGGCTCGAGCCACCGAGCCGGTGCTTGCCGCCGCCGAGATCGATCAGGAGCAGCTCGCGGCCGCCGCCGCGCAGCTCGGGAGTCACGGCGAGCCGGACGTCGTTGACCGGTCCGAACGCGGTGACCACCAGGGTGACCGGCGACACCACGCTGCGGGTCGCCGCGCCCTGATCGACCGGGGCCTGCCACACCGTGCGCATCGACATCGAGTCCTTGCCGACCGGGATCGCGACGCCGAGCGCGACGGCGCAGTCACTGGCGGCGCGCACCGCGGCGTAGAGCCGCGCGTCCTCGCCGGGGTGACCCGCCGCGGCCATCCAGTTGCACGACAGCTTGATCCGCGACAGCGGGCCGATCGGCGCGGCGGCGAGGTTGGTGATCGCCTCGCCGATCGCGATGCGCGACGCGGCCGCG
>VBLP01000581.1 GCA_005887925.1 Deltaproteobacteria bacterium | reverse complement strand
GAGGCGACCGTGCTGGCCGCCGGGGCGATCCTCCGGTTCGCGCCGAACAGCCCGCACCACGACGCCGCGCGCCGCGTGCTGCTGGCCGCGCTGGTCGCGCGCAAGGTCCATGTCCGCGGCATCGCCGTCGAGCAGCTCGGCGAGATCGGCGGGGCGTGGGCGATCGCGCCGCTCGAGAAGCTGGCGCGCAGCGGCAAGGGCGCCGAGCTGCTCGAGTCGATCGCGATGGCGCTGCGCGCGATCGCCGAGCGCGCCGCGGCGGCCGCGTCCGATGCCGGCCCCGAGGCGGCCCCCAAGGCGACGCCGTGATGCTGACCGATTCGCACGCGCACGTCGACGGCGCGGAGTTCGACGCCGACCGCGACGCGGTGCTCGCGCGGGCGCGCGCCGCCGGCGTGCAGCGCATCGTCGTGATCGGCGCGGTCGCCGACCCCGCCAGCGCCGAGCGCGCGGTCGCGCTGGCCGAGCGCGATCCCGACATCTGGGCGACGGTCGCGACCCATCCGCACGACGTCGCACGGATGACGCCGGCGTGGTGGGAGGTGCACGAGCGGCTGGCGCGGCATCCCCGCGTGGTCGCGGTCGGCGAGACCGGGCTCGACTACTACTACGACCACTCGCCGCGCGAGGCCCAGCGGGCGGCGTTCGCGCGGTTCATCGAGCTGGCGCGCGCGGTCGGCAAACCCGTGGTGTGCCATATCCGGGACGCCCACGACGACGCGCGCGCGATCCTCGCGGCCGGCGCGGTCACCGACTGCGTCATCCACTGCTTCACCGGCACGCCGGACGACGCGCGGGCCTACGCGGCGCGCGGCTACTACGTCTCGTTCTCGGGCATCGGCTCCTGATCGAGACCGATTGCCCCTATCTGGCCCCGGTCCCGCGGCGCGGCAAGCGCAACGAGCCGGCGTTCCTGACCCACACGGCCGAGGTGGTGGCCCAATGTTCCGGTATGAGTTTCGAAGAGTTAGCCGACGTCACCAGCCGGAACGCCTGCCGGATCTTCGGCCTGCCGTCGCCCGGCGCGGCGGCTTGACGGGCTGCGCCGCGCCGGGTATAGATTCCGCCTTCGTTTCGGCAGCGTAGGAGCGGTTTGTCATGACATCCAAGATCGGCCTGCTCGGCAAGAAGATCGGTATGACCCAGGTGTTCGAGGAGGACGGCGAGGCCGTCCCGGTCACCGTGATCCAGGCGGGCCCGTGCCACGTGATCGGCACCCGCACCCAGGATCGCGACGGCTACTCGGCGCTCGTGCTCGGCTTCGACGAGAAGCCCGTGCGGCTGGTGAACAAGCCGGAGGCCGGCGCGATGAAGGACACCGGCGTCAAGCCGCAACGCTTCATCCGCGAGCTCCGCCTGCCGGCCGACGAGGTCGCCAAGTACCAGGTCGGCCAGGTCCTCGCGCCCAAGGACGTGTTCGCCGACAACGCGCCGATCGACGTCGAGGGCATGAGCAAGGGCAAGGGCTTCCAGGGCGTGATCAAGCGCCATCACATGTCCGGCATGCGCGCCACGCACGGCGCCCACGAGTACTTCCGTCACGGCGGTTCGATCGGCTGCCGGCTGACCCCGCAGCGCGTCCACAAGGGCAAGCGCATGGCGGGCCAGATGGGCAACGAGAAGGTGACGGTCCAGAACCTCCAGCTGCTGCGCATCCTGGCCGACGACAACGTCATCCTGGTCCGCGGCGCCATCCCCGGCGCGCCCAACGACTACGTGGTCGTGACCAACGCGGCGACGCGCGCCGCGTACAAGCGCAAGGGCATCGGCAAGGAAGAGGTCCGGTCGAAGAACCCGCTCAAGGCGTCCAAGAAGGCCGCCGCGGGTCGCTAGGCGATCTGCCCGGTCGCGCTTGGCTTCTCCTGCCATCGTGGTGAACTGTCCCCGCCTCGCATGGCCAAGCTCGACGACCGCAGCGCACGCCGCGATCGCTTTCATCGGAAGGCGAAGCGCGAGGGGTTCGCCGCGCGCGCCGTCTACAAGCTCGAGGAGATCGACAGCCGGCACCAGATCTTCGAGCGCGGCATGACCCGCGTGCTCGACCTGGGCTGCGCGCCCGGATCATGGCTGCAGTATGCGCAACAGCGCATCGGCGATGGCGCCCGGCTCGTCGGGCTCGACCGCGCCGCGCCGGCGCGCCCGCCCGCCGGGGCGCGGATCGTCGCCGGCGACGTGATGGCCGTCGACGTCGCCGCGCTGCTCGGCGAGCTGCCGGCGTTCGACGTCGTGCTGAGCGACATGGCGCCTGACACCTCCGGCATCCGCCACCTCGACCAGGCGCGCTCCGAGGCGCTGTTCGAGCGCGCGCTCGAGATCGCCATCGCCGTGCTCGCTCCCGGCGGCAACTTCGTCGGCAAGCTGTTCCAGGGCCCCGACTTCAAGCGGCTGACCGAGGCCGTGCGCGCGCGGTTCGTCGCGCAGAAGACCGCCAAGCCGTCGTCGAGCCGGCAGATCTCGATCGAGCAGTACGTGATCGGCAGGGGTTTCCGGCCCGACGCGGGCGGCGCGCGATGAGCTCGCCGCTGCGCCTCGTGATCGATCGCTGGGGGCCGCCCTCGCCGCGCAAGATCGAGGCTGCCGTCGAGGTCCTCCACCGCGGCGGCGTCGCGGCCTACCCGACCGACTCGATCTACGCGCTCGGCTGCGCGATCGAGGCGCGCGAGGCGATCGAGCGGATCTACCGCGCCAAGGGCATGAAGAAGAACCAGCGGCTGGCCCTGATCTGCCCCGACCTGTCGACCGCGTCGGAGTTCGGGCTGTTCTCGCAGACCGCGTTCCGGCTGGCCCAGCGGATCTTCCCCGGCCCGTACACCCTCGTCGTGCCGGCGACCCGCAGCGTGCCGCGCACGCTGACCGATGCCAGGCGGCGCACTGTCGGCATCCGGGTCACCAGCCATCCCATCGCCCAGGCGCTCGCCCAGGCGCTCGGCCGGCCGCTGCTGACCTCGAGCGCGATCGCCCCCGCCACCGGCGAGCCATGCCGCGACGCCGACGAGATCCTCGAGGTGTTCGGCAAGCACATCGACGTCGTGATCGACACCGAGCAGACGCCGGCCGCGCCGTCGACGGTGATCGAGGTCGACGGCGATACGATCACGCTGATCCGCGAAGGCCAGGGCGCGATCGAGGGCGTGCTCGACGTGTAGGTGGTCGGCTGCGGCTGCGGCGTCGGCTTCAGCGGGCGGCCCTCGGCGGGCGGCTTCGGCGGGCGGCCTTCGGTGGGCGGCCGGCGGCTTCGGCAGGCGGCTTCGGCGGTCGGCGGGCGGCTTCGGCGCGCGGCTTCGGCGCGCGGCTTCGGCGCGCGGCTTCGGCGGCGGCTTCGGCGGGCGGCTTCGGCCTCGGCAGTCAGCGTGTGGCTTCGGCAGTCAGCGTGCGGCTCTGAACTTCGCGGCACAGCCGGCACGCAATCAGATCGGAAGAGCTGCCAAAGCGCTCGAAGCTCACCCCGCGGCGCCTCCTCCCCCCGCGGCTGGGCCACCCTGCGCCCGTCCGCGCACGCCCTCGTGCCGGACGCCATGAGCGCTGGTGTGACTCCCACGCTGGCCGCGAAGTCCGACCTCCGGACGAACACGCCCGTGCGGCGAGAGCGTCCGTCACGGGTCCTGCGCGGCTCGGTCGCGACGGGCGTCGCCCAGCCGCGGAGGTCGTCGGCGGGAGGCGTTCCTTTCCCGGATCGGAACCAAGGAGACATACCATGTTGATCGCCTACGATGTTGCACTGGACTTGATTCGAGCCCTGCGCCCCGTGGTCGCGCAGCTCCGAACGTACAGCCCCGACGCCGCAGACCAGGTCGAGCGCGCTGCAAGCAGCATCGTTCTCAATCTGGCCGAGGGAGATCGCCGCCATGGCCGCGATCCCCGGCGATTCTTCGACATGGCGCACGGCAGTGCCGGGGAGATCCGCGGCGCGCTCGATCTTGCGGACGCATGGGGCTGGCAGGTCGATAGTGGACAGGCGCGCGCGCTGCTCGATCGCGAGCTGGGATTGTTGTGGGGTCTCACCCGCCGAGGCCGGTCCAAGGACGCGCCGAACCGTCCGCCCATGACCGGCACGCGGTCCTCTCGGTGACGGGCGCCGATCGGGCGGCCTGGCGCGCAGCCCACCTGGCCGTGGTCGTCGAGCGAAAACCGACCGAGGCCTTTGCCCGTACGCAGCGGATCATTGTCCGACGATCCGCTGGGTGGAGCCGCTTGCATCTTGGTGAGTCGCTCGATGCGGTTGCTGAAGTCGTCTGGTTGGCCATCGGCCTGGCGCTGTCCCGGAATCGTTCGATCTAGCACCTCGTGAACAAGCTGGACCTCGCGCTGCCGAACGCCTCGCCGAGCTGCGGGCACAGCCGCGTTTCTGCGGAATCGCCAGCTGTGATATGCGTCACTTCGGTCCCGGCTGGGACCGAACAGCGGCACTGACACGAGCGCGATTCCGCGGAATCGCCGCACGATAGGCGTCACTTCAGTCGTCGAGACAGGCGACCATGATCTGGCGATCTCCCGGATCATGGATGACCGGCCGGTGCCCTCGATCTCCGAGTTGGAATGCCGCGAGAAGCGGTACCGTGCGTCGGCGCTCGTCGACGATCTGGAGCGGGCTGTCGCAGGCAATGCTGCGCGGGCGTTATGCCCGGGGCGAGAACCTCGTCCTTGCGCTACTGGCGCGTGGGCTTGTGTCGCCGCTGCAGGGCGGCCACGACCGCGCGGGTCGCGATCTCGGTGCGATCGTTCAGGACGGCGTCCTTCGCGGCATCGTCGCACGCCCACACGAGGTCGGCGTAGCTGAGGCCTGCGCCGGCCTTCGCGATGAGGTTCCAGTCGATCGACGTCGGCGCCATGGCGGCCAGCCGCGCCTGCAGCGTCTGGAGCACGCGCTCGGGGTCGGGCATGGCAAACTCGATCAGGTCATCGTACCGCCGGAACAGCGCACGATCGAGCACGGCGCCGTGGTGGATCGCCGCGACGAGCAAGCTGTCAGACTCGTCCTGCTCGATGAACTGCAGGAACGAGCTCAGCGTGCGTCGCGCTTCACCGACATCGCCGGGATTCGCGCGCTCGCCGCCGAGCGCATCGAGATCGTCGAAGAAGTACACGCCGCGGGTTCGCGCTGCGGCCTCGAACACGAGACGCAGCTTCGCGGCGGTGTCTGCCGTGTACCTGGCGATCACGCTGTCGAGAGCGACGGTGAACAGCGGAAGGTGCAGCTCGCCGGCGAGCGCGCGCGCGCTGTAGGTCTTGCCGGTGCCGGGCGGTCCCACCAGCAGGAGCTTGCGGCGCGGGTGCAGCCGCCGCTCGGCGAGCTTGTCGCGCTGGCGCTGCTCCCGGACGACGCGATCGAGTTGCTCGCGGATGTCGGGTGCCAGGATCATGTCGGCGAGCCGGGTCTGCGGATAGCTGGCGCCGAGCAGGCCGGCGAGCTCGCCCCGCGGCTGGGCGAGCGGGGTCGGGGGTCGGCTGCCGGGGCGTTCGGCTTCGCGCGCCTTGTCGATCATCGCGCGCAGCTCCTGCGCGAGCTTGCCATGGCCGCGACGCGCCGCGTGCTCGGCGAGCTGCAGGACGGTCGAGAGGAACCGATCATCGTCACCTTCGACGTGGCTCTCGAGGAGCGCCTTGATCTGTTCGGCGGTGGCCATATTGAGCCAGTCTATCGCAGCTGCTGTCCGCGCCGAAGCGCTCGAAGCGGCGAGACCTCGAGGCGGCTCCGCCTGGCCGCCGCCGTGCGCTGCACGGGAGCGGGGTCTGCGGGCCGCGATCGAGCAGTCGCCGCCCGGTTCGCTGCGACCATGACCTGGACGGACCCTCGACCCGGTCGCCGCGTGAGCGCCGGGCGAGGGCGAGGTGAATCTACTGCCGCGTGATCACCACGTCGTCGACGCCGGCCTCGACCAGGCTGCCGCCGGCGGCGTCTGCGGCGGAGACGAGGATCCGGATCGACTGGCCTGCGAACGCGGAGATGTCGACCGAGCGGGTGGCCCACGCGGCGTTGACGTTGGTCGCGGCCCCGCGGACCTCGAACACGGTCTGCGTGGTGGTCGCGCCGACGACCTGGACGCGGAAGAAGTCGTCGGTCGTCGAGTTGGTGAGGTGCGAGAAGTAGGACGCAAACGACAGCGTGACCGTGCCGCCGGCGGGGATGGCGATGGCCGGCGACTGGATCGAGGTGGTGCCGCCGTCGATGTCGTTGTCGCCGGCCGCGGCGCCGGCGGTCGCGCCGGTGACGAGGTCGAACTGGCCGCTGTTGGCGGTGCCGAGCTGCTTGGTGCCGGTCGAGGCGGTGGCCTGCGGGACGGCGCGCTCCCAGCGGCCGGTGGTCGCGGTGTCGGTGCCGGCGGGGTTGGCGACCCAGCCGCGATCAGTCTCGAAGTCATCGCTGAAGATCGTGGTGGGGCCGGTGCCGGTGTTGACGGCGCCGGACACGACGAGGGCGAACGGCTGCGCCGAGCTCGGGACGTTGAACGCGCGCACGGTGATGGTGTAGCTGCCGGCGGCCGGCGCGTTGAGGGTGACCTGCTCGACGTTGTTGCGGCGATCGGCGGCGCCGCCGGCGACCGACTGGCTCGCCGAGAACACGTTGCCCAGGAACGTGCCCGACGGGCCGGAGACAGTGAGGTCGAGGTCGTTGTTGAGGTTGATGCTGGCGGCCGGCGTCGACGGGAAGTCGGTCCACGCGAGGGTGACGCGCAGCGGCTGGCCGGCGGCGACCTGCACGGTGAAGGTCTTGGTCTGGCCGGAGGCGCCCTGCGGGAAGCCGGCGTCGTCGGCGGCGAACAGGGTGCGGGCCTGGCCGGTGAAGAACAGCGTGTCGTCGAGCAGGATCCGGCCCCAGCCCTGGCAGTTGTTGGGGACCGGGCCGGTGCCGGTGCCGGTCATGGTCTTGGTCGAGTTGAGCAGGGTCGCCTTGACCAGCGCGGCGCTCGGCGTGAAGCGGTTGGCGACGACGGCGGCGCCGGTCGGGTAGAACCCGTCGGTGTAGTACTGGCGGACGAGCGCGGCCATGCCGGCGGCGGCGGCGCTCGCCATGCTGGTGCCGCTCATCGTGGTGGTGGCGCAGTTGTTGGAGGCGACGTTGGTGTCGTTGCGCGCCGAGACGATGCTCTGGCCCGGCATGGTGAGATCGGGCTTGATGCGGCCGTCGGTCGTCGGGCCGCAGCTCGAGAAGCTCGCCATCGAGTTGGCGGCGGTGCCGCGCTGGGTCGCGCCGACGGAGATGCCGTTCTTGGCGGTCGATGGGCTGCCGACGGTGCCGGTCCCCGGGCCGGAGTTGCCGGCGGCGAACAGGATCAGGAAGTCGGGGTGGTTGAACATGAACTCGTCGACGTCCTGGCTCGCCGCGGAGTAGTTGTTCTGGACCGCGGCGTTCTCGTTGTCGCCCCACGAGTTGGTGTGGATGCGCGCGCCCTGGGTGTAGGCCTGCTGGAAGATCGGGTTGAGGTCGACGACGGCGCAGCCGATGCCGGGGAGGTCGCCGCAGTTGTCGGTGCGGAAGCCGGCGTCCTGGACGACCAGCTTGGCGCCCGGCGCCATGCCGTCGCCGGGATCGTGGATGATCGGGTTGGCGAAGTTGTCGCCCGCGATCGTGCCGGCGACGTGCGAGCCATGGCCCTGCGTGTCCCACTCGGTGGCGGCGATGCCGCCGGTGCACTAGGTCGAGGTCAGGAAGTCGACGCCGATGACCTTGCGCTGGTTGAGATCGACGGTGGTGCCGCCGTCGCAGGCGTTGGTCGGCGGCAGGCCGCGCGCGGTGTCGCGGAAGTAGCACATGTCGGCGTCGATGCCGGTGTCGATGTAGCCGACGACCTGGCCCTCGCCGTGGATGCCGTGATCGAACACCGGCGTGGTCATGCCGGCGTTGAGGCCGGACTGGCCGACCCAGATCGTGGTGTCGTTGAGCAGCTGGCGGCGGCCCTCGACGTCGATCCAGAACACCTCGGCGAGGTTGGCGAGCGCGCTGGTCGCTGCGGCGAGGTCGGCGCCGGCGACGCGCAGGCGGACCCGCGAGACCTGCTGGCCGGCGTCGGCGCCGACGACGGTGGCGCCCGGCAGCTGCGCCGCGGCGGCGGCGACGCGCGACACGTCGGCGTCGGGGAACACGGTCGCCATCACGGTGATGGTATCGGCCGGAGCGAGCGCGGCGAGGTCGGCGGCACCGCGCGCGATCTTGTAGCCGGGGCGATACACGCCGGTCCACGACGCGCCGAGGCCGGTGTAGATCTGCGCGCTGGCCGACAGCGCCTGGAGCTGCGCCGCGGTCACCGGCCCGGGGAACTTCACCAGCACGTAGCCATCGCCGGTGGTCGACGCCGGCGCGGTGTCGGGGCGGACCAGCCGCGTGTCGATGATCTGCGAGCCGAGCTCGATCAGGTGGCTGCGATCGCGATCGGGTCCGGTGGCGTCTGCGCCCGGCGCGCAGGCGGCCACACCGAGTAGTAGCCAGGTGATTCGGCGCGTTGTCCTCATGGTGCTTCGGGTCCTCCCGGCCGGACACCACCACGCGCGGTATTCGCCGACAAGCCACTTCGAGGCAAAACGACTCAGATCGCCAGTGCCGTGGTCGGGACACCCGATCTAGATCTGATGTATGCCAATCGCACCTATCACGAAGCGCGTGATTGCCGATCACGGGCATCGATGACCGGCCGGTAGGTCACGCGATCAGCGGCGCCGAGATCCACTCGACCGGCGATCGGTCGTGGGCGGCTTGACGGCCTCGGGCGCGGCCGGCTCGGGGAGTCCGAGCTCCTTGGGCAGCTTGGGATCGATCGCCGCGGCGGTGCGCGACAGATCGGCCAGCGGGACCTGATCCTTGTCCTTGAGGTCCTTGAGGATCCCCGCGGCGCTCGCCTTGTCGGGGTTGCGCTTGGTGCCGATCGCCTCGGCCTGGACCAGCCGCAGCGACCCGGGCACCGTACCCATCTCGTCGAAGATCGGCTTGAGCATCTCGAGCGCGCGGTCGGGCTCGCCGTGGCGCAGCACGACCTTGGCCTGCAGCGCGCGGGTCGGGAAGTAGCCCGAGTTGAGCTTGAGCGCCTCGTCGAGCTGCTTGCCGGCGTTGGGGATGTCGCCGTTCTGGAGCAGGATCTCGGCGAGCGCGGTGTGCGAGCGATACGCCAGCGGGTTGGGCGACTCGTCGGTGAGCTCGGCGAGCGCCTGCTCGAGCTGGACCTGCGCGTCCTTGAGGTTGCCGTTGGCGAGGTACGCCACGCCGAGCGCGTGCCGGCCGATCTTGCTCTTGGCGGCGCGCGCCTGCTTCTCGAGCGCCTCGGTCGCCGCGGTGCGCTCCTTGCCCTCGGTGCTCATCATCCGCGCCTGCTCGCGCAGGATCCGGGCCTCGGCGTTGTCCGGCGCGAGCTTGCTCGCCGCGTCGGCCTCCTGGAACGCATCCCTGGGCTTGCCGAGATCGAGGTAGGCGTAGGCGCGCAGGATCTGGGGCCGCACGCCCTTGAGCTTGTCGGAGAGGCCGAGCGCCTTCTCGGGCAGCCCCGACGCGAGCAGCAGCGCGGCGTCGACCAGCTGGACCTCGGGCTCGTCCTCGGCCTTGGACGCGCCGAACCACACGATCCGCGCGCGCGCCGTCGACGTACCGGCGACGTCGCCGCGGGCGTAGCTCGCCCACGCGATCCGCGCCCAGAACCTGGGCTCGTTGGGCGCGCGCTTGCCCGACATCGCCTTCTGCAGCGACTCCTTGGCCTTGGCGTAGTCCTGCTGGGCGGTGTAGGCCTGCGACATCGCGAGGCCGGCGTAGGCGGTGAGCCGCGGCGGCTGCTTGCCGGTGAGCTTGACGTTGATCTCGCCGAGCGCGTCCTCGATCTGCACCGAGGCCTCGGCGCGGCCGAGCGAGCGGCCGACGACGACCAGCGGGTGCTCCTTGGGCTTGGCCTCGGCCTTGTCGTTGCCCGCGGTGGACTTCTCGTAGGCGGCGAGCGCCTTCTGGTAGAGCCCCGAGACCTGATCGTAGATCGGCGCGGCCTGATCGAACAGGCCGTCGTCGACGAGCAGATCGGCGGTATCGATCATCGCGATCGCGAGGCCGTCGTCGCCCTCGGACGCGGCGCGGATCACCGCGCGGCCGGCCTTGCGCTCTCCGGCGGCGAGCATCGCGCGGCCGCGCAGCCACTGGACCCAGCGATCCTTCTCGTGCTTGGCGCCGAACGCATCGAGCGCCTTGCGCTGCTCGGCGAGCGTCGACTTGGCGACCTGCGCGATCGCGGTCTGCGAGCTGTCGCCGGGCGCGCCGAGGCCCAGCCGCGACAGCTCGAGCGCCGCCCGCGCGATCATCACCTCGCGCGCGCCGGGCTCGTCGGGCTTGATCTCCTTGGCGAGCTTGAGCGCGGTGTTGACCGACTCGGCGTCGGTGCCGTAGAGCAGCGCCTCGAGCGCCGCGCACTCGGCGACGTACGCGTACGTCAGCAGGCTCGTCTTGTCCTTCTCGAGCGCCTCGGTGAGCTTCCGGAGGCAGGTCTCGAGGCCGGCGTAGTCGCCCAGCGGGATCGCGGCCTGCGATTCGGCCTGCAGCCGCGCCACCGCCTCGGCCTTCTGCTTCTCGCTCCACCAGTACCAGGTGCCACCGCCGCCGAGGCCGAGCACGAGCACGACGAACAGGAACACGAACGCGCGGCGCGTCGAGCGGCCCCACCGCCGATCGGGCCGGAGGTCGAAGTCCGCGTCGGGGACGCGCACGCCGGCGACATCGAGCAGGCCGCCGGTGAGCAGGTCGTTGAGGTAGCTCTCGCCGACGGCCGCCGACTGGCGCAGCGACGCGGCGGCGGCGTTCTGCGGCCTGGCGGCCTGCACGATGCGCGGCCGCACGCCCTCGACGACGGCGGTCGGCAGCGGCGCGGGCCTGGGGGTGCGCGCGGGCGCGTACGCGGGCTCGGCGAAGCTCGGCGGCGGCGCAGCCTCGGTCGCCGGCTCGTGGCGCCAGTCGGGGGCCGGCTCGCTGCGCCAGTCCGACGCGGGAGCGACGGCCATGGTCGGCATCGCCGGCGACGCAACCGGCGGCATCGGCGGGCTCATCGGCATGCCGCCGCCCGGCCGCTGCCGGGGCACCATCGCCGGGCTGACCGGCGCCGCGCCCTGGCCGCGCGAGCGGATGATCTGCGCGCCGTTGTCGGTCTCGCCGCGCGGCGGCACCGGCGTCGGCTGCGGCGGCGGCGGATCGAGCGGCTGGCCGGCCCGCGCGCGCCGCAGCATCGCGAGGATCTGCGGGCTCGTCGGATCGAGGTTCTGCGCGTGCTGCAGCACCGGCACCGCGCGCTCGTAGTCCTGGCGGCGCAGCAGCACCTCGCCGAGCAGCGCGAAGCCCTGCCGGTTGGAGCGGTCGACCTTGACCACGCGCAGGAGCTCGCCCTGCGCTTCCTTCCACTGGTGCATCGCGGCATGGGCGCGCGCGAGCATGACCCGGCCCTCGAGGCTGTCGGGCGCCGCCCCGAGACCCACGGTGCCGACCTGGAGCGCGTCGCGCGGCCGGCCGAGGGCGAGGTAGGCCTCGCCGAGATCGATGAACGCGGGC
>VBLP01000585.1 GCA_005887925.1 Deltaproteobacteria bacterium | reverse complement strand
GTCGCGGCCGAACCGGAAGCCGTGTCTGGGACTGCTATGGGTGGAGAAGACGGAGGATGATCAGATCTCGGCGTACTGCGTGGAGTGCAAGCGCGAGGAGATCTGGATCTCGGGCTGGCAGCAGACGCGATGGGCGGAGGGGCCGATGGAGCCGGCGTCGGAGGACATGTTCACGCCGCCGCCGATCGTGAATTGACTGCGACGAGCCGATGCCGCGGGGTGGGCATCGGCGGAGATTGATATGCGCGCTCATGCGGTACTGCTGGACGTGACGCATCGCCTGCTGCTGCGGGATGGCGCGCCGTTCGTGGTGGAGGTCCCGCCGGGGGTCCGTCCGCTGCAGGCGCTGGAGGCGGCGGCGCGGGACGAGCTGGGCCGCACGCTGCATGAGGCGCTCGGCCACCGGGTGGTCGGCGGCGATGCGTGGTTCGTGTTCGTGGATCACGCGGTGGGTGGCGGCGAGCTGGTGCCGCTGCGGGCGTGGGCGCCGCGGCTGGCGGAGCCGTGGGCGCTGTACGTGGACGCGATGCTGGGGGGCTGGCGGCCGCCGTCGATGGAGCTCGAGGTGTTCTACTTCGGCGACGAGCCGAGGCTGGCGAGCGAGCTGGCGCACCACGTGGTGAAGGGGACGAAGCGCGCGACGACGGCCTGGGTCGCGGCGGTGACGCATGATGGGTGGGCGGTGTCGCGTCCGGGGATGCTGTCGATCGTGACGGACGGGTTCGGCGTTCCGCTGTGCGCGATCGAGACGACACGGGTCGAGCGCGGGCGGTTCTGCGATGCGAGCGCGGAGATCGCGGCGGCCGAGGGCGAAGGCGATCTGTCGCTGGACGACTGGCGCGCGTCGCACGTGGCGTATTTCACCCGGGAGGGCGCGCGCATCGGCATCCCGTTCACGGACGACGCCGAGATGTACTACGAGTACTTTCGGGTGCTGCAGGTGTTCGGGCGCGCCGGCTAGATCCGCGGGCCGGTGGTGCGCTGGAACAGGCCGCCGCCGGCGGGATACTTGTACACGCCGGTGAAGCACATCTCCTTGTCGGAGCCGTCGCCCCAGGTCATGACGGTGCCGGTGCTGTTGGCGCGAGTGGCCGGGCTCACGCGTGACGCCGCGCACGGTATGCTGCGGCCGTGGCCGAGCTGCGCAACGTCATCATCGTCACGATCGGCGGTGCGCGCTATGCCGTGGAGCTGCGCTGGGTGCGCGAGGTGGTGAGTCTGGGGTTCGTGACGGTCGTGCCGACGGCGCCGACGGCGATCGGTGGGGTGTGCAACCTGCACGGGGCGATCTTGCCGGTGCTCGACGTGGGTGTGCTGCTGGGCGCGGCGATGGGGTTGCCAGCGCGGCAAGGCGACGGAGCGCTGGTGGTGGAGGCGGAAGGGGTGGTGTGCGCGCTCCGGGTGGATCAGGTGGATCACGTCGCGTCGCTGTACGAGACGGCCGGCGAGGTCAGGGACGCGGCGGGCCGGCCGATGGTGCTGCTGGAGCCGGGGCGGCTGATCCGGCGCGCGCTGGAGCTGGTGACCGTGCAGGCGGAGCGCGCGACATGACGGAGAGCGAGCTCGACTTCGACTCGGAGGAGCTGGCGATGCTGCGCCAGCTGTTCCGCAGCGAGGCGCACGACGCGCTCGAGGCGGTGACGGGACGGGTGCTGGCCTCGGGGTCGTCGCCGCCGTCCCCGGATGCGCTGACCGAGATGATGCGAGCGACGCACACGCTGAAGGGAGCGGCGGGCACGGTGGGGTTGCCGGCGATGGTCGATCTATCGCACCGGCTCGAGGACGTGCTGGCGCTGTTTGCCCGCGATCGATCGCTGTGGGTGACGGGGACGGCGGATGTGCTGGTGGAGGTGGTCGATGCGCTGCGCAGCTATCTCGACATGATGGACGACGCGGGCGCGGAGGCCGCGGCAGACGAGCTGCGCACGACGCTCGACCAGCTGGCGCGAACGATCCGGGCCGCGAAGCAGCGAACGTCGATCGCGCGGCGCGAGCCGACCGGGAAGGCGCCGGGCGCGGCGAGAGCGAGTGCGCCGACGCCGGAGCTGCGAGAGCTGCCGGAGCTGCGAGAGCAGCCGCAGCCGAGCCTGCCGCAGCCGAGTGCGCCGACAGATGCGGGTTCCACAGCGGTGCCAGAGGCGACGCGGCCCGCGGCGGAGTTGACCCGGGCCGAGGCGGAAGCAGCACAGGCCGAGATGCCGCGGGCCGACGCGATCGACGGAGGGACCGGAGCCGGGACGATGCCGGGGGCGGATGGCGCGGCGCCGGCGGAGCCGAAGGCGTGGCTGCGGGTCGAGCCGGAGCGGGTGGACGCGGTGATGTCGAGCGCGGGCGAGCTGCTGTTCGATCGCACGCGGATCGAGCGGCGGGTCCAGCTGCTGCGGACGCTGGCGCGCGACCTGGCGCGGACGCGGCAATCGCTGCACGACGCGATCGCCGACGACGCGGCGGCCCCACCGCCGCTGCGCAACGCGCTGCTCGACGCGGAGGGCGAGCTCGCCGGCCAGGCGGCGCTGCTGAGCCAGACGACGGCGGCGCTGCTCGACGAGATCGAGGCGCTGCGCCGCACGATCGGCGAGCTGCAGCGCGGGCTGACGCGGATCCGCATGGAATCGGCGCGCAGCCTGATGCTGCACGCGGCGCGGACGCTGCGTGCGCTGCGCCGGGCGACGGGGCAGCGGGTCGAGCTGCGCACGTTCGGCGAGGCGACGGAGTTCGACAAGACGGTGGCCGAGCGGCTGATCGATCCGGTGACGCAGCTCCTGCGCAACGCGGTGGCCCACGGGATCGAGCCGCCGGAGGAGCGCGCGGCGCGCGGCAAGCCGGCGGTGGCGACGGTGACGATCCGGGCGCGCCAGGACGGCAACTCGCTGGTGCTCGAGGTCAGCGACGACGGCCGCGGCATCGACACAGCGGTGCTGAGCCGGCGGCTGGTGGCGACGGGGCGGTGGAGCCCGGCGCGGGCGCGGCTGGCCAACGACGCGGACGTGCTCGACGCGCTCCTCAACACGGGGATCTCGACCCGCGGCGAGGCCGACGAGCTGGCGGGCCGCGGGGTCGGCATCGGGCTGGTGCGCGAGACGGTGGCCAGGCTCGGCGGCGAGGTCAAGGTGGCCTCGGTCCCGGGCAAGGGCACGACGTTCACGCTGCGGCTGCCGCTGTCGGCGGCGCTGACCCAGGCGATGCTGTTCAAGGTCGACGGCCAGGTCTACGCGGTGTCGAGCCTGCATGTGGTCGACACGACGCACGTCGAGGCCTATGCGACGACGGCGACGGTGCGCGACGACGTGCTGCCGGTGGTGCGGCTCGAGCAGCTGCTCGGCCACGGCGCGGCGACCGACCGCCGCCCGGCGATCGTGGTGGCGTTCGCGGGCAAGAGCCTGGTGTGCACGGTCGACAAGGTCATCGGCGCGCGCGAGATCGTGATCAAGCCGCTCGGGCCGCTGCTGGCGCCGCTCACGCTGTATGCCGGCGCGACGATCAGCGGCTCGGGCAAGGTGCAGCTGATCCTCGACCCGGCGCAGCTGGTGCGGCGCGCGTATCCGGACGTCCCGGTGACGCTGATCGACCCGGGCGCGGCGCGGATGACGCTGGCCGGCCGCGCGCTGGTGGTCGACGACTCGCGGGCGATCCGCGAGGCGATGACGAGCATGCTGGGCAGCGAGGGCTGGATCGTCGATGTCGCCGAGGACGGCGCGCGCGCCTTGCACATGGCGCGCCAGCTGCACTACGACCTCGTGGTCACCGACCTCGAGATGCCGGAGCTGGGTGGCTTCGAGCTGATCGCGCGGCTGCGCCAGGACGCCCGACTCAAGACGGCGCCGATCGTGGTGATCACGTCGCGCGCCAACGCCGACAACCGCCGCCGGGCGCGCGACCTCGGCGTGCGCGCGCTGGTGGCCAAGCCGATCACGCGCCGCAAGCTGCTCGAGGCGCTCGCGGCCCGGTGAGCGTATGCTGCGCGGCCGGAGCCGACCGGAGCCCATCATGAGCATCGATATCCCACTGACCATGCCGTTCGTCCACCTGCTCGGGATCGCGATCACCTCGGCGACCCGCGACGAGATCAAGGGCACGATGCCCTGGCGCACCGAGATCTGCACGACCGCCGCCGTGATCCACGGCGGCGCGCTGATGGCGTTCGCCGACAGCCTCGGCGCGCTGTGCGCGTTCATGAACCTGCCGGCGGGCGCGACGACCGCGACGATCGAGTCGAAGACCAACTTCTTCCGTCCGGTGACCAAGGGCGCAGTGCACGGCACCACCACGCCGCTCCACGTCGGCCGCACCACGATCGTCGCGCAGACCGACCTGCGCGACGACGCCGGCAAGCGCGTCGCGCTGGTGACCCAGACCCAGGCGGTCATCAACCGCGCGTGAGGCTACGATCGAACGGGGTCGAGCAGTCTGCTCTGACATGGCATACTGGAGCCATGCTGGCGCGCCCCCACCTG